>NZ_JBEXLA010000027.1:0-127122 GCF_040609715.1 Streptomyces sp. NPDC004610 | reverse complement strand
GCCGTCAGGCCGACCCGGGCCCTTGCCGCTTTCGTCCGGCGTGGCGTCAACGCCCTCGGCGGGCGCGGCCACGATGGCGCCCTCCGGCCCGCCGTCAGGCCGACCCGGGCCCTTGCCGCTTTCGTCCGGCGTGGCGTCAACGCCCTCGGCGGGCGCGGCCACGATGGCGCCCTCCGGCCCGCCGTCACGCCGACCCCGGCCCTTGTCGCTGTCGCTATCGGTCGGCGCGGCGTCAACGTCGTGGTTCCCAGCCGTGTCCCGCCCGCGCGGGGCGGCGGGGACACCGTCCCTCCGGCAGCCGCGCCGCCCGTGGTTCACTCCGCCTGCGCGAGCCCCAGCAGCAGCGCCCCCGTCGTCGCGAACAGCGCCCCCGGCCAGCGCGGCCACGACGGCGCCCGCCGGCCCGCCGCCTCGCCGAGCGCCACCCCGGCCGCCGCCGGCCACAGCACCGCGAACGCGCTCGACCCCAGCGGCAGCCCGCCCGTGAACAGCAAGGACACCGCCCAGCCCGCGACCGCGCCGCTCACCGCGAGGGGGAAACGCGGCCCGAACGGGTTCCAGCCCTCGGCCTCCGGGTCGCGCCGCCGCGCCCGGACCGCGAGCACCAGCGCCGTGCCCTGCGCCAGGATCGCGGCCACATTCCACAGCGTCGCCGGAACCAGCACCGCCAGTCCGGGCGAGGCCGCCAGAGCAGCAACGCCGTTCACCGGACCAGCCCCCTCCACGAGAACGCCCGGCCCCGCCACACCAACCCCGTCCACCCGTCGGCACCCCCGCTCCCCCCATCACACCAGACTCTCCCGCCACGCCCGATGCAGCTCCGCGAACCGGCCCGCCCCCGCGATCAGTTCCGCCGGGGTGCCGTCCTCCACCACCCGGCCGTGTTCCATCACCAGCACCCGGTCCGCGATCTCCACCGTCGACAGCCGGTGGGCGATCACCACCGCCGTACGGCCCTTGAGGACCGTGGCCATCGCACGCTGCACCGCCCGCTCCCCGGGGACGTCCAGCGAACTCGTCGCCTCGTCCAGGATCAGGACCGCCGGGTCCGCGAGCAGCGCCCGCGCGAAGGCGACGAGCTGGCGCTGCCCGGCCGAGATCCGCCCGCCCCGCTTGCGGACATCCGTGTCGTACCCGTCCGGCAGCGCGGTGATGAAGGCGTGCGCGCCGATCGCCTTCGCCGCGTCCTCGATCTCCGCGCGGGAGGCGTCGGGGCGGCCGATGGCGATGTTCTCGGCGACCGTGCCGGAGAACAGGAACGCCTCCTGCGTCACCATCACCACCCCGCGCCGCAGCTCCGGGACGGCGAGGTCGCGCAGGTCCGTGCCGTCCAGCAGGACCCGGCCCTCGGTCGGGTCGTAGAACCGGGCCAGCAGCTTGGCCAGCGTGGACTTCCCGGCACCGGTCGTGCCCACCACGGCGACGGTCTGCCCGGCCGGGAGGGTGAGGTCGAAGCGGGGCAGCACCTCGCCGCCCGTGCGGTACGCGAACCGCACCGCGTCGAAGACCACCTCGCGGCCCGGCTGCCCGGCCGACTCCAGCGGCGGCAGCGGACGGGGCCGCTCTGCCTCCGGCACCGACGGGGTCTGCGCCAGCAGCCCGGCTATCTTCTCCAGCGACGCCGCCGCCGACTGGTACGAGTTGAGGAACATCCCGAGCCGGTCGATCGGGTCGTACAGCCGCCGCAGATACAGCACCGCCGCCGCCAGCACCCCGAGTTCCAGACCGCCGTCCGCCACCCGGTAGGCGCCCCACAGGACGATGCCCGCGACCGCCGTGTTGGCGATCAGCCGGGAGCCCACCACATAGCGGGCCATCTCCAGCAGCGCGTCCCCGTTGGTGCGCTCATGGCGCCGGTTCAGCACCTGGAAGTCGGCCTCGTTCGCCGCCTCCCGGCGGAACGCCCGCACCGGGCGGATGCCGTTCATGGTCTCCACGAACTTCACGATCACCGACGCGATGGCGGTGGACCGAACGCGGTAGATCCGGCCCGCCCGCCGCAGATACAGCCGTACCAGCCCGTACAGCGGGACGAAGGACAGCACCGCCACCGCGCCCAGGCCCAGGTCCAGCCAGAGCAGCATCGCCGAGATGTAGACGAACGACAGGACGACCGTGACCAGTTCCTGGAGGCCCTCGTCCAGCAGCTCGCGCAGGGACTCCACATCGGTGGTGGAGCGGGAGATCAGCCGCCCGGAGGTGTACCGCTCATGGAAGTCCACGCTCAGCGCCTGCGCGTGCCGGAAGATCCGGCCGCGCAGCTCCAGCAGCACATTCTGGTTGATGTGCGCCGCAGCCCTGATGAACGCCGCCTGGAGCAGCCCGGACGCCAGCGCGCAGATCAGATAGCCCACGCCCACCGCGATCAGCGGCCCCCGGTTCCCGTCCTCGCGCAGCGCCGGGACGGCCCGGTCGATGGCGTACGCCACCAGCAGCGGGCCCGCCTGCACGGCCGCCTGCCCGATGAGCAGGAGGACGACGGTCAGCGCGACGCGCGCCTTCATGGGGGCCAGCAGCGAGCGCAGCAGCCGGCCGGTGGCACCCGGCGGGGAGGGCAGGACGTCCTGGTCGAAGGCGTCGAGGGCGTTGACGGCGTCGGCGGCGCCGGAGTCCTCGGGGCGGGGGCGGAGACCGGGGTCGTCGGGGGCGGGGCCGGTGGCGGTGGTGGCCGTCGTCGGGGCGGTCATCGGGCGTCGCCGTCCTTCCCGGGGCCCTCGGATTTCTCGGGCTTCTCAGGCTTCTTGAGTGTGTCGGGCTTCTCTGGCTTCTCGGCCCGCGCCGGTTCCGCGCCCGACATCAGATGCGCGTACTCGGGGTGCGTGCGCAGCAGTTCCTGGTGGGTGCCGACCGCGGCTATCCGGCCGCCGGACAGCAGCGCCACCCGGTCGGCCAGCAGCACCGTCGAGGGGCGGTGGGCCACGATCAGGGCGGTGGTGTCGGCGAGGACCTGCCGCAGCGCCGCCTCCACCGCGGCCTCGGTGTGCACATCCAGCGCGGACAGCGGGTCGTCCAGCACCAGGAAGCGCGGGCGGCCGACGACCGCGCGGGCGAGCGCGAGGCGCTGGCGCTGCCCGCCGGACAGGCTCAGCCCCTGCTCGCCGACCTCGGTGCCGGTGCCCTGCGGCAGGGCGTGCGCGAAGTCGGCCTGGGCGACGGACAGCGCCCGGTCCAACTCGGCGTCGCCCGCCGGGCCGCCCGCGCCCATCAGTACGTTCTCCCCGACCGTGGCCGAGAACAGGGTGGGTTCCTCGAAGGCGACGGCGACCGCCGCGCGCAGCTCCTCGCGGGGCATCGCGGCGATGTCGACGCCGTCGAGGGTGATCCGGCCGCCGGTGACCTCATGGAGCCGGGGGACCAGCGCGGTCAGGGTGGTCTTGCCGCTGCCGGTCGCCCCGACCAGCGCCATCGACTCGCCCGGCCGGATGTGCAGCTCTATGCCGGTGAGGAGGGGAGGGGAGTCGGGCGGGGCGTCGGGGTAGCGGAAGCTGACGTCGTGGAAGCGCAGGCCGGTGCCGCCCTTGGCCGGGTCGGACGCGCTGACGGTCCCCGACCCCGGCTCCGGCCGAGCGCCCGTCCCCGTCCCCGACTCCGACTCCGGCTCCGCGTCCAGCACCTCGAAGTACCGCTCCGTCGCCGTCGCCGCCTCCTGGCTCATCGCCAGCAGAAAGCCGATGGAGTCGACCGGCCAGCGCAGCGCGAGCGCGGTGGACAGGAAGGCGACCAGCGTGCCCGCCGACAGCGCCCCGTCCGCGACCTGGATCACCCCCACCACCAGCGCCGCGCCGATGGCCAGCTCCGGCAGCGTGATGATCACGCCCCAGATCGCCGCCAGCAGCCGCGCCTTGCGCAACTCCGTGCCCCGCAGCGTGCGGGACAGATCCCGGAACGCCCGCGCCTGGCTGCGATGGCGGCCGAACCCCTTGATGATCCGGATGCCGAGGACGCTCTCCTCGACCACCGTGGTCAGATCGCCGACCTGGTCCTGCGCCAGCCGCGCCACCGTCGCGTACCGCTTCTCGAAGATCACGCAGGTGACGATGACCGGGATCACCGGGCCCAGGATCACCAGCCCGAGCGTCCAGTCCTGGAGCAGCATGATGATCACGCCGACCAGAATGGTCACCCCGTTGACCAGCAGAAACGTCAGCGGGAAGGCGAGGAACATCCGCAGCAGCATCAGATCCGTCGTGCCCCGCGACAGCAACTGGCCCGAGGCCCAGCGGTCGTGGAACGCCACCGGCAGCCGCTGGAGGTGCCGGTACAGCGCGGCCCGCATGTCCGCCTCCACCCGGGACAGCGGCCGGGCCACCAGCCAGCGCCGCAGCCCGAACAGCAGCGCCTCCGCGATCCCGAGCAGCAGCAGATACAGCGCGCCCAGCCACACCCCCGCCGTGTCCCCGTCCGTGACCGGCCCGTCCACCAGCCACTTCAGGACGAGCGGGATCACCAGCCCCGTACAGGAGGCCACGACGGCGATGAAGGCGGCGGTGAACAGCCGCGCCCGGACAGGCCGGACGAACGGCCACAGCCGCAGCAGACTCCGGACGGCGGAGCGGTCTCGCGGCTCCTCGGTGGGTGCATGGATCGTCGACATCAGGAGCGAGCCTACGGTTCACCACTGACACTGCCCAGTGGGTTTCGCCCCGGGCAGACTCCGCCAATGGTCCTACGACCTGCGCGTTCGCCCCCACACACCGGCTCACCACGGGACGGCTCGTACCCCCGACTCACCCCACCGTCCCACCCGGGACCGCCCCTCTGCCCACCTCGGCTCAGCCTTCCGCCCGCCCCGGGCTCGGCTCGTCGTCCGGCCGGGACCAGCCTTCTGCCCGCCCTGGGCTGAGCCTGCCGTCCCGCCCGGGATCGGCCCTCCGCCCACCCCCGGCTGAGCCCGCCGTCCGTCCGGGACCGGCCCTCCGCCCGCCCCGGGCTCAGCCTGCCGTCCCGCCCGAGACCAGCCTTCCGCCCGCCCTGGGCTCGGCTCGCCGTCCGTCCGGGACCGGCCCTCCGCCAACCCCCGGGCTGAGCCTGCCGTCCGTCCGGGACCGGCCTTCTGCCCGCCCTGGGCTCGGCTCGCCGTCCGTCCGGGACCGGCCTTCTGCCCGCCCTGGGCTGAGCCTGCCGTCCCGTCCGGGACCGGCCCTCCGCCCGCCCCGGGCTCAGCCTGCCGTCCCGCCCGGGACCAGCCCTCCGTCAACCCCCGGCTGAGCCTGCCTTCCGGCCGGGATCAGCCTTCCGCCCGCCCTGGGCTCGGCTCGCCTTCCGGCCGGGATCAGCCTTCCGCCCGCCCTGGGCTCGGCTCGCCTTCCGGCCGGGACCAGCCTTCCGCCCGCCCTGGGCTGAGCCTGCCGTCCCGTCCGGGACCGGCCCTCCGCCCACCCCAGGCTCAGCCCCCGCCCACCCCGGCTCACCCCCCCCGCCCACCTCGGCTCACCCCCCCCACCCACCCCCGTTCCACCCTCCGGCGGCAGTCGTATCAACCGATCGGCCGATGTCGGATCGAGCGGGTCGTCCGATGCGGCGCACCCCGCCCCGGCCCGAATCTGGGGGCATGCCCGTCATCGAAGTCAGCGAACTGCGCAAGTCCTACGGCGGTCGGCCCGTCGTCGACGGAGTCTCCTTCAGCGTCGAGGAGGGTGAGATCTTCGGCATCCTCGGCCCGAACGGCGCCGGCAAGACCACCACCGTCGAGTGCGTCGAGGGCCTCCGGGTCCCCGACGGCGGCCGGGTCCGGGTCGCCGGACTCGACCCCGTGACCCAGCACACCCAGGTCGCCCAGGTGCTCGGCGCCCAGCTCCAGACCAGCCGCCTCCAGGCCAAGCTCACCGTCCGCGAGGCCCTCGACCTGTACGCCTCCTTCTACCCCCGCCCCGTCGACTGGCGCCCCCTCGCCGGCCGCCTCGGCCTCACCGACCGGCTCACCGTGCC
Organism: Streptomyces sp. NPDC004610; assembly: GCF_040609715.1. NCBI lineage: Bacteria > Bacillati > Actinomycetota > Actinomycetes > Kitasatosporales > Streptomycetaceae > Streptomyces > Streptomyces sp. NPDC004610. The sequence continues at coordinate 121,194 of NZ_JBEXLA010000027.1, read as the reverse complement.
GTTCGCCAAGCTCAGCGGCGGCCAGCAGCAGCGGCTGTTCATCGCGCTCGCCCTGATCGGCGACCCGCGGATCCTCGTCCTGGACGAACTCACCACCGGACTCGACCCGCGCGCCCGCCGCGACACCTGGCAGCTGATCGAGGACATCCGCGCCCGGGGCGTCACCGTGCTGCTGGTCACCCACTTCATGGAGGAGGCCCAGCGGCTCTGCGACCGGATCGCGGTGATCGACCGCGGCCGGGTCGCCGCCCTGGACACCCCCGAGGGCCTGATCCGCCGCTCGGCGGGCGGCACGGTCCTCAGCTTCACCCCGTCCCGGCCCCTGGATCCGGAAGAACTGCGCGAACTGGACCAATTGCCCGAGCTGGTCTCCGTCGCGGAGCGCGCCGGCCGCATCACCCTCACCGGCACCGACACCACCGTCGACGCCGTGCTCACCCTGCTCGCCCGCCGCCGGATCACCGCCCATCAGCTCCGCGTCGGCGAGGCCACCCTCGACGACGCCTTCCTGGACCTCACGGAGAACCCCTCATGAGCACCGCCGTCCTGCGCACCGAGGCCCGGCTGTTCGCCCGCGAACCCGGCGCCCTCTTCTGGATCCTCGCCTTCCCGCCCCTGCTGCTGGCCCTCGTCGGTGCCGTCCCCGCGTTCCGCGAGCCCGAGGACGGCCTCGGCGGACTGCGCCTGATCGACATCTATGTGGCCGTCACCGTCCTGCTCGGGGTGATCGTCGCCGGGATCCAGGCGTTCCCGGCCGGACTGACCGCCTACCGCGAACAGGGCGTCCTGCGCCGGATGTCCACCACCCCCGTCCGCCCCACCGCCCTGCTCACCTCGCACATGCTGGTGCACGGACTCGCCGGGCTGCTCGCCGCCCTCCTCCCCCTCCTCCTCGGCCGCCTCGTCTACGACGTCGCCCTCCCCGGGCAGCCTCTCGGCTACCTCCTCGCCCTGCTCCTCGCCGTCCTGGTCTCGCTCGCCCTGGGCGGGGTGATCTCGGCCGTCGCCCCGAACGCACGGATCGCGGGCGCGATCGGTACGGCGGTGCAGTTCCTGATGATGTTCTGCGCGGGGGTGTGGGTGCCGGCGCAGGCCATGCCGGACCTGCTGGCCGACATCGTCCGCTGCACCCCGTTCGGTGCCGCCGCCGAGGCCCTCGGCCAGGCCGCCCGCGGCGACTGGCCCGGCGGGGTCCCGCTGCTGGTGATGACGGCCTGGACGGTGGTGCTGTCGGTGGCGGCGGTGCGCTGGTTCCGCTGGGAGTAGGCGACCGCAGATGAAGAGAACAAGGCGGATAGGGCGGATGAACTGGACAGGGCGGGCCGGGCAGACCCCGCAGACTGGACGGATGACCGACTCGGACGACTCGAACGACTCCGACGACTCGGACCGGGACATCGAACGGCGCTGGGAGCGGTTCCGCCGCTGGGGGCCCTACGGACTGCTCGCCGTGGGCTCGGTGATGTCCGCGGTCACCGCCCCGGACCTGATGCCGGGCACCGCCGAACGCTGGGCCGCCGGGGCGCTGGTGGTGACCTCGGTGGTGCTCCAGGAGAGCTTCGACCGGGCCCGCAGCCGCGCCGCGCAGGCCGGGCGCCCGCTCACCCCCTCCCCGCTCGGCCTGGCCTTCTTCCTGCTGCGCTGGGGCATCACGCTCACCCTGATCTGGCTGAACCCGTTCTTCGCCTTCGCCGCCGCCATCGGCCTCTTCGACGTGGCCGAACTGATCGAGGGCCGCGGCGGCCAGCGGTTCGGGGTGTTCATCACCGCCGTCAGTGTCTCGCTGGCCCAGGGCGGGGGACTGCCCCTGCGCGGCCCCGCGCACCTCGTGGTGCTCGCCGCGCTGGTCGCCGCCAACACCGTGCTCTACCTGGTCATCGGGCACATCTCCGAGAAGGAGGAGGAACGCGCCAAGGCGCGGGCCGCCACCATCGCCGAGCTGGAACGCACCAACGCGGCCCTCACCCGCGCCCTCGACGAGAACCGGGCCCTGCACGCCCAACTGCTGGTGCAGGCCCGCGAGGCCGGGGTCGCCGATGAGCGGCGCCGCCTCGCCGCCGAGATCCACGACACCATCGCCCAGGGCCTGACCGGCATCATCGCCCAGCTCCAGGTCGTCGCCGGCACCCCCGACCCGGGCCTCGCCCGCACCCATCTGGACCGCGCCGCCGACCTCGCCCGGCACAGCCTCGGCGAGGCCCGCCGCTCGGTGCACAACCTCGCCCCCGTCGCCCTCGCCGGGGACGGGCTCCCCGAGGCGCTGAAGAAGACCGTCGCCGACTGGGGCGACCGCACCGGCGTCCGGGCCGGGTTCACCGTCACCGGCACCGCCGAGCACCTTCACGACGAGGTGTCCGCGACCCTGCTGCGGATCGCCCAGGAGGCCCTGTCCAACGCCGCCCGGCACGCGGCGGCCTCCCGGGTCGGCGTCACCCTCTCCTACATGGGCGACGAGGTCGTCCTCGACATCCGCGACGACGGACGGGGCTTCGACCCGGCCGCGCTGCCCGGTCGCACCCGCACCGGCGGCTTCGGCCTGGACGGCATGCGCGCCCGCGCCGACCGGATCGCCGGATCGTTCGCCGTCGAGTCCGAACCGGGCGGCGGCACCGCCCTGTCGGCTCGCGTACCGTTGGTCCGCCATGAGCAGCCCTGACGACGCCCCCGCGATCACCCTGCTCGTCGTGGACGACCACCCCGTGGTCCGCGACGGGCTGCGCGGCATGTTCGACACCGCGCCCGGCTTCACCGTCCTCGGCGAGGCCGCCGACGGCGTCGAGGCGGTCTCCCGCGCCCTCGCCCTCGACCCCGACGTGATCCTCATGGACCTCCGCATGCCCGGCGGCGGCGGGGTCGCCGCCATCGCCGAACTGACCCGGCGCGGCACCCGCGCGAAGATCCTCGTCCTCACCACCTACGACACCGACACCGACACCCTCCCCGCCATCGAGGCGGGCGCCACCGGCTACCTCCTCAAGGACGCCCCCCGCGACGACCTGTTCACCGCGGTCCGCGCCTGCGCCGAGGGCCGTACGGTGCTCTCCCCGGCGGTCGCCTCCCGGCTGGTCTCCGCCGTCCGCGCCCCCGCCGACGAACGGCTCTCCGCCCGCGAGCGCGAGGTCCTCGCCCTGGTCGCCAAGGGCACCTCCAACCGGGAGATCGCCCGCGCCCTGTTCATCAGCGAGGCCACGGTCAAGACCCATCTGACCCACCTCTACACCAAGCTCGGCGTGAAGGACCGCGCGGCGGCGGTGGCGGTGGCGTACGAGCGGGGCATCTTGGGCCGCACCACTCCCTAGAGCCTCCTGGGCCGGAGCACACGCTAGGCGCGCGCCCCCTTCACCCCGCCACCCGCAGCAGCAGCACCGTCCGCCCCGGTACCTCCACCCCCACCCCCGCGGGCAGCAGCACCCCCGGGGCCGTCTCCTGGTCCTCCCTCGACGTGTCCACCACCACCTCGTACGACGCCGCCCACGGCGGGCCCGGCAGCACGAACTCCACCGGGTCCGCGCCCGCGTGCAGCACCGCGAGGAAGCTGTCGTCCAGGATCGGCGCCCCGTCGCCGTCCCGGCCGGGGATGTCCCGGCCGGAGAGGTACATGCCCAGCGTGGCGGCGGGGGCGTACCAGTCGCCCTCCGTCATCTCCGTGCCCCGCGCGGTGAACCAGGCGAGGTCGCGCAGCCCGTCCGCCGAATGGGCCCGCCCGGAGAAGAACGCCCGGCGGCGCAGCACCGGATGCCGGTGGCGCAGGGCGATCAGCCGGGCGGTCAGCCCGTACAGGGCACGCCAGTCCGGGTCGGCGAGCAGGGACCAGTCCAGCCAGCCGGTCTCGTTGTCCTGGCAGTAGGCGTTGTTGTTGCCGTCCTGGGTGCGGCCCAGTTCATCGCCCGCGACCAGCATCGGCACGCCTGTGGACAGCAGCAGCGTGGTGAGGAGGTTGCGGAGCTGACGGCGTCGGAGCGCGGTGATCTCCGGGTCGTCGGTCTCGCCCTCGGCGCCGCAGTTCCAGGAGCGGTTGTCGTTCGTGCCGTCCCGGTTGCCCTCGCCGTTGGCCTCGTTGTGCTTGCGCTCGTAGGACACCAGGTCGCGCAGGGTGAACCCGTCGTGCGCGGTGACGAAGTTGACCGAGGCGTACGGGCGCCGCCCGCCCCAGGCGTACAGATCGCTGGACCCGGACAGCCGGTACCCCATCTCCCGTACATCCGGCAGCGCATGGCGCCAGAAGTCGCGCACGGTGTCCCGGTAGCGGTCGTTCCACTCGGTCCACAGGGGCGGGAACGCGCCCACCTGATAGCCGCCCGCGCCCACGTCCCACGGCTCGGCGATCAGCTTCACCCGGCGCAGCACCGGGTCCTGCGCGATCACCGCGAGGAACGGGGAGAGCATGTCGACATCGTGCATCGAGCGGGCCAGCGCCGCCGCGAGGTCGAAGCGGAAGCCGTCGACGCCCATCTCGGTGACCCAGTAGCGCAGCGAGTCGGTGATCAGCCGCAGCACCTGCGGCTGGACGACGTGCAGGGTGTTGCCGCAGCCGGTGTAGTCGGTGTAGCGGCGGGCGTCCTGCTGCAACCGGTAGTAGCCGCGGTTGTCGACGCCCTTGAGGGAGAGGGTGGGGCCCAGCTCGCCGCCCTCGGCGGTGTGGTTGTAGACGACGTCCAGGATCACCTCGATCCCGGCCGCGTGCAGCGCCCGCACCATCCGCTTGAACTCCCCGACCTGCTGCCCGGCGGTCCCGGTGGCCGCGTATCCGGCGTGCGGGGCGAAGTAGCCGATGGAGTTGTAGCCCCAGTGGTTGGTCAGGCCCCGGCGCAGCAGATGGTCCTCGTGCGCGAACTGGTGCACCGGCAGCAGCTCCACCGCCGTGACCCCCAGCGACACCAGGTGCTCGATCGCCGCCGGATGGGCCAGCCCGGCGTAGGTGCCGCGCAGTTCCTCGGGGATGCCGGGGTGGAGCTTGGTGAAGCCGCGCACATGCAGTTCGTAGATCACCGAGTCCGCCCAGGGCGTCTTCGGCCGCCGGTCGTCCGCCCAGTCGTCGTCATCGTGGACGACGACGCCCTTCGGGACGTACGGCGCCGAGTCCCGGTCGTCGCGCACGGTGTCGGCGATCTGCTGCTGGGGCCAGTCCCGGACATGCCCGTACACCTCGGGCGGCAGCGCGAAGTCGCCGTCCACCGCGCGGGCGTACGGGTCCAGGAGCAGCTTCGCCGGGTTCCAGCGGGCGCCGGTCCAGGGGTCCCAGCGGCCGTGCACCCGGTAGCCGTAGCGCTGGCCGGGCATGACGCCGGGGACGAAGCCGTGCCAGATCTCGTGCGTCAGCTCCGTCAGGGCCGCCCGGGTCTCGCGCCCGTCCGCGTCGAACAGGCACAGCTCCACCGCCTCCGCCCCGCCCGCCCACAGCGCGAAGTTGGTGCCCGCCACCCCCTCCGCCCCCGGCCGGAACCGGGCCCCCAGCGGCGTCGGGGAGCCCGGCCGCACCGGCACCCCCGGCGGCCGGAGCCGTTCCCGGATCTCCCGCACTCCGGCGGGCTGCTGCTCCGCCACCGTCTTCTGCTCGGCTGCGCTGGACACGTCGGCCCTCCCGCGGCTCATCGCGCGACGCGGTCGGCCGGGGTCCCGGCGTCCCGTCCGGGCGTCCCGTCACGTCGTCTTCCCCCCATGTTCTGCCCAGCGAGCGGCTCGCACTCACGTTTCCCCGGGGCCGGCATGCTCGTTGTGCACATTCGTGAAGCACGTACCCGGGCGCGCGCGGCGCGCGAGCGCCGTTCTGGCGGCCCTTCTGACCTGCGCCGCGCTGCTGGCCACGGCCGCCGGCTGCACCGCGAACGGCTCCGCGATCGACGAGATGCTGGGCAGACCACCCGCCCCTCATGACATCATCCGCATCACCCCAGACGACCGTTCGGAGGACGTGGAGGCCCTCTCCCCCCTCGCCGTCCGGGTGAACGAGGGCCGGCTGGAGTCGGTCCGGGTGGTCCGGACCCAGGACGCCGAGGCCGGTGAGGTCCCCGGGCGGCTGACCCCCGACGGCCGCGGCTGGCACCCGGAGGAGCCCCGGCTCGCGCTCGCCGCCCGCTACACCGTCGACGCGGTCGCCGTCGACGGCTCCGGCCGCCGCACCGCCCGCCGCACCAGCTTCACCACCGAGGTCCCCGCCGAACGCTTCATCGGCTATGTGGCGCCCGAGCACCGCTCCACGGTCGGCACCGGAATGATCGTCTCCATCGCCTTCAACCGGGAGATCACCCGGCGCGCGGAGGTCGAACGGGCCATCAGGGTCACCGCCGACCCGCCCGTGGAGATCCGCCCGCACTGGTTCGGCACCGAACGCCTCGACTTCCGCCCCGAGCGCTACTGGACCCCCGGCACCCGCGTCACCGTCGAACTCGCCCTGCGCGATGTCGAGGGCGCCCCGGGGGTGTACGGGCTCCAGCGCAAGACGGTCTCCTTCACCGTCGGCCGCAGCCAGGTCTCCCGGGTGGACGCCGCCGCCCACACCATGGAGGTGCGCCGCGACGGCGCGCTCCTCGCCACCGTGCCGGTCACCGCGGGCGGCCCGAAGTCCACCACCTACAACGGCCGGATGGTGGTCTCCGAGATGTTCGAGATCACCCGGATGAACGGGGCCAGCGTCGGCTTCAAGAAGTCCGACGGCAAGAGCGAGTACGACATCCCGGATGTGCCGCACGCCCTGCGGCTGACCGACTCCGGCACCTTCCTGCACGGCAACTACTGGGCGGACGCCTCGGTGTTCGGCCGCACCAACATCAGTCACGGCTGTGTCGGGCTGCGCGATGTGAAGGGCGGCGCCGGGGACACCCCGGCGGGCTGGTTCTTCGACCGCACCCTCGTCGGCGATGTCATCGAGGTCGTGCACAGCAAGGACCGGACGGTGGCTCCCGACAACGGCCTCGGCGGCTGGAACATGGGATGGCAGCGGTGGACGGCGGGCAGCGCCCTGAAGTGAGCCGCCCGGCCGCCGGGTTGGGCCCCGGGGTCGGTCCCGGGTCGGCCCCCGGGTTGGGTCCCGGGTTCGGTCCCGGGTTTGGGACGAAACGGTGACCTTCGCGCCCGTCCGGCCCTCCTGACCTTGTGGTTACGATGCGGCCAGCGCGCGTGGGACGCGCCGGCCCGGGGTCCAGGGGACCCGGGAGAACCCGGGGAGCCCGGGGACACCTGGGAAGGGGAGAGAGAACTTGACAGCGGGACCGATATCGGGGGCGTCGGTCGGGGCGCGCACACGCGGGGCACACCGGGCGCGGGCGCGCGCGGGAGCGTTGCTGGCGGGTGTGCTGCTGCTGACCGTGACCGCCTGCGGCGGCGGGTCGGAGCCGGGACCGGGCACCGACGAGGGCAAGGGCGACGGCAAGGACTCCACGGCCGCGCAGAGCAAGGAGTCACGGGCGGTCGTCTCGATCGCCCCGAAGAACGGCGCCGAGGCGGTGGACACCAGCGGCGACCTCAAGGTCACGGCCGCCGGGGGCAAGCTGACCGAGGTCGTCGTGGCGGACGCCGAGGGCGCCGAGGTCGACGGGAAGATAGCCGCGGACGGCGCCTCCTGGACACCGTCCCGCCATCTTGCCGCCGCCACCACCTATCAGGTGCGGGCGGTCGCCGAGGACGCCGAGGGGCGCAGCGCGACCCGGGAGTCCCGCTTCACCACCCTCACCCCGAAGGCCACCTTCACCGGCACCTTCACCCCCGAGGACGGCTCGAAGGTCGGCGTCGGGATGCCGTTCTCGATCCGCTTCGACCGGGGCATCACCGACCCGGCGGCCGTCGAGAAGGCCATCGAGATCACCACCGAACCGGCCGTCGACGTCCAGGGCCACTGGTTCGGCAACGACCGCCTCGACTTCCGCCCCGAGGAGTACTGGAAGCCCGGCACCAAGGTCACCGTCCGGCTCGGCCTGGACGGCGTCGAGGGCCGCCCCGGTGTCTACGGGGAGCAGGCCAAGACCGTCGACTTCACCATCGGCCGCTCCCAGATCAGCGTGGTCGACGCCAAGAAGCTGACCATGGAGGTCAAGCGGGACGGCAAGGTAGTCAAGACCCTCCCGGTCACCACCGGCGCGCCCGGCTACGAGACCTGGAACGGGCAGATGGTCATCACCGAGAAGCATGTCGAGACCCGGATGGACGGCGCCACCGTCGGCTACGACGGCGAGTACGACATCCCGGACGTACCGCACGCGATGCGGCTGAGCGACTCCGGCACCTTCATCCACGGCAACTACTGGGGCGGCAGCGCCTTCGGCAACCGCAATGTCAGCCATGGCTGCATCGGCCTGCGGGACGTCAAGGGCGCCTGGGACGAGAAGGCGCCGGGCGCCTGGTTCTTCGAGAACTCGATGCTCGGGGACGTGGTCGTGGTGAAGAAGTCCAACGACGACACCATCGCCCCGGACAACGGTCTCAACGGCTGGAACATGTCCTGGGCGGACTGGACGGCGTAGCGCCCGCCGGCGGGACCCGGGCCCGGTGTGACCGACCGCACCGGGCCCGGCCCGTTAGGCGCCGTTAACCTGCTCCCATGACCGTGAATCTCGAAGTCGCCGAAGGCGTCGGCACACTCCGCCTCGACCGTCCGCCCATGAACGCGCTGGACGTCGCCACCCAGGACCGGCTCAAGGTGCTGGCCGAGGAGGCCACCGCCCGCGACGACGTCCGCGCGGTGGTGATCTACGGCGGCGAGAAGGTGTTCGCGGCCGGCGCGGACATCAAGGAGATGGAGAACATGGACCACACCGCGATGGTCCTGCGCTCCCGGGCCCTCCAGGAGTCGTTCACCGCGGTCGCCCGGATCCCCAAGCCGGTGGTGGCCGCCGTCACCGGGTACGCGCTCGGCGGCGGCTGCGAACTCGCCCTGTGCGCGGACTACCGGATCGCCGGGGACAACGCCAAGCTGGGCCAGCCGGAGATCCTGCTCGGGCTGATCCCGGGCGCCGGTGGCACCCAGCGGCTGGCCCGGCTGATCGGCCCGTCCAAGGCCAAGGACCTGATCTTCACCGGCCGTCAGGTGCGGGCCGACGAGGCGCTCACCCTCGGTCTGGTGGACCGGGTGGTCCCCGCCGCCGAGGTCTACGAGCAGGCGCACGCCTGGGCCGCCCGGCTCGCCAAGGGCCCGGCGCTGGCGCTGCGCGCGGCGAAGGAGTCGGTGGACAGCGGGCTGGAGACGGACATCGAGACCGGGCTCGCGGTGGAGCGCACCTGGTTCGCCGGGCTGTTCGCCACCGAGGACCGGGAGCGGGGGATGCGCAGCTTCGTCCAGGACGGCCCCGGCAAGGCGAAGTTCCTCTGAAGTCCGTGCTCAAGGGGCTTCGCGGGGCTTGCAATTGACGCGATGTCTCATTCCGGGTCCCTCGATGGGGCGGTTTATGGCAGCCTTAAGGCAGCCTTAAGCCTGCCGTGTCGAGGGAGACCGCTTGTTGCCATCCTCCGAGCCGTCTCCGCAGGTCGGACGGGCCCTGCCGGAGCCCGAACTGCCGACGGCATATGCCGATCGACAGCACCGGAACGATAAGTTCCGGGCGGCGTATTCCACCGGAACGGCCACGCCCGGTCCACCGGACGGCCATGATGGGTCCATGGCGGGGCTGGACGGCATCGAACAGCCGCGGGGACACGGCCGTGCGACCGCGGCGCGCTGGTCGCCCGCGGTCGAGGACGAACGGGCGCTCAGGGCCATGGAGTTGTTCGGCAATCCCACCGTCGCCGAGGTCGCCCTCCCCTCCCGCCCCGAGTCCGCCGCCACCGCCCGCCGGCTCGCCCAGGTGGTCGTGCTGCGCGAATGGGGCTGCACCCCCAAGCTCACCGAGGACGCCGTCCTGCTGGTCTCCGAACTCGTCGGCAACGCCGTACGGCACACCGGTGCCCGGATCTTCGGCCTGCGGATGCGCCGGCGCCGGGGCTGGATCCGCGTCGAGGTCCGCGACCCGTCCCGCGGCCTGCCCTGTCTGATGCCGGTCCAGGAACTCGACATCAGCGGCCGGGGCCTGTTCCTGGTCGACAAACTCGCCGACCGCTGGGGCGTGGATCTGCTGCCCCGCGGCAAGACCACCTGGTTCGAGATGCGCGTGGCCGACCGCTGACCCGTTGCTCCTCACTCCTCGGTGAACAGCGCCTCCGACCCCACCGGACGGTAACCGGCCGCCAGGAACGCCCGCAGGCTGCGGGCGTTCCCCGCCGAGATCTGCGCCCACACCGGCTCACCCCCGGACAGCCGCCGCGCCTCGGTCACCAGCCGCCGCCCCGCTCCCCGCCGCCGCGCCCCCTCGGCCACCTCCACCGCGACCTCCAGCCGCCCCCCGACCCCGCGCCCCAGCACCAGCACCCCGCCCTCCCCGTCCTCCCACACCCGCACCCCGTCCCGCCGCCGCAGGGAGCTGACGACCCGGGGATGCGAGGGATCCCCGACCTCCGTGAGCGCGGCCCCGGGCGCCCCCGGCAGCGGACCCGCCACGGCCAGCACATCGACGGTGTCGGTACGGCGACCGGTACGGGTCAGGAGGGCGCCCAGGAAGGACGGGTGCATGGCCGCGGCCAGCGGATCGGCGGGGGTGGCCGCCAGCATCGCGTACACCCAGGCGGGATCCTCGTCCGTGAAGACGACGGAGTGCGCGGTGAAGGCGAGAACCCCGGCGTCCCGCCGGTTGTCCTGAGGAACGACGACGGCCGACCCGTCGGGCGCCGGAAACACCCCCCGCCCCGCATCCGCCAGAATCTCCCGCAGCCCCGTCCCCGCCATCCGCCCCGTCATCCGCCCCGCTCCCGTCCTTGAGTCTCCACCCCCTGGAAGGCCCAGACTCACACACATGATCGACACCGGCACCGGACTTCTCACCATCGGCAGGCTCGCCCGTGCCACCGGACTGTCCGTGCGCACCATCCGCTACTGGTCCGACGAGGGCGTCCTCACCCCGGTGGCCCGCTCCTCGGGCGGCTACCGGCTCTACGACGCCGAATCGGTGACCCGGCTCGAACTGATCGGCACCCTGCGCGAACTGGGCCTCGGCCTGGACCACGTACGGCAGGTGCTGGCCGGGGAGACCACGGTCGCGGAGGTGGCGGCGGCGCATGTGGCGGCGCTGGACGCGCAGATCCGGACGCTGAAGCTCACCCGGGCCGTGCTGTCGACCGTGGCCAGACGCGGATCGGGTACGGAGGAGATGACCTTGGTGAACAGACTGGCACGGCTGTCGGCCGCCGAGCGGGGCCGGATCCTGGAGGAGTTCGTGGAGGAGATGTTCCACGGCCTGGACACCGCCGACCCGGTGATCCGGGAGCGGATGCGCGACATGGCCGTCGATCTGCCCGACGAACCGACCCCGGAGCAGGTGGACGCCTGGGTGGAGCTGGCCGAACTGCTCCAGGAACCCGAGTTCCGGGCCCGGATGCGGCAGGCCGCCCGGTACAACGCGGAGGGCCGGGAGAGCCCCGACGGGGCGTCGATGTGGTTCGCGCGGCGCCTGGTGCAGCTCGGCGCGCAGGGCGTGGCCCGGGGCATCGCACCGCAGTCACCGGAGGCCGGCCGACTCCTGCGGGACCTGGTGCCCCATGAAGGCGCGGACGGTGTGGACTGGACCGCCGTACAGGAACGGCTGGAGGCGATGACCGACGACCGGGTGGCCCGCTACCGGGAACTGGTGTCCCGGGTGAAGGGCAGGGGACCGGCCGCCGCCCACCGGGAGGAGTTCGCGTGGGTGGTCGCCGCCGTGCGCCATCGGGCGGCCCGATAATCTGACCCTCGTACACCAGCACAGACACGATGAAGGGGCGGACCGGTGGCGGACATCGAGGCGGCGCGCAAGGAGTTCGAGCGGATCGACACCGACGGTGACGGACAGATCACCGCGGCGGAGTTCAAGACCGCTCTCGCGCAGGGGGGCGACTGGAATGTCACCGAGACGGTGGCCGAGGCGATCATCGCGAGCCGCGACCTCAACGGCGACAAGCTGCTGTCGTTCGACGAGTTCTGGGCGCACCTGAACAAGTGAGCCGAGGGGGGAGGGGGAGAGGCCCGGCGAGCCTCTCCCCCTCCCCCCTTTTCAGGCGCCGCCCGCCCACTCCTTGAGGGCGGCCTTGGACGCGAAGTCCCCGACGTTCTTGTCCAGCGGGGTGTCCGTGTACTGATGGAAGCGCCACTTCGCCGTGATCCGGGGCTCGCCCGCGGTGACATAGTCGGCGATCCAGAGACCGTCGCCCGCGTACGAGGTCGAGTCGACGTTCAGCCAGAAGTTGCGGTTGCAGTACAGGACCACCCGGTTGTCCGGGCGGAGTTCCTTCACCTTCTTGATGAAGCTGTCCTTCTCCGCGTTCGAGGCGTAGGTGCCCGCGCCGGTGGTCTCCCAGTCGACGGCGAGAAGGTCACCGGGCTTGTCGGGGGCCTGGGTGACGAAGTACTCGGCCTGGGCGGTGAGGTTGCCCGGCCACAGGAAGTGATAGAAGCCGACGACCAGCCCGGCGTCCCGGCCGCGCTTGGTCTGGTCGATGAGCTTCGGATTGGTGAAGCTGCGGCCCTCCGTCGCCTTGATGAAGACGAAGGACAGCCCGTCGGTGTCGTAGGTCGACGACTGGTGGGAACTGACGTCGATGCCGTTGAGCAAGGGGACTCCCAGGAGAGTGCGTGGGGGGAGAGGGAGGGGAGTTGGTGTACGGATGTTGCCGTAGGGCCCATGCCCATGAACGGCGGCGCTGACGCGGGGCGCTCGTCAGCACTCGATGATGTTCACCGCGAGCCCACCGCGCGCCGTCTCCTTGTACTTCACCGACATGTCCGCCCCGGTGTCCTTCATCGTCTTGATGACCTTGTCCAGGGACACCTTGTGGCTGCCGTCGCCGCGCATCGCCATCCGGGCGGCCGTGACCGCCTTCACCGCGGCCATGCCGTTGCGCTCGATGCACGGGATCTGGACGAGGCCGCCGACCGGGTCGCAGGTCAGGCCGAGATTGTGCTCCATCCCGATCTCCGCCGCGTTCTCCACCTGCTCCGGGGAGCCGCCCAGCACCTCGGCGAGCGCGCCCGCCGCCATCGAGCAGGCCGAGCCGACCTCGCCCTGGCAGCCGACCTCGGCGCCGGAGATGGAGGCGTTCTCCTTGAAGAGCATGCCGATCGCGCCCGCGGCGAGCAGGAAGCGGACCACGCCGTCCTCGTCGGCGCCCGGCACGAAGTTGAGGTAGTAGTGCAGGACCGCCGGGATGATGCCCGCGGCCCCGTTCGTCGGGGCGGTCACCACCCGGCCGCCGGCCGCGTTCTCCTCGTTCACGGCCATCGCGTAGAGCGTGATCCACTCCATGGCGAGGGCCTGGGGGTCGCCCTCGGAGCGGAGCTTGCGGGCGGTGGTCGCGGCGCGGCGGCGGACCTTCAGACCGCCCGGCAGGATGCCCTCCCGGGACATGCCCCGGGTGACACAGGCGCGCATCACCCCCCAGATGTCCAGCAGGCCCTCGCGGATCTCCGTCTCGCTGCGCCAGGCCCGCTCGTTCTCCAGCATCAGCGCGGAGATCGACAGCCCGGTCTCCCGGGTCAGTCGCAGCAGCTCGTCGCCGGTGCGGAAGGGGTGCCTCAGGACCGTGTCGTCCAGCTTGATCCGGTCCGCGCCCACCGCGTCCTCGTCGACGACGAACCCGCCGCCGACCGAGTAGTACGTCTTGGAGAGGAGTTCGGTGCCGTCCGGCCCGTACGCCCACAGGGTCATGCCGTTGGCGTGGTAGGGGAGGGCCTTGCGGCGGTGGAGCTTCAGGTCGGTGTCGAAGGCGAACGGGATCTCCCGCTCGCCGAGCAGGCTCAGCCGCCCGGTGGCCTTGATCTCCTCGACCCGGTCGTCGGCCTTCTCCACATCCACCGAGCGCGGTGAGTCGCCCTCCAGGCCGAGCAGGACCGCCTTCGGGGTGCCGTGGCCGTGGCCGGTCGCGCCCAGGGAGCCGTACAGCTCGCAGCGGAGCGAGGCGACGGCGGGCAGCAGATCCTCGTTGCGCAGCCGGCGGGCGAACAGGCCCGCCGCCCGCATCGGGCCGACCGTGTGCGAGCTGGACGGGCCGATGCCGACCGAGAACAGGTCGAAGACCGAGATGGCCACGGGAACAACCTCCAGAGCGGGTGGGGGCACACATCCTCGGGTGCCCCCACCGGGGAACTACTTGGTGAGAGTGGGGTACAGCGGGTGCTTCTCGGCCAGGACGGTGACCCGGGCCCTGAGCGCCGCCGCGTCGTAGGACGGCTTGAGCGCCTCGGCGATCACATCCGCGACCTCGGCGAAGTCCTCCGCCGTGAAGCCCCGGGTGGCCAGCGCCGGGGTGCCGATGCGCAGCCCGGAGGTCACCATCGGCGGGCGCGGGTCGTTGGGGACGGCGTTGCGGTTGACCGTGATCCCGACCTCGTGCAGCCGGTCCTCGGCCTGCTGTCCGTCCAGCTCGGAGGCGCGCAGATCCACCAGGACGAGATGCACATCCGTGCCGCCGGTCGCCACGGCCACCCCGGCCGCGCGGGCGTCCTCGGCGGTCAGCCGCTCGGCGAGCAGCCGCGCCCCCTCCACCGTACGCCGCTGGCGCTCCTTGAACTCCTCGCCCGCGGCGACCTTGAAGGAGACCGCCTTGGCCGCGATCACATGCTCCAGCGGGCCGCCCTGGAAGCCGGGGAAGACCGCCGAGTTCAGCTTCTTCGCGAACTCCTTGGAGCGGGCCAGGATGATCCCGCCGCGCGGCCCGCCCAGCGTCTTGTGGGTGGTGGAGGTGACGACGTCCGCGTACGGCACCGGGTTGTCGTGCAGCCCGGCCGCGACCAGCCCCGCGAAGTGCGCCATGTCGACCCAGAGGTACGCCCCGACCTCGTCGGCGATCCGCCGGAACGCGGCGAAGTCCAGCTCGCGCGGGTACGCCGACCAGCCCGCGATGATCACCTTCGGGCGGTGCTCCTTGGCGAGCCGCTCCACCTCGGCCAGGTCGACCAGCCCGGCGGCGTCCACATGGTAGGCGACGACGTCGAACTGCTTGCCGGAGAAGTTGAGCCGCATGCCGTGGGTGAGGTGGCCGCCGTGCGCCAGGTCCAGGCCCAGGATGGTGTCCCCGGGCTGGGCGAGGGCGAACAGCGCGGCCTGGTTGGCGGAGGCGCCGGAGTGCGGCTGGACATTGGCGTACTCGGCGCCGAACAGCTCCTTCACCCGGTCGATGGCGAGCTGCTCGGTGACATCGACGTACTCGCAGCCGCCGTAGTAGCGGCGGCCGGGGTAGCCCTCGGCGTACTTGTTGGTCAGCACCGAGCCCTGCGCCTCCATCACCGCGACCGGCGCGAAGTTCTCGGAGGCGATCATCTCCAGCGTGGACTGCTGGCGGCGCAGCTCGGCGTCGACCGCGGCGGCGACCTCGGGGTCGAGCTGGTGCAGGGGGGTGTTCATGGAGTGGTCCTGGGCAGTCATCGGTGATCCGTCCCCTCAGCTGGCCGTGAAGGCGGCGTACTCGTCGGCGGAGAGCAGCTCGGCCGGCTCGTCGGCGATCCGCACCTTGAACAGCCAGCCGCCCTCGAAGGGCGCCGAGTTCACCAGCGCCGGGTCGTCCACCACGTCCTGGTTGAACTCCACGACCTCACCGGTGACCGGGGAGTAGAGGTCGGAGACCGACTTGGTGGACTCCAGCTCGCCGCAGGTCTCCCCGGCGCTGACCGCGGTCCCGGCCTCCGGGAGCTGGGCGTAGACGACATCACCGAGCGCGTTCGCGGCGAACTCGGTGATGCCGACCGTGGCCACACCGTTCTCGTCGGCGGCCGACAGCCACTCGTGTTCCTTGCTGTAACGCAGTTCCTGGGGGTTGCTCATGGCCTGAATTCTCCTGTACGGGGTGGCTGATGAGGGGCAGGGGGGAGTGCCGGTGGCACCGGAGGGGCCGTGGGCGCTACTTCCGGCGCTTGTAGAACGGCAGGGCCACGACCTCGTACGGCTCATGGCTGCCGCGGATGTCGACGCCGACCCCGGCGGTGCCGGGCGCGGCGTGCGCCGCGTCCACGTACGCCATGGCGATCGGGCGGCCCAGGGTGGGGGAGGGGGCGCCGGAGGTGACCTCGCCGATCACCCGGCCGTCGGCGACCACCGGGTACCCGGCGCGCGGCACCCGGCGGCCCTCGGCGATCAGGCCGACCAGCACCCGGGGCGGGTCGGTCTCGGCCCGCTTCGCGGCGTCGGCGAGCGCCGCCCGCCCGACGAAGTCGCCCTCCTTCTCGAACTTCACCACCCGGCCGAGCCCGGCGTCGAAGGGGGTGAGGTCCGCGGTCAGCTCATGCCCGTACAGCGGCATGCCCGCCTCCAGGCGCAGGGTGTCCCGGCAGGACAGCCCGCAGGGGACGAGCCCGGCGGCGGCCCCGGCCTCGGTCAGCGCCTCCCACAGCACGACGGCGTCCTCCGGCTGCACGAACAGCTCGAAGCCGTCCTCGCCGGTGTACCCGGTACGGGCGATCAGCGCGGGGACGCCCGCGACCGTGCCGGGGAGCCCGGCGTAGTACTTCAGGCCGTCGAGGTCGGCGTCGGTGAGGGACTTCAGGATGCCGGGGGACTCGGGGCCCTGGACGGCGAGCAGCGCGTAGGCGTCCCGGTCGTCGCGGACCTCGGCGTCGAAGCCTGCCGCCCGCTCGGTGAGGGCGTCCAGCACGATCTGGGCGTTGGAGGCGTTGGCGACGACCAGGTACTCGGTCTCGTCGAGCCGGTAGACGATCAGATCGTCCAGGATGCCGCCGTCGGCCCGGCAGATCATGGTGTAGCGGGCGCGGCCGGTGCCCACGGCGGCGATATTGCCGACCAGGGCGAAGTTCAGGAGCGCGGCGGCCCCCGGGCCGGTGACGGTGATCTCGCCCATGTGGGAGAGGTCGAAGAGCCCGGCCCGGGAGCGGACGGCGAGATGCTCGTCCCGCTCGGAGCCGTAGCGCAGGGGCATGTCCCAGCCCGCGAAGTCGGTCATCGTCGCCCCGAGCGAGCGATGCAGGGCATCGAGCGCGGTACGACGGGGTGCGGCACTGCTCATCGGTCGGTCTCCCAAGGCATGACGGCACGGCGTGACGGCGGGGCGGCCCTCTCCGTCGCGGGGACGGTGAGGGGGTCCTCCCCATCTGTCATCGGAACCTGAGAGGTTCGCCATGATCATCGACGATCACGGCTTGCACCTTGGGTGGAGCCACTGCGGCAGCGGCCCGCTTTTCAGATGTGCCTCGCCCGCGCGGTACGGGGCCTGAGAGATTCAAGGGAGGGACTTGCTCCTTCGGCGCCCCGGTGGAGACCGGGGACTCTCCCGCGCGGATTCAAGCGGCCGGTATGCAGTTAGGACCTGTCGTAGGCGCCGCCATCATTGCACGCCTCCGCCCGGTACGGCAGGGGAGGCCATCGGGCATCGGCGACGAAAGGGGAGGTTTGACAGGGCACGCTCAGTGGGCACGGAGAGTGGGCACGGAGATCGAAAGCTCTCTGTAGCAGGCTTGTTGCGCGATGCGAACGGAATGACGAGACACCGCGAATTACCTTCTCTTTACACTCGACGGGGAGGGAACCTCGTGAACCGCCCCAGGGGAGGACGATCACGGTGAACAGGACCACGGCGTACGTGACCACCACCGGCGCCGCGCTGCCCGAGCAGCCTCCCGCCCCGGCCCGGGAGGCATGTCCCTCGCTGCCCGCCCCGGTGGTCCGCGATCTGCGCGAGCGGGCCGGCCGCAGCCCGCACGCCCTGCTCTTCGGCCCCCGCGACCTGGTGGTGGTCACCGGCCTGCCCGGCAGTGGCAAGTCCACCCTGATGCGGCGCACGGTGAAGTCGGCCCGCATCGACTCCCAGGACACCCGCGACCGCTGGGACCAGCGCACCCCGGCCCTCCTCCCGTACACCGCCTACCGCCCCCTGGTCCGGATAGCGCACTACACCGGGCTGTACCGGGCCCTGCGCACGGGTGAGGGCGTCGTCGTCCACGACTGCGGCACCCAGGCATGGGTACGGGCCTGGCTGGCCCGCGAGGCCCGGCGGCGCGGCGGCCGACTGCACATCCTCCTCCTCGACGTCACCCCCGAGCAGGCCCTCCAGGGCCAGCGCGAACGCGGCCGGGGCGTTTCCCGCTACGCCTTCCGCCGCCACCGGGGGGTCGCGGCGCGGCTGCTCCGCAGGATCCAGAAGGGCCGCCTGCCGAGCGGCGTCGGCTCGGCGGTCCTCCTCGACCGCGACGCCGCGGACCGGCTCCGCCGGATCGGGTTCACGGGGTAGGGGCGGGGTCCGGGGTGGTGGGGGTGGCGTGATGGAGGTCTGCGTCCGCCGGTCGCGCCGCACACGGGCCCGGTGAGTGAGGGCGGCCGGTCCGGCTCGCAGCCCGAGGTGTGACGAATGGTGGCCCGCGTTGGGGGCAGGGCGACGGGTGGTCCGCGCCTGCGGATCGCGCTGGACCCGGGTGTTCGCGTGTGAGGGCCGGGCGGCCTGGCCCAGGCCCAGAAGGACGGCGGACGCGGGGCGACAGGCGGGCTGCGTCTGCCGGTCGCGCCCGTCGACCGGGTGTTCGCGTGTGAGGGCCGGCCGGTCGGGCCTCAGGCCCCGAGGGGCGGCGGGCCACGCGCGCCGATGCGGGCGCCGGGCACGTCGGCATGGTCGGACCGTATCGACGCCTGGCTCCGCGCGAGGGTGGGCCCGCCGGTCCCACCTCCGTCGCCGGGCGCGGCGCGACAGCGGCGTGGGCCGCACCCGCAGCGGCGCCGGGCGTCGGGCCCAGGCCCCGGAACCGCGGACGCCGGGCCTCCGTCCGTACTCAGCCGCCAGCCGCCAGCCGCCAGCCGCCAGCCGCCAGCCGCCAGCCGCCAGCCGCCAGCCGCCAGCCGCCAGCCGCCAGCCGCCAGCCGCCAGCCGCCGTACCAGGCCCCGCCCCGCCCGCCTGCCCGAGGTCGGAACCCCGGCGCCGCCCACAGCCCACCCCACCACCCAGCTACCCCCGAAGGACCGGCCGGGATCAGGGTCAGGCCCGCTGCCGTGCGCCCGGTGGATGCCAGGGCCCCCGTCCGGGGCGCGGACACCCCGGACCCCCACCCGGTCCCACCCGCTAGCCTTTTCAGCCCGAAGAGCAGTGGCAGTGGTACGTGGTACTCGGCAGGCGGTAACAAGATGGACTTCCCGGCGGACCTTCCCGCGGACTTCCCGGTGGGGGCGCACCCCCACCCGCACGGTGGCTGGCCCGGCAATGAGCTGGAGGAGGTGCTCTCCGCCGCCCTCGGGGTCCCCTCGGCGGGCCCGCGGATCGTGGAGGTGCTGGGCCGCAGCTTCCTCTGGGTGCCGCTGCCGGGCGGCGGCGGACCCGACAGCGGCCCCCTGGACCTGCCCACCACCGAGATCGACGGCCAGGTCTACGTCCCGGTGTTCACCTCCGAGGAGCAGTTCCGCCAGGTCGTCGGCGCCCATATGTCGTTCGCCATCGCGCCCGCCGTCGAGTTCGCCCGGGGCCTGCCGCCGCAGGCCGGGATCGTGCTCAACCCGGGCGGCACGGTGGGCATCCCGCTGCCGCCGCCCGCCGTGGCCGAGCTGTGCCGGGCGGGCCGTACCGCGCTGGACGGCCCGGCGGGCGGCGGGCGGGTGCGGCTGTTCGAGCCGGACTGGCAGGACGATCCGGTCGACTTCCTCGCCGCCGCGTCCGCCGAGTTCGCCGCCCTCGGCGTGGTGGTGACCGCCCGCCGCTGTCTGGCCGCCGTCGAGACCGCCGAACCGGCGCTGTTCGTCGGGGTCGAACTCGACCGCTGGGAGGGCGACATCCGGGCGCTTCCGCTGGCCGCCCTGGAGCGGGCGGTGACCGCCGCCGCGCCCAAGTGGCCGGTCAACCTGGTGCTGTTGGACGTGGCGCAGGACCCGGTGGGGACCTGGATGCGGGACCAGGTGCGGCCGTTCTACACCCGGGACGCATGACCCGCTCGCGGCGAGCGCGCCGAGCCGCGCCGGGCCCCGGATCCGGCGCCGCACGTAAGCTAGTGTCACGGTCGAAAAAAGGGCGTTGCAAGCAGCCCACGAAGGGGCGGGGAAGACAGTGAGCGCGAGCGGCACCGCCGCAACCGGCCAGGTCGAGCACACCCTGCGACAGGTGACGCCGGGTCGGTACGACACCTACGAGGCACTGCTGCACGCCCTCGCCACCCCCACCGCGGGCCAGATCTGGATGCTGCTGTGGCACGGCCAGGCCGGTTCCCCCGACGCGCAGTACGGAAACATGGAGGTCGAGGGCTACGCGTACGCCCCGTGCGTCACCTCCGCCCAGGAGCTGTCGGCCAGCGGCTGGAACCGCTCCTACGAGGTGGTCGACGCCCTCGACGTGGCCCGCACCCTCTACCCCGACCACTACGGCCTCTGGCTCAACCCGCACGCCCCGGGCGGCGGCGTCGGAGTGCCCTGGCTCGATCTGCGCCGGATCGCCACCGGCCTCGACCGCCAGCCCGCCGGACCGCTGCGGCTGGCCGAGCCCACCGTCGAGATCCCCCAGTTCTACGCGCTGCTGGCGCAGAACGCCCACCGCACCCCCGCGCTGCGCTCCCTGCGCCGGGCCTGGGTGCAGCCGGCGCTCGGAGCGCCGTATCTCGCCATCGGTCTGGAGGTGTACGACACCTCGCCGACGGCGGTGGACGCGGTGCGGGCGATGATGCACCAGTCGATCGGCGCCTGCCCGGACGGGCTGCCGGTGTCCACGGTGGCGATGTCCGACGCGTACTGCCCGGTGGCGATGTGGATGCGGGCCAACGCCCGGCCGTTCTACGACCGGGAGGCACACGCCCCGGCCGCGCCCGCCCCGGCCCAGGTGCCCGGCGGCGGCTACGGCTACCCTCCGCCCCGGAGCTACTGACCGGTCGGCTCCGGCCGTCGCCCGCCGTCCCGCTCCACCCCACCTCACCCCTCCCCACCCCGCCCCTCCCGCGCGTTTCGCCGCGCCCCGACGGCTGCCCACGTTGTGGACAGTCGCATCCCGGTGACCGGGCGCGAGCCCTCTCTCCGCGCGTAGAAGTGGGTGGATTAAAGGGCGTTCAGCAGACTTGTCTGGATTCATCCTTGTCCTGCCGCCGCCACCCGCTGTCCGGATAACGGAACTCCCAGGACAGCATCACGGTTGCGCATCCATTCACCGTCAAGTCTGGCAACAGATCGCCAAAGCGTTGAAGACTCCCGCTCCAGGGGTGTGGACCAGGTGTGCGCTCCCTGTGTACGACGGACTGAAGACGCCGCCACCGCGGCAAGTGCGGGCCGGCTACCGCCGGTTGAGAGGGGTCCCTGCCAGATGACGGCACCATTGCACGAGCCGACCGCCGAGGCGGCCCCGAGCGCCGCCGAGGAAGCGACGGCGGCCGGCGCCGCGAAGGCCGTACAGGGCCGGTCCCTGGGGCGGATCGCCTGGGAGCGCCTCAAGCGGGACAAGCTCGCGCTCGCGGGCGGTGTCCTCGTGCTCCTGCTCATCCTGGTCGCCGTGCTCGCCCCCGTGATCACCTCGCTCGCCGGACAGGACCCCGAGTCCCACCACGAGGACCTCATCGACCCGCTGTTCGGCACCCCGACCGGCTCCCTCGGCGGCATCAGCGGCGACCACTGGCTCGGCGTCGAACCCGTCAACGGCCGCGACATCTTCGCCCGGATCGTCTACGGCGCCCAGATCTCGCTGCTGGTCGGCTTTCTGTCCGCGCTGGTCGCGGTGGTGCTCGGCACCGTGCTGGGCATCCTGGCGGGCTTCTTCGGCGGCTGGGTCGACTCGGCCATCAGCCGGGTGATGGACGGTCTGCTGGCCTTCCCGCAGCTGCTGTTCATCATCGCCCTGGTCTCCGTGATGCCCAACGAGATGCTGGGCCTCACCGGCACCGGGGTCCGGCTGTTCGTGATGATCCTGGTCATCGGCTTCTTCGGCTGGCCCTACATCGGACGCGTGGTGCGCGGCCAGACGCTCTCCCTGCGCGAACGGGAGTACGTCGAGGCCGCCCGATCGCTGGGCGCCGGGCGCTTCTACATCCTCTTCAAGGAACTGCTGCCCAATCTCGTCGCCCCGATCATCGTGTACACGACGATGATGATCCCCACCAACATCCTCACCGAGGCGGCGCTCAGCTTCCTGGGCGTGGGCGTCAAACCGCCCACGGCGTCCTGGGGGCAGATGCTCTCCAGCGCGATCGACTACTACGACTCGGACCCCATGTACATGGTGATCCCGGGCGTGGCGATCTTCATCACCGTTCTGGCGTTCAACCTCTTCGGCGACGGCGTGCGCGACGCGCTCGACCCCAAGGGCTCCCGCTGACACCGCCGTACAGAGCGGCCGTACCCCCAAGCGACCCGTGGATCTTCACGGGGTCTCTCATCAAATCCGGAGGATCCGAGATCGTGACTACCCAACGCACCTCAGGGCGGCGCAAAAAGGCCATGGCCGCTGCCGCGGTGGTCGCCGCGCTGCTGGCCACGGCGGCGTGCGGCGGCGGCGGTGGCAACGACGACAACGATGGCGGCGGCTCGAAGAACGGCGCGGCCGGCTTCGACGCGGCCAACAACAAGGTCGCCCAGGCCGAGCAGGTCAAGAAGGGCGGCACGCTGAAGTTCGCCGCGGCCCAGGACGCCGACTCGTGGGACACCACCCGCGGCTACTACGGCTTCATGTGGAACTTCTCCCGCTACTACGCCCGTCAGCTCGTCACGAACAAGACGGAGCCCGGCAAGGCCGGCGCGGAGATCGCCCCGGACCTCGCCACCGCGGTCGCCGAGGTCAGCGACGACGGCAAGACCTACACGTACACCCTGCGTGACGGTGTCACCTGGGAGGACGGCAAGCCGATCACGTCCAAGGACGTGAAGTACGGCATCGAGCGCCAGTGGGCGCAGGATGTGCTGGCCGGCGGGCCGGTCTACCTCAAGGACGTCCTGGACCCCGAGGGCGAGTACCCGGGCCCCTACAAGGACAAGTCCGCCGACAAGCTGGGTCTGAAGGCGATCGAGACGCCGGACGACAAGACCATCGTCTTCAAGCTGCCGAAGGCCAACTCGGACTTCGAGGAGATGCTGGCGCTGACCTCGGCGTCCCCGGTCCGCCAGGACATGGACACCAAGTCCAAGTACGGTCTGAAGCCGTTCTCCTCCGGCCCGTACAAGTTCGAGTCCTACGAGCCCGGCAAGTCGCTGACGCTGACCCGCAACACCAGCTGGGACCAGGCGTCCGACCCGGTGCGCAAGGCGTACCCGGACAAGATCACGGTGAACTTCTTCACCAACGCCAATGACATGGACGCCCGTCTGATCAACGGCGACTTCGATCTGGACCTCAACCAGACCGGTATGTCCCCGCAGGGCCGCACCACCGCCCTGAAGGAGCACAAGGCCAACCTGGACAACCCGGTCTCCGGCTACATCCGCTACGCGGTCTTCCCGCAGAGCGTCAAGCCGTTCGACAACGCGGCCTGCCGCAAGGCCGTCATCTACGGCGCCGACCATGTCTCGCTCCAGAACGCCCGCGGCGGCCCCATCGCCGGTGGTGACATCGGCACCAACATGCTCCCGCCGTCGGTGCCGGGCTCCGAGGGCCAGGCGTACGACCCGTACAAGCTGGCCACGGACAACAAGAGCGGCAATGTCGAGGAGGCCAAGAAGCTGCTCGCCGAGTGCGGCCAGCCCAACGGCTTCAAAACCACCATCGCGGTCCGCAACAACAAGCCGGTCGAGGTGGCCACCGCCGAGTCGCTCCAGGCGTCCCTGAAGAAGATCGGCATCGACGCCGAGATCGACCAGTACGACGGCTCGCAGACCGCCGGCATCATCGGCAGCCCCTCCAACGTGGAGAAGAAGGGCTACGGCATCATCATCATGGGCTGGGGCCCGGACTTCCCGTCCGTGCAGGGCTTCGGTCTGCCGCTGTGGGACAGCAGCTACATCCTCGAAAGCGGCAACAACAACTACGCGCTGATCGAGGACCAGGCCATCGACGGCCTGTTCGACGACTACGTCAACACCCTGGACGACGCCGGCAAGACCCAGATCGCCCAGGACATCAACCACAAGGTGATGGAGGGCGGCTACTACCTGCCCTTCGTCTTCGAGAAGTTCATCAACTGGCGCTCGGACCGCCTGGCGAACGTCTACACCTCCGACGGCTACAGCGGGATGTACGACTTCGTCAACCTCGGCCTGAAGTCGTCCGCCTCCGCGGAGTAACCGGTACACCCGCCGTACGGCACGAAAGGCAGGTGAAGGCCGGCGTGGCCGGACCGCGGACCATCTGAAGATCTCGGGTGGTCCGCGGTCCGTGCCGCGGGCCGAGCGCTGTGCTCACTTATCTCATCAGGCGGCTGCTCGCCGCCGTTGTGATGCTGGTCGTCGTCATCGTCGTCGTCTTCAGCATCTTCTTCCTCGTCCCCAAGTGGGCGGGCGTGGACATCGCCACGAGCTTCGTGGGCAAGCAGGCCGACCCGGCCGCGGTCGAGGCCGTGCGGACCAAGCTGGGGCTGAGCGAGCCCATCTACGTCCAGGTCTGGGAGTTCTTCAAGGGCATCTTCACCGGCCGCACCTATGCCTCCGGCGGCGATGTCACCCACTGCTCCGCACCCTGCTTCGGCTACTCCTTCCGCAGCGAGCAGGCGATCTGGCCGGTGCTGACCGACCGCTTCCCGGTCACCCTGGCGCTGGCCGTCGGCGCGGCGGTGCTGTGGCTGCTGATCGGCGTCACCGCCGGTGTGATCTCCGCGCTCAAGCGGGGCACCCTGTGGGACCGCGGCGCGATGGTCGTCGCGCTCGCCGGTGTCTCCCTGCCGATCTACTTCACCGGTCTGCTCAGCCTCGCGGTCTTCTCCTACGGACTGGGCTGGATCGACGCCCAGTACGTGCCCTTCGAGGAGAGCGTCTCCGGCTGGTTCGGCGGCATGATCCTGCCGTGGATCACCCTGGCGTTCCTCTACGCCGCCATGTACGCCCGGATCACCCGGGCCACCATGATGGAGATCCTCGGCGAGGACTACATCCGCACGGCCCGCGCCAAGGGCCTGCGCGAGACGGTCGTCATCCGCAAGCACGCCATGCGCTCCACGATGACCCCGATCCTGACCATGCTGGGCATGGACATCGGCGCACTGATGGGCGGCGCGATCCTGACCGAGACCACCTTCAGCCTGCCCGGCCTCGGCCAGGCCGTGCTGGGCGCGATCAAGAACCAGGATCTGCCGATCATCCTCGGCGTCACCCTGATCACCTCGCTCGCGGTGCTCATCGCCAACCTCGTGGTGGACGTCCTGTACGCCGTGATCGACCCCCGAGTGAGGCTCGCATGACCGACCTGAGCAAGACCGGAGCGGCGGTGGGCGAGCCCGTGGCCGCCAAGGCGCCGAGCGCCTTCCTTGAGGTGCGCGATCTGAAGGTGCACTTCCCGACCGACGACGGCCTGGTCAAGTCCGTCGACGGGCTCAGCTTCCAGCTGGAGAAGGGCAAGACCCTCGGTATCGTCGGCGAGTCCGGCTCCGGCAAGTCGGTGACCAGCCTCGGCATCATGGGCCTGCACACGGCAGGACAGTACGGCAAGCGCAAGGCCCGTATCTCCGGCGAGATCTGGGTCAACGGCACCGAGCTGCTGTCCGCCCCCGCCGACCAGGTCCGCCGGATGCGCGGCCGGGAGATGGCGATGATCTTCCAGGACCCGCTGTCCGCGCTGCACCCGTACTACACGATCGGCCAGCAGATCGTGGAGGCGTACCGGATCCACCACGACGTCGACAAGAAGACCGCCAAGCGGCGGGCCGTCGAGATGCTCGACCGGGTCGGCATCCCGCAGCCCGACAAGCGCGTCGACAACTATCCGCATGAGTTCTCCGGCGGGATGCGCCAGCGCGCGATGATCGCGATGTCGCTGGTCAACAACCCCGAACTGCTCATCGCGGACGAGCCGACCACCGCCCTGGACGTCACCGTCCAGGCGCAGATCCTGGATCTGATCCGCGACCTCCAGACGGAGTTCGGCTCGGCGGTCATCATCATCACCCACGACCTGGGCGTGGTCGCCGAACTCGCCGACGACCTGCTGGTGATGTACGGCGGCCGGTGCGTGGAGCGCGGCCCGGCCGAGAAGGTGTTCTACGAGCCCCGCCACCCCTACACCTGGGGTCTGCTCGGCTCGATGCCCCGCCTCGACCGCGACCAGCAGGAACGGCTGGTGCCCGTCAAGGGCTCCCCGCCCTCCCTGATCAACCTCCCGTCCGGCTGCGCCTTCAACCCGCGCTGTCCCTACGCCGATGTCCCCAAGGACAATGTGACCCGTACGGTCCGCCCGGAACTGGCCGAGGTCGGCAGCCGGCACTGGGCCGCCTGCCATATGTCCACGGAGCAGCGCGAGCGGATCTGGACCGAAGAGATTGCGCCGAAGCTGTGAGTGACGACAAAGACGGCAAAGCCGAGAGCACCCAGGTGACCATCCCCGCCCAGAGCGGCCCCGGCACCGCCACCCTGGCCGAGGACCCCGCCCCCGGTGAGGTCCTGCTGCGGGTGAGCGGGCTCCAGAAGCACTTCCCGATCCGCAAGGGCCTGCTCAAGCGGCAGGTCGGCGCGGTCCGCGCGGTCGACGGCCTGGACTTCGAGGTGCGCGCCGGGGAGACCCTCGGGGTGGTCGGCGAGTCCGGCTGCGGCAAGTCGACCATGGGCCGGCTGATCACCCGGCTGCTGGAGCCGACGGCCGGCACGGTGGAGTTCGAGGGCCGGGACATCACCCATCTCGGGGTGAGCGCGATGCGCCCGCTGCGCCGCGATGTCCAGATGATCTTCCAGGACCCGTACTCCTCGCTGAACCCGCGCCACACCATCGGCACGATCATCGGCGCCCCCTTCAAGCTCCAGGGCGTCACGCCCGAGGGCGGGGTCAAGAAGGAGGTGCAGCGGCTGCTGTCGGTGGTGGGGCTCAACCCCGAGCACTACAACCGCTATCCGCACGAGTTCTCCGGCGGCCAGCGCCAGCGCATCGGCATCGCCCGCGCGCTCGCCCTGAACCCCCGGCTGGTGGTGGCCGACGAGCCCGTCTCCGCGCTGGACGTCTCCATCCAGGCCCAGGTCGTCAACCTCCTCGACGACCTCCAGAGCGAGCTGGGCCTGACCTATGTGATCATCGCGCACGATCTGTCCGTCGTCCGGCATGTCTCGGACCGGATCGCGGTGATGTACCTCGGCAAGATCGTGGAGCTGGCCGACCGCGATCTGCTCTACAAGTCGCCGATGCACCCCTACACCAAGGCCCTGATGTCGGCGGTGCCGATCCCGGACCCGGCGCGGCGGTCCGCGAAGAGCGAGCGCATCCTGCTGCGTGGGGACGTCCCCTCGCCGATCTCCCCGCCCAGCGGCTGCCGCTTCCACACCCGGTGCTGGAAGGCGACGCAGATCTGCACGACCCAGGAGCCGCCGCTGATCGAGCTGCGCCCCGGCCAGCGGGTGGCCTGCCACCACCCGGAGAACTTCGAGGACCAGGCCCCGCAGGACACCGTGCTGCTGACGGTGGCCAAGGAGGCGGCCGAACTGGTCGCCGACGAGGTGCTGGCGGAGTCGGCGGAGACCAGCGCGGCGGTGGCGAAGGCGGTGGCCGAGGAGACGGCCGCTCCGGAGAAGGGCGTCGGCGAGAAGGGCGTCGGCGAGAAGTAGAAGAGACGCATGCGACACCGGGCCCCTGCCTTGCTTCGTAAGGCGGGGGCCGCTCCTTGCGTCAGAATGTCAGGGTGCTCGAACCGTTCTTCAGCCCTTCCGTCCAGCACACGCTCGACCTGATCGGCATCTTCGTCTTCGCGATCTCCGGCGCGCTGCTGGCGGTCCGCAAGAACTTCGACGTCTTCGGCATCGCCGTCCTCGCCGAGGTCACCGCGCTGGGCGGCGGGCTGTTCCGGGACGTGGTGATCGGCGCGGTGCCCCCGGCCGCCTTCACCAACCTCGGCTACTTCCTCACCCCGCTGCTCGCCGCCCTGCTGGTCATCTTCCTCCACCCCCAGGTGGAGCGGATCCAGACCGGGGTGAACGTCTTCGACGCGGCCGGCCTCGGCCTGTTCTGCGTGACGGGCACCATCAAGGCGTACGAGTACGGGCTCGGGCTGCACGCGGCGGCGGCCCTCGGGCTCGCGACCGCCGTGGGCGGCGGGGTGCTGCGGGACGTCCTGGCCAACGAGGTCCCGTCCCTGCTGCGCTGGGACCGCGATCTGTACGCCGTCCCCGCGATCGTCGGCGCGCTCCTGGTGGTGCTCTGCATCCGCTACGACGCCCTCAATTCACTGACCAGCGGCCTCGCCGTCGTCACCGCGTTCGTGCTGCGGCTGCTGGCGATGCGCTACCACTGGCGGGCCCCGAGGGCGTGGAACCGGCGGTCGACGGTACGGGAGGGGGAGGGGGCGTGAGCGGCCTGGTGGCCCGACCCGGAAAAGCTACCGCTTAGTATGTGATTGATGTACCGTACCGGCATGGCTCAGGCATCCCAGGCGATCATCGGCGACAGCGAGTTCGACCGCGACACCGCGGTGACCCCCCGCTCCGAGGGCGTCTACGACATCGATCTCTCGCCCGGCTGGACGATCCTCGGCGCCGTCAACGGCGGCTATCTGCTGGCCGTCCTGGGCCGCGCCCTTCAGGACGCGCTGCCGCACCCCGACCCCTTCACCGTCTCCGCCCACTACCTCACGGCCTCACACCCCGGCCCGGCGGTGATCCGCACCGACGTAGTCCGCTCCGGCCGCACCCTCTCCACCGGCCAGGCGTCCCTGTTCCAGTACGACGACGAGGGCCGCGAGGTCGAACGCCTGAGGGTCCTCGCCTCGTACGGCGATCTCGACGCGCTCCCGGACGATGTCCGGACCTCGGCCCGCCCGCCCGCGATCCCGCCGCCGGCGGGATGCTTCGGCCCGGAGGACGCCCCCGCCCCGATGCCGGGCGACTCCACCATGACCGACCGGCTGATGATCAAACTCGACCCGGCGACGCTGGGCTGGGCGCTCGGGCGGCCCTCGGGCAAGGGCGAGATGCGCGCCTGGTTCGGCCTGGCCGACGGCCGCGACGCCGACCCCCTCTCCCTGCTGCTGGCGGTGGACGCGCTGCCGCCGACCGCGTTCGAGATGGGGATCATGGGCTGGGTGCCCACGATCGAGCTGACCGTCCATGTCCGCTGCCGGCCGGCCCCCGGCCCGCTCCGGGTCTCCCTCACCACCCGCAATCTCGCCGGTGGCTTCCTGGAGGAGGACGCGGAGGTCTGGGACAGCGCGGACCGGCTGGTGGCACAGTCGCGGCAGCTGGCGCGGGTACGGATGCGCTGACCTCCGGTCCGTTGTCGGGCCCTGCGGGCCCCGCGGGCCGGTCGCCAGGGGTGGGTGCACCGGCCGCGCGCCACCCCGCCGTTCGGGGTGTGACGCCCTGTGCCCCCGGCAGTCGTCGGCCGTTCCCGGACCGGCCCGTCCCCCCGGGGAACGAGCCCGCCGGTCCGCCGTAGAATCGGCACACCATGGCTTATCTCGACCACGCCGCGACGACTCCGATGCTTCCGGAGGCGGCCGAGGCACTCACCGCCCATCTGGGCATCACGGGCAACGCCTCCTCCCTCCACGCGTCCGGCCGCGCCGCCCGCCGCACGGTCGAGGAAGCCCGGGAGGCCCTCGCGGAGGCGCTCGGCGCCCGGCCCAGCGAGGTCGTCCTCACCTCCGGCGGCACCGAGGCCGACAATCTCGCCGTGAAGGGCCTGTACTGGGCCCGCCGCGACGCCGACCCGGCCCGCACCCGGGTGCTGGCCAGCCCGGTCGAGCACCACGCCGTGCTGGACGCCGTGCACTGGCTCGGGGAGCACGAGGGGGCCACCGTCGAGTACCTCCCCGTCGACTCCCGGGGCCGCGTCCACCCCGACGCCCTGCGCGAGGCCATCGCCCGCGACCCGGACGATGTCGCCCTCGCCACGGTGATGTGGGCCAACAACGAGATCGGTACGGTGATGGCGGTCCGCGAACTCGCCGACGCCGCCGCCGAGTTCGGGATCCCGCTGCACTCCGACGCCGTGCAGGCGTTCGGGCAGGTGCCGGTCGACTTCGGGGCGTCCGGGCTCGCCGCGCTGACCGTCTCCGGCCACAAGATCGGCGGGCCGTACGGGATCGGGGCGCTGCTGCTGGGCCGGGAGTACAGCCCCGTACCCGTGCTGCACGGGGGTGGGCAGGAGCGGCATGTGCGCTCCGGGACGCTGGATGTGCCGGCCATCGCCTCCTTCGCCGTCGCGGGGCGGCTCGCCGCCGAGCGGCGGGAGTGGTTCGGGCGGGAGATCGGGGCGCTGCGGGACCGGTTGGTCACCGCGGTCAGCACAGCCGTACCGGACGCGATCCTGGGCGGCGACCCCGAGCCCGGGGGGCGACTTCCGGCCAACGCGCACTTCACCTTCCCCGGCTGCGAGGGCGACTCCCTCCTCCTGCTGCTCGACGCCCAGGGCATCGAGTGCTCCACCGGGTCCGCCTGCACGGCCGGGGTGGCCCAGCCGAGCCATGTGCTGCTGGCGACGGGCGTCGAGCCCGACCTCGCCCGGGGCACCCTGCGCTTCTCCCTGGGCCACACCTCCACCGAGGCGGATGTCGAGGCGGTCGCCAAGGCGATCGGCCCGGCGGTGGAGCGGGCGCGGGCGGCCGGGCTGAGCTGAACCGGACGGGGCCGGGGCTCTACGACGGTCCCGGGCTCGGGGCGGTGGTCACGGACGCCGTGAACGCGTTGCGCACCAGCCCCAGATAGCGGTCCCAGTCCCAGTGCGGCCCCGGGTCGGTGTGGTCCGTGCCCGGCACCTCCACATGGCCGATTATGTGCTCCCGGTCGACGGGCAGGCCGTACCGCCCGCATATCCCGGCCGTCAGCCGGGCGGACGCCTCGTACATCGCGTCCGTGAAATCCTCCGGGCGGTCCACGAAACCGGCGTGCTCGATGCCCACACTGCGCTCGTTGTAGTCCCGGTTGCCCGCGTGGTAGGCCACGTCCAGCTCGCGGATCATCTGG
This sequence comes from Streptomyces sp. NPDC004610, assembly GCF_040609715.1. Taxonomy (NCBI): domain Bacteria; kingdom Bacillati; phylum Actinomycetota; class Actinomycetes; order Kitasatosporales; family Streptomycetaceae; genus Streptomyces; species Streptomyces sp. NPDC004610. Next base: position 90,234 of record NZ_JBEXLA010000027.1, on the reverse strand, counting down.
GTGATCGCGCCGTCCTGCCCCACGATGTAGTGCGACGCGGCGCCGTGCCCCGGGTCCTGGAAGACCCGTACCGCGCTGTCGAAACTGCCCTGGGTGACATGGACGATCACCATGTCCACCGAGTAGTCGGCGGGCCGGTCCGCGCGCCGCCAGTTCGCCGAGGAGGCCGCCACCCAGCTCGCGCCCGTGAAGTCCACCGCGCCCTCGACCCGGGGCTTCTCCACCCCCGGCACCTGCCACCACAGCCGCGACAACCGGTCGTGCGCCGCCCACGCGCCCGCGCCGACGACCGCCGCCGCACCCCCGGCGATGAGCGCCCGCCTGCCGATCCGCGCACCCGAGCCGGGCGTCTTCGTGTCCTCCATGTGATCGAGAACGCATACTCGCGGGCCCTGGTTCCCGAGCCCCCTTACCCTGGAGAGGCTATGACTGACACCCCGCAGCGCACCCGTCCCCTCCGCGTCCTCGCCGCCATGTCCGGCGGGGTCGATTCCGCCGTCGCCGCCGCCCGAGCCGCCGAAGCGGGCCATGAGGTGACCGGCGTCCACCTGGCCCTCTCCGCGAACCCCCAGTCCTTCCGCACGGGCGCGCGCGGCTGCTGCACGATCGAGGACTCCCGCGACGCCCGCCGGGCCGCGGACGTCATCGGCATCCCCTTCTACGTCTGGGACCTCGCCGACCGCTTCCGCGAGGACGTGGTGGAGGACTTCGTCGCCGAGTACGAGGCGGGCCGCACCCCGAACCCCTGCCTGCGCTGCAACGAGAAGATCAAGTTCGCGGCGCTGCTGGACAAGGCCCTCGCGCTCGGCTTCGACGCGGTCTGCACCGGCCACTACGCCAAGGTCGTCACCCTCGCGGACGGCTCGCGCGAACTGCACCGCGCCTCCGACATGGCCAAGGACCAGTCGTACGTCCTCGGCGTGCTGGACGAGCGGCAGCTCGCGCACGCCCTGTTCCCGCTCGGCGACACCCTCACCACCAAGGACGAGATCCGCGCGGAGGCGGAGCGGCGCGGCCTGGCCGTCGCCAAGAAGCCCGACTCGCACGACATCTGCTTCATCGCCGACGGCGACACCCAGGGCTTCCTGGCCCGCCGCCTGGGCACCGCCGAGGGCGACATCGTGGACGAGTCCGGCACCCGCCTCGGCACCCACGAGGGCGCCTACGGCTTCACCATCGGCCAGCGCAAGGGCCTGAAGATCGGCACCCCGGCCCCCGACGGCAAGCCGCGCTACGTCCTGGACATCTCCCCGGTCGACAACACGGTGACGGTCGGCCCCGCCGCCGCCCTCGACGTCACCGCCCTCACCGCGATCCGCCCCCGCTGGTGCGGCACGGCCCCCACCGGCCCCGGCACCTACACCGCCCAGCTCCGCGCCCACGGCGGCGAGACCGAGGTCCGCGCGGAGGTCGTCGACGGCGGCGAACTGCGCGTCCGCTTCACCGACCCGGTCCGGGGGGTGGCCCCCGGCCAGGCGATCGTGCTGTACGACGGCACCCGGGTGGTCGGCTCGGCGACGATCGCGGCGACCACGCGGGCGACGGCGGCGACCGCGACGACGGCGGCGGTCTGACGCCGATCCGGTCTACCGGGCCCGGTCCACTTCCACCTCGTAGAAGCACAGATGGTCCTTGATCCGCGCCACGCCGTCCTTGGGCTCCGGATACCCCCACACCAGATCGGTGGCATCCGGCAGTAGCGACCAGTAGGACGCCGTGCCCTTGAAGGGGCAGTAGGTGTGGGTCTCGGACGGGGTGAGGAGGTCCAGGCGAACATCCTCGGCCGGGATGTAGAAGCGCGGGGGACAGCCGGTCTCGCGCAGCACGAGGGCCCGGTCGCTCTCGGCCAGCACCTGGCCGTCGTGGACCGCGCGCACCCGGTCCGGGCTGGGTTCGATGGTGATCGTGTGTCCGTCAGCAGTCATAAAGGCGTCAGCGCGCACCGGCCCCCGGTTCTTCCCCGACACACCCCCGTACGGTTGTCCCCATGCGTATCTGTGTCTTCCTCTCCGCCAACGATCTCGCCGACCGTTACACCCGCCCCGCGCGCGAGTTCGCGGAACTGATGGGCAAGGGCGGGCACACCCTCGTCTGGGGCGGCTCGGACACCGGTCTGATGAAGGTCGTCGCGGACGGCGTGCAGGAGACCGGCGGGCGCCTGGTGGGCGTCTCGGTGGAGTTCCTGGCGGCGAAGGCCCGTCCGGGGGTGGACGAGATGGTGATCACCCGGGACCTCGCCGAGCGCAAGAAGCTGCTCCTGGAGAAGGCCGACGCGGTCGTCGTCATGGTCGGCGGCACCGGCACGCTCGACGAGGCCACCGAGATCCTGGAGCTGAAGAAGCACGGGCACACCGACAAGCCGGTCGTCCTGCTGAACACCGCGGGCTTCTACGACGGGCTCAAGCAGCAGTTCCGGCGGATGGAGGAGGAGGGTTTCCTCCCGATCCCGCTGACCGACCTGGTGTTCTTCGCCGAGGAGCCGGTGGGGGCGCTGGCGCATCTGGAGGAGACGCGGGGGGGTGTCTGACGGGGGTTGTCGGGCGGGGGTTGTCTGACGGGGGCTGTCCGGTCGGGGTTGTCCGGTGGGGGTCGTGTGACGGGGGCTGTCCGACGGGGTCGTCCGGGGGGGTTGTCTGACGGGGGTCGTCCGGTGGGGGTTGTCCGATGGAGGTTGTCGGGCGGGGGTTGTCTGACGGGGGTCGTCCGATGGGGGTTGTCTGACGGGGGTTGTCGGGCGGGGGCTGTCTGATGGGGGGCGTCTGACGGAGGTTGTCCGACGGGGGTCGTCCGATGGGGGTTATCCGATCGGGGTTGTCGGGTGGGGGTCGTCCGACGGGGGTTGTCTGACGGGGTCGTCCGATGGGGGTCGTCCCACGGATGCCCCTCGCGGTGATGCGAGCATGGCGGCATGGCTACACATGTGATCACCGGGGCCGGTTCCGGTATCGGCGCGGCCGTCGCCGGGCGGCTGCACGCGCGCGGGGACGAGGTCGTGCTCCACGCGCGCGACGCGGGCCGCGCGAAGGAACTGGCGGCCCGCTTCCCGGGCGCCCGCACCCTGGTCGGCGACCTCGCCGACCCCGGGCGGCTCTCCTGGGCCCTGTCCCACCAGACGCTCCCCGACCGGGTCGACTCCCTCCTCCACATCGCCGGGGTCATCGCCCTCGGGCCGGTCGGGGACCTCACCCCCAAGACCTGGCGCCACCAGCTCGACGTCAATCTGATCGCCCCCGCCGAGCTGACCCGGCTCTTCCTGCCCCAGCTGCGGGCCGCGCGCGGGCACGTCCTGTTCGTGAACTCGGGCGCGGGACTGCGGGCCAGCGCCGACTGGTCGGCGTACGCCGCCTCCAAGCACGGTCTGAAGGCCCTCGCCGACTCCCTGCGGCACGAGGAGCACGGCAACGGGGTCCGGGTCACCTCGGTCTACCCCGGCCGCACGGCGACGCCGATGCAGGTCCGCACCCACCAGCAGGAGGGCCAGGACTACGACCCGACCCGCTGGATCGACCCCGAGTCGGTCGCGACGACGATCGTGACGGCACTGGACCTGCCGGGGGATGCGGAACTGACCGACGTGACGGTCCGGCCGGGGAGGTAGGGGCGGGGAGGGTAGGGGCTGGGGTTGTGGGGTGTCCGAGGCGGGCGGCGGGGGCCGCTTGGGCGGTTCCCTCTTTCACGTCCCGAGACGGGTGGCAGGGTGGGCATAGGTCCGGGGGTCTGGGGGCGGAGCCCCCAGGGGCGGTCACGGCGAGGGGCGGGGCGGTCACGGGGAGCGGGGCGGAGCCCAGGCGCGGTCACCGCGTCGCCGGGTACGTACGCTTCGGGGGTGAGCGACAACACCCCCCGTAACACCCCCCGCTTCGGCGGAGCCACCGGCGTAGGGTCCATGCCCGGCGGCGACGCCAGGGAGACGGCCAGGACCGTCACCGGGACCTTCGAGGACTTTCCGTATCTCGCCGAGCTGCCCGCCCGAGGCCCCGGCGCCGACATGATCGGCCGTACCGCCGGACTCCTGGTCGATGTGTACGCGCGCGTGGAGCCCAGCGGCTGGCGGATCGGGGACCGGCCCGGCCGGGACACCCGCAGGGCCCGCTCCTGGCTCGGCGAGGACCTCGACGCCCTGGAGGAGTTCACCTACGACCACACCGGCCCCCTCAAGGTCCAGGCGGTCGGCCCCTGGACCCTCGCCGCCGCGCTGGAGCTGCGCGGCGGCGAGGCCGCGCTCTCCGACCCCGGCGCCTGCCGCGACCTCGCCGCCTCCCTCGCCGAGGGCCTGCGCCTGCATCTCGCGGAACTGCGCCGCCGTATCCCCGGGGCCCGGCTCCTGCTCCAGCTCGACGAGCCCTCCCTGACCGCCGTACTGCGCGGGCAGGTGCGGACCGCCAGCGGCTACCGGACCCACCGGGCCGTGGACCGGCAGGTGATCGAGGCAACCCTGCGGGACGTCATCGGCGTCCATGCCGAAGGGCCGGTCGTGGTGCACTCCTGCGCCCCCGACGTGCCCTTCGCGCTGCTGCGGCGGGCCGGGGCGAAGGGGATCTCCTTCGACTTCAGCCTCCTCACCGAGCGTGACGACGAGGCGATCGGCGAGGCCGTGGAGGCCGGTACCCGGCTGTTCACGGGTGTCGTGCCGGGCACGGACGGCCCATTGTCAGACCCTGCCGGTAGCGTCATGGGTGTCAGGACGCTGTGGCGCAGGCTGGGGCTGCATCCGGGCCTGCTCGCGGACGCCGTCACGATCACCCCGGCGTGCGGTCTCGCGGGCGCTTCGCCCGACTACGCCCGCACGGCCCTCGCCCACTGCGTCCGGGCGGCGAGATCCCTCGCGGACAACCCAGAGTAACGGGAGGACGACACGGTGGCCGGCGACAAGCAAGCGGAGACGACGGCGGTGCCCGCCGAGGCACGCGAGAAGCACGCCAGGCTCGCGGAGCAGGTCGAGGAGCACCGCTTCCGGTACTACGTGAAGGACGCTCCGGTCGTCAGCGACGCGGAGTTCGACCAGCTCCTGAAGTCGCTGGAGGCGCTGGAGGAGCAGTACCCGGAGCTGCGCACGCCGGATTCCCCGACCCAGAAGGTCGCCGGGTCCTATGCCACGGAGTTCACGGCCGTCGAGCACCGCGAGCGCATGCTGTCCCTGGACAACACGTTCAACGACGAGGAGCTGGCCGCCTGGGCGGACCGCATCGCGCGCGAGCTGGGCGAGCAGGAGTACCACTTCCTGTGCGAGCTGAAGGTCGACGGCCTCGCCGTCAACCTCACCTATGAGCAGGGCCGTCTCACCCGCGCCGCCACCCGCGGCGACGGCCGCACGGGCGAGGACATCACCCCCAATGTGCGCACGATCGCCGAGATCCCGGACCGGCTGCACGGCGACCGGGTGCCGGACGTGGTGGAGATCCGCGGCGAGGTCTACTTCCCGATGGACGAGTTCGCGGCGCTCAACGCCCGGCTGGTCGAGGCCGGTGACAAACCGTTCGCCAACCCGCGCAACGCGGCGGCCGGTTCCCTGCGCCAGAAGGACCCGAGGGTCACCGCCACCCGCCCGCTGCACATGGTGGTGCACGGCATCGGCGCGCTCGCCGGCTTCGACGGCATGAACCGGCTGTCGGAGGCGTACGACCTGCTCAAGACCTGGGGCCTGCCCACCTCCCCGCACAACCGGGTGGTCGACGGCCTCGACGGCGTACGGCGGTTCATCGCCCACTTCGGCGAGAACCGCCACTCGGTGGAGCACGAGATCGACGGAGTGGTCGTCAAGCTGGACGAGATCCGGCTCCAGGGCCGCCTCGGCTCCACCGCCCGCGCCCCGCGCTGGGCCATCGCCTACAAGTACGCGCCGGAGGAGGTCAACACCAAGCTGGTCAACATCCGGGTGGGCGTCGGCCGCACCGGCCGGGTCACCCCGTACGCGCAGGTGGAGCCGGTGACGGTGGCCGGTTCGGAGGTGGAGTTCGCCACCCTGCACAACCAGGACGTGGTCAAGGCCAAGGGCGTGCTCATCGGGGACACGGTGGTGCTGCGCAAGGCCGGTGATGTCATCCCGGAGATCCTCGGCCCGGTGGCCGATCTGAGGGACGGCAGCGAGACCCCGTTCGAGATGCCCACCGAGTGCCCCGAGTGCGGTACGCCGCTCAAGGCGATGAAGGAGGGCGATGTCGATCTGCGCTGCCCCAACGCGCGCGGGTGCCCGGCCCAGTTGCGGGAGCGGCTGTTCTATCTCGCGGGCCGCAAGGCGCTGGACATCGAGCACTTCGGCTATGTGGCCGCCACCGCCCTCACCAAGCCGCTGGAGCCGGCCGAGCCGCCGCTCGCCGACGAGGGCGATCTGTTCGATCTGACGGTGGAGCAGCTGCTGCCCATCAAGGCGTACGTCCTGGACCAGGACAGCGGGTTGCCCAAGCGGGACCCGAAGACCGGCGAGGAGAAGATCGCCACGGTCTTCGCCAACCAGCAGGGCGAGGCGAAGAAGAACGCGGTGGCGATGCTGGCGAACATCGCGGCGGCCAAGGAGCGTCCGCTGGCCCGGTTCCTGACCGGGCTGTCGATCCGTCATGTCGGCCCGGTGGCGGCCGAGGCGCTCGCGCGCGCGTTCGGCTCCCTCGATCGGATCGAGCAGGCGAGCGAGAAGGAGCTGTCCGACACCGAGGGGGTCGGCGAGATCATCGCCGCCTCGCTCAAGGAGTGGTTCGCCGAGGACTGGCACCAGGAGATCCTGCGGAAGTGGAGAGCCGCGGGCGTCCGGATGGCGGACGAGCGCTCGGCCGAGGACGAGGGGCCGCGCCCCCTGGAGGGCCTCACCGTCGTCGTCACCGGCACGCTGGAGCACTTCACCCGGGACGGCGCCAAGGAGGAACTCCAGCGGCGTGGAGCAAAGGTGACCGGTTCGGTTTCGAAGAAGACATCCTTTGTGGTCGTAGGGGACAATCCGGGATCGAAGTATGACAAGGCGATGCAGCTGAAGGTGCCGGTGCTGGACGAGGACGGCTTCACCGTGCTGCTCGAACAGGGGCCCGAGGCCGCGGCGGACGCGGCGCTTCCGGTGGCGGAGGCGTCCGGCTGAGTCCAGCGCGCCACGCCCGCCGGGGGTGAAATGGCGGTCGAAGGCCACCCGTTCGGCGCATATCCGACGCATACGGGTGGCCGGGGCGCATTCGGGCAACCGTCGCCGACCGCTGCCCGTGGAAGCCCTTCGCGGCCTACTGTTGAGAGGTGCGCCTGCCGTGCCGAGCTGCGGTCGGGGCAGCCCCGTGCTGTTCAGGAGCCGGGGAAAGGGCTTTCCGACGCGGTGCCCTGGATCGAAGTCGGGCATCGGGCCGCCTGGCACGGGCACCGCCGGCCGTGAGAGGGACGGGAATGGAACCGACCGAGAGCGCCGCCCCGGACTCACGGCTGCGCCGACTGGCCGGCGCCTGGCGGGAGAGCCGTACACCGCCGGGCCGGGCGGGCGCACCGGGGCGCGTGGCGGCGCGGCCCCCGGCGGACGCGCCGGTCACCGTCCGGCCACCCGTGCTCCACACCGCCGTTCCCCCCGACAGCGACCCCGACGGCGAGCGGCACACCTGGCCCGCGCTCCCCGCGGCGGTCGTCGCCGCCGCGGCGTTCGTCCTCGGCGCCGGTTTCTACCACGCCTTCACCAGCCGGCACGCGCTGTTCCCGTCCGGCGCGGTCGGCTGGTCGCTGGCGCTGCTCACCGGCATCGTCGTCGGCCATCTGGTGCTGCTCGGCCGGGCCCGCTGGAGCGGCGGCACCGGCTCCGGCGCCGCCCTCACCCTCGCCGTCCTGCTGCTCTACGGCTGGCTGCCGGCCGGCATGGTCAGCCTCACCGTCGTCGTCCTGGTCGGGATAGCCCGGCGCCACCGCTGGCGGCAGGGCGTGCTGGTCGGCGCGGTCGACATCCTCGGCATCGGCGCCGCCGCCCTGCTGCGGTCCTTCTTCGGACCCGTGCCCTCGGTGGAGCGGCCCTGGCTGCCGGAGACCTGGACCCCCTACACCGCCACCGATGTGATCCTGGTGGCGCTCGCCTATCTCGCCGTCACCCGCGCCCTGCTCTGGTACCTGAACGCGCCGCGCGCCGGGAAGCTCCCCACCGTCGCCCGCACCACCCTGGTCAGACAGGGCCTCCTCGCCCTCGCCCTGCTCGGGATCGCCCCGCTGATCTGCGTCATCGCCATCGCCAAGCCGATCCTGCTGCCGCTGTTCGCCATCCCCCTGATCGCCTTCGACTCCGCCCTGTGGATGGCCCGCGCCCGCGCCGAGGAGCAACTGCGCGACCCCCTCACCGGCCTGCCCAACCGCCAGTGGCTGCTGGAGCGCATCTGGACCGCGCTGGACGACGCCGAACGCATCGGCGCCCGCACCGCCCTGATGCTGATCGACCTCGACCGCTTCCGCTCGGTCAATGACACCCTCGGCCATCTCGCCGGGGACCGGCTGCTGCTCCAGACCGCCGACCGGGTCCGCAAGGCGCTGCCGCGCGGCGCGGAGGTCGCCCGGCTCGGCGGCGACGAGTTCGCCGTCCTGCTGCCGATCGCCGACTCCATCACCGCCGCCACCCGCATCGCCCGCTCCATCGTCGCCGAACTGGGCTCCCCGCTCGACCTGGACGGGCTCACCCTGGTCCTGGAGGCCAGCGCCGGGGTCGCCGTCTACCCGGACCACGCGCTGGACGCCGAGGGGCTGCTGCGGCGCGCGGACGTCGCCATGTACCAGGCGAAGCGGGACCGTACGGGCGTCGAGGTCTACGAGTCCAAGCGGGACTCCAACACCCCCGACCGGCTCGGCCTGCTGGCCGATCTGCGCCGCGCGCTCGACGCGCACGAGGTGCAGCTGCACTACCAGCCCAAGGTGCGCTTCGACGGCGAGGTCGCCGGGCTGGAGGCGCTGGTGCGCTGGGTGCACCCGGAGCGGGGGAAGGTGCCGCCGGACGAGTTCATCGCCATCGCCGAGTCGTCCGGGCTGATGCCGCATCTCACCGAGTACGTCCTGGACACCGCGCTGGCCCAGGTCGCCCGGTGGCGGGCGCAGGAGCTGTTCGTGCCGGTCGCGGTGAATGTCTCGCCGCGCGATGTGCACACCCCGGGCTTCGCCGGATCCGTCGCAGCCCGGCTGGCCCGGCACGGAGTGCCCGCGGGAGCGCTCCAACTGGAGATCACCGAGCATGTGCTGCTGGAGGACCCGCAGCGCGCCGCGGACACCCTCGCCGGGCTGACCGGGCACGGGGTGAAGATGTCGCTGGACGACTTCGGCACCGGGTACTCGTCGCTGGTCCATCTGCGGCGGCTGCCGGTGAGCGAGCTGAAGATCGACCGGTCGTTCGTGGCCCGGCTCGCGGTGGACACCGAGGACGCGGAGATCGTGCGCTGCACGGTCGATCTGGCGCACTCGCTGGGGCTGCTGGTCGTCGCGGAGGGCGTGGAGGACGACGAGACGTGGGAGCGGTTGCGCGATCTGGGGTGCGACGCGGTGCAGGGGTGGCTCGTCGCTGCCGCGATGCCGCCGGAGGAGACCACGGCGTGGTTGCGGGCGCGGGGGGCCCAGCGCGAGCCCGCGGCGCTTCCCGAGTAGTTTTCCCACCCCGGCCGCCTATGACGCCCCGATGACAAGTGACCGTCGCCGGTCGGGCGTCCCGCCGCCGGCGGCTCTCCGTCACCCCGGGGAGTCCCCCGCGCACCACGGGGATCCCCGCGCCCCCCGGCGATTCCCCCGCGCCCGCCCGGCGCCGTCCCCGAACCGTTTAACGCCCACCCACCCCCTCCCCATAGGATTGAGCCAAACCACACACCACCACCAGAGGATCGCTGCATGCCTGGCATTACGCGCGAGGAGGTCGCCCACCTCGCCCGGCTGGCGCGTCTGGAGCTGAAGCCCGAAGAACTCGACCACTTCGCCGGCCAGCTCGACGACATCATCGGCGCGGTCGCACGCGTCAGCGAGGTCGCCGACCAAGACGTACCCCCGACCTCCCACCCGCTGCCGCTGACGAACGTCATGCGGCCGGACGAGGTCCGTCCGTCGCTCACCCCCGCGCAGGCGCTCTCCGGCGCCCCGGCCCAGGAGCAGCAGCGTTTCAAGGTGCCGCAGATCCTGGGAGAGGAGTGACCGCCATGACGGACAACGTGATGGACCACCACAGCATCATCAAGCTCACCGCCGCCGAGACCGCCGCGAGGATCGCCTCCGGCGAGCTGACCGCCGTCCAGGTCACCGAGGCCCATCTCGCCCGGATCGACGCCGTGGACGAGAAGGTGCACGCCTTTCTGCACGTCGACCGGGAAGGGGCGCTCGCCCAGGCCCGCGCGGTGGACGCCAAGCGGGAGCGGGGCGAGACGCTCGGCCCGCTGGCCGGGGTCCCCCTCGCGCTCAAGGACATCTTCACCACCGAGGGCATCCCGACCACCGTCGGCTCCAAGATCCTCGAGGGCTGGATCCCCCCCTACGACGCCACGCTCACCAAGCGGCTCAAGGCCGCCGACGTGGTGATCCTCGGCAAGACCAACATGGACGAGTTCGCCATGGGGTCCAGCACCGAGAACAGCGCCTACGGCCCGACCGGCAACCCCTGGGACCTCACCAAGATCCCCGGCGGTTCCGGAGGAGGCTCCTCCGCCGCGCTCGCCGCCTATCTCGCGCCCCTCGCCATCGGCACCGACACCGGCGGCTCCATCCGCCAGCCGGCCTCCGTGACCGGCACGGTGGGCGTCAAGCCGACCTACGGGGCGGTGTCCCGGTACGGCATGGTCGCGTTCTCGTCCTCCCTCGACCAGGGCGGGCCCTGCGCCCGTACGGTGCTGGACGCGGCGCTGCTGCACGAGGTGATCGCCGGGCACGACCCGCTGGACTCCACCTCCATCGACGCCCCGGTCCCCCCGGTGGTCGAGGCCGCCCGCAACGGCACGGTCGCCGGGATGCGGGTCGGCGTGGTCAAGCAGTTCCGCGGGGAGGGCTACCAGGCCGGGGTCATCCAGCGGTTCGACGAGTCCGTCGAGCTGCTCAGGGGCCTCGGCGCCGAGATTGTCGAGCTGGACTGCCCGTCCTTCGACCTCGCGCTCTCCGCGTACTACCTGATCGCGCCCTCCGAGTGCTCCTCCAACCTCGCCCGCTTCGACGGTCTGCGCTACGGCCGCCGTACCGGTGACGACGGCACCCGTTCGGCGGAGGAGGTCACCTCGCTCACCCGCGAGGCTGGCTTCGGCCCCGAGGTCAAGCGCCGGATCATGCTCGGCACCTACGCCCTGTCCAGCGGCTACTACGACGCCTACTACGGCAGCGCCCAGAAGGTCCGTACGCTGATCACCCAGGACTTCGAGAAGGCGTTCGAGCAGGTCGATGTGATCGTCTCGCCGACCACCCCGACCACCGCCTTCCCGATCGGTGAGCGCGCCGACGACCCGATGGCGATGTATCTCGCAGACCTGTGCACCATCCCCACCAACCTGGCGGGCAACGCGGCCATGTCGCTGCCCTGCGGTCTGGCCCCGGAGGACAACCTCCCGGTCGGTCTCCAGATCATCGCCCCGGCGATGAAGGACGAGCGGCTCTACCAGGTCGGCGCCGCCGTCGAGGCCGCCTTCGTGGAAAAGTGGGGACATCCGCTCCTGGAGGAGGCTCCGTCGCTGTGAGCAATGCACTGTCCAAGGCCAAGGGCTTCAAGAAGTCCAAGTCCGGCACGTACCTGTCCATGGCCACCACCGCGTTCGGCGCGGTGAGTGTCGCCAAGCAGATCAAGAAGGCCCGCGCCGAGCACGACAATCTGCGGCTCATCGACGCGACCGTGTCCGCCGTCGCCATCGTCACCGGCCTCGCCATCCTCTACCGCGAGCTGAAGCGGCTGGGCGACGACGACGTCCTGCTGGGCTGAGAGGGAAGTTTCCACCGTGACCACCACGACCGACCTGGTGTCGTACGAGGACGCGCTCGCGTCCTACGACCCCGTCATGGGCCTTGAGGTCCATGTCGAACTCGGCACCAGCACCAAGATGTTCTGCGGCTGTTCGACCACCCTCGGCGCCGATCCGAACACCCAGACCTGCCCCACCTGCCTCGGTCTGCCCGGCGCGCTGCCCGTCGTCAACGCGACCGGTGTCGAGTCCGCGATCAAGATCGGCCTCGCACTGCACTGCGAGATCGCCGAATGGTGCCGCTTCGCCCGGAAGAACTACTTCTATCCGGACATGCCGAAGAACTTCCAGACCTCCCAGTACGACGAGCCGATCGCCTTCAACGGCTATCTCGACGTCCAGCTGGAGGACGGGGAGACCTTCCGCGTCGAGATCGAGCGCGCCCATATGGAGGAGGACACCGGCAAGTCCACCCATGTGGGCGGCGCGACCGGCCGGATCCACGGCGCCTCGCACTCGCTGCTCGACTACAACCGCGCGGGCATCCCGCTCATCGAGATCGTCACCAAGCCGATCACCGGTGCCGGGGAGCGCGCCCCCGAGGTCGCGCGGGCGTACGTCCGTGAGCTGCGCGAGCTGATCCGCGCGCTCGGCGTGTCCGAGGCCCGGATGGAGATGGGCCAGATGCGCTGCGACGTCAACCTGTCGCTGATGCGCAAGGACGCCGACACGTTCGGCACCCGCAGCGAGACCAAGAACGTCAACTCGCTGCGGTCCGTGGAGCGCGCGGCCCGCTTCGAGATCCAGCGCCACGCGGCGGTCCTGGACTCCGGCGGCACCATCGTCCAGGAGACCCGGCACTTCCACGAGGACACCGGCTCCACCACCTCCGGCCGGATCAAGGAGGAGGCCGAGGACTACCGGTACTTCCCCGAGCCCGACCTGGTCCCGGTCGCCCCGTCCCGCGCCTGGGTCGAGGAGCTGCGGGCCGTGCTGCCCGAACTGCCGCTGGTGCGCCGCAACCGGCTCCGCGAGGACTGGGGGATCAGCGGCACCGAGATGCAGGCGATCCTCAACGCCGGGGCGCTGGAACCGATCGTCGCCACCATCGACGCCGGTGCCGACGCGGCCTCCGCCCGCAAATGGTGGATGGGCGAACTGGCCCGCAGCGCCAACGAGTCCGGTACGGCGCTGGAGGAGCTGGCCATCACCCCGGCGCAGGTCGCCCGGGTGACCGAGCTGGTGACGTCCGGCGACCTCAACGACAAGCTGGCCCGCCAGGTCATCGAGGGCGTCCTCGCGGGCGAGGGCACCCCGGACGAGGTGGTCGACAAGCGCGGCCTCAAGGTCGTCTCCGACGAGGGCGCGCTCGGCACCGCCGTGGACGAGGCCATCGCCGGGAACCCGGCCATCGCGGACAAGATCCGCGGCGGCAAGGTGGCGGCGGCCGGCGCGCTGGTCGGCGCGGTCATGAAGGCCACCCGCGGCCAGGCCGACGCGGCCCGCGTCAAGGAGCTGATCCTGGAGCGGCTGGGCGTTGCCGAGGGCTGACCGGGCACTGTCCTGACCGGGCATTTTCCCTGGTGGGAAGGGCCGTACCGGCATCGGTGCGGCCCTTCCCCATGTCCGGTTCCGGGTCCGGGAACCCTCGGCGGCCGGTGCCCGTTCATCTGAGTGACCGGGTCTTGTGAAAAACCACACGAACCCGGCAAACGATCATTTCCGCCTGTAAGAGTGGTCCGCGACTGCTCATCCGTTCTTTGCGGGCCGTTCAGCGCGCGGACGACTGTTTCCGATGGTTCCCGACTGCTCCCGGTCCCGGTCAAAGACCACCCTCCACCTCTGGGAGCACGTTTCGTGGCAGCCCTCGCGCGCTGGTGTGTCCGGCACCGCCTCGTCGCCGTTCTCCTCTGGCTGCTCGCGTTCGGCGGCGTCAGCGCCGCCGCCACCGTCATGGGCTCCGCCTACTCCAACGACTACGAGGTCCCCGGCACCGAGTCCGGCCGCGCCACCCAGCTCCTGGCCGATGGATTCCCCGGCGTCGGAGGCGAGGACGCCACCATCGTCTGGCACACCGCGAGCGGCACCGTCCGCGCCGCCGATGTCGAGCAGACCATGACCCGCGCCCTGGACGAGATCGCCGCCCTGCCCTCCGTCACCGCTGTCAGCGGCCCCTACGACGACCAGGGCGCCGCCCGGATCAGCGCCGACGGCCGGACCGCCTACGCCGGGGTCACCTTCGACGGCCCGGCCGGAGAGGTCGGTGAGGCGCCGGTGCGGGCCGTGACGGACACCGCGCGGGCGGCGGCGACCGACGGGCTCCAGGTCGAGGTCGGCGGCACCGCGACCGGCGGGACCCCGACCTCCGGCGGGCATCTCGCCGAGGTCGTCGGGGTCGCGGTGGCCGCCGTGGTGCTGTTCCTGGCGTTCGGGTCGCTCGCCGCCTCGCTGCTGCCCATCGCCACCGCCCTGGTCAGCGTCGGCACCGGCTACGCCGGGATCGTGCTGCTCGGCCACGTCATGACCGTGGCCGACTTCGCGCCCATGCTCGGGATGCTGATCGGGCTCGGGGTCGGCATCGACTACGCCCTGTTCATCGTCACCCGGCACCGGCGCGGACTGAAACGCGGGATGGACGTCCCCGAGGCCGCGGCCAACGCCGTCGCGACCACCGGACGAGCCGTGGTGTTCGCGGGTGCGACGGTCTGCATCGCCCTGCTCGGCATGCTGATCCTCAGGCTGAGCTTCCTCAACGGGGTCGCCGTCGCCGCCTCCCTCACCGTGCTGCTCACCGTCGCCGCCTGCATCACGCTGCTGCCCGCCCTGCTCTCCCTGATCGGGATGCGGGCGCTGAGCCGCCGCGAGCGGCGCCGACTGGCCGAGCACGGGCCCGAACCGGAACTGCCCACCGGGTTCGCCGCCCGCTGGTCGGCGTTCGTGGAACGGCACCCCAAGAAGCTCGGCGCCCTCGCCCTGCTGGTGATCACGGTGCTGGCGCTGCCCACCCTCGCGCTCCGCCTCGGCACCTCCGACCAGGGCAACGACCCCGCGTCCAGCACCACCCGGCAGGCGTACGACCTGCTCGCCGACGGCTTCGGCCCCGGCGTCAACGGACCCCTCACCGTGGTCACCGAGGTCCACGGCGCCGCCGACAAGCTCGCCCTCGACAACCTGGACGCCACCCTGCGCGGCACCGAGGGCGTCGCCTCCGCCACCCCGGTGGTCTTCAACTCCGGCGGCGACACCGCCTACCTCACCGTCGTCCCCGAATCCGCCCCGCAGTCCGGGGCCACCAGCGACCTGGTCGACCGGCTGCGCGCGGACGTCCTGCCCCGCGCCGAGACCGGCACCACCCTCGACCTCCAGGTCGGCGGGGTCACCGCGGGCCATGACGACTTCGCGGATGTGATCATCGGCAAACTCCCGCTGTTCATCGGCGTGGTCGTCGGCCTGGGCTGTCTGCTGCTGCTTCTGGCGTTCCGCTCGATCGGCATACCGCTCAAGGCCGCCGCGATGAACGTGGCCGCGGTCGCCGCCGCGTTCGGGGTGGTCGTCGCGATCTTCCAGTGGGGCTGGGGCAGCGAACTGCTCGGCCTCGGCAGCGCCGGGCCCATCGAGCCCTTCCTCCCCGTGATCATGGTCTCGGTCCTCTTCGGCCTCTCCATGGACTACCAGGTGTTCCTGGTCGGCCGGATGTACGAGGAGTGGCTGGAGACCGGCGACAACCGGCGCGCGGTCCGGGTCGGGCTCGCCGAGACCGGGCGGGTGATCAACTCGGCCGCGGTCATCATGATCTCCGTCTTCCTCGCCTTCGTCCTCAGCGGCGACCGGGTGATCGCCATGTTCGGCATCGCGCTGGCCGCCGCCGTCGCCCTGGACGCCTTCGTCCTGCGGACCCTGCTGGTGCCGGCCCTGATGCATCTGCTGGGCGGCGCCAACTGGTGGCTGCCCAAGGCCCTGGACCGGCGGCTGCCCCGGATCAGCATCGAGCCGCCCGAGTGCCGCCAGAGGTCCCTGAGCCCGCCGGATCCCATCCATGAGAGGCTCTCGGCAGTCGCAGAACAGTTCGAAGGCCAAGGATTCGAAGGTCAAGGATTCGAAGGCCAGGGTACGGAGCGGAGACCGGATGTACGCGATATCACTGGGTGACGACAGAGCCGAACTGCGCCCCCTGGAGACCTGGCACGCCGAGGAGTTCCTCGCCCACCTCGACCGCGGCCGGGACTTCATCACCCGGTACATCCCCTTCGGCGCCCAGGCCACCGACACCGACTCCGCCCGCGAGATCCTCAAGCGGTACGCCGATCTCCGCGGCACCGACAGCGGGTCCCTGCACGGGCTGTGGCTGGACGGCACGCTCGTCGGCGGGGTCCTCTTCCGGATCTTCGACGCCGCCACCGGTGTCTGCGAGATCGGCTGCTGGCTGGAACCCGCCGCTACCGGACGCGGTCTGATCACCCGCGCCTGCCGGGTCCTGATCGACTGGGCCGTGGACGACCGCGGCATGCACCGCGTCGAATGGCACGCGGCGGCCCTCAACACCGCCAGCGTCCGCACCGCCCAGCGCCTCGGCTTCACCCGCGAGGGAGTGCTCCGGGAATCCTTCCCCTGGAAGGGCGTCCGCCAGGACACCGAGATCTGGGCGGTCCTGGCAGACGAATGGCGCACGGCCCGCGACGCGACCTGACCCCGGCGGCCCCCTGCCCCCCCACAACGATCATTAAGGGACTTCTCAGACTCGGTCCGTACGGTGCCCGGCATGGGAACCAAGACGACTGACGAGGCGGCTGGGACGCCCGCCACCGAGAACGACGAGGCGGCGGGCACGCGCGTGGCCCTCCAGAAGGAGACCCCCGGAACCCCGGTGACCCCGCAGGACACCACGGGCGCCGCCCTCGACACCGAGGAGCCGGACGACGTCGACGAGACCGACGGGACCGAGCCCCCGGTGACGGAGAACAGCTTCGTCGGCCAGGGCGCCGCCGCGATCGTCGCCGCCGTGCTCGGCCTGGTCTCCCTGACCGGTGGCTGGATCGGTACGGTCGCCTCCGCGCGCGAGACCCTGATCGGTGGGATGCAGACCTCCGGATCCACCGATGTGGCCGCCATCGTCAAGGAGGGCTACGGCGACGCCTGGAACGCCACCGCCCTCTACGCGGGCGCCTTCGCCCTGCTCGGACTGCTCGTGGCGGTCGTGACGCTGGTCCGGCCCGCGTTCGGGGCGCCGGGGGCGCCGCAGCCGGCCTGGATCAAGTCCGTGGCCTGGGCCGGAGCGGCCCTCGGTGTCATCGGCCTGATCCTGGCCGTCCTGAAGTACACCGACCTGCTGCTCGGCCTCCCCGCCACCAGCTGACCCTGCTCAGGGGGCCTTCCTCGGGGGGCCTCAGAACGTACCTAGGTCATTCCCGTACGTCCTGAGGCCCCTTAGCTGTTTCCAAGGCCCCGGCCGCCGTCGAAGATGCGGAACTCTCCCGATGTGGCGGCACCCCCTGGGAGACGAAGGTAGAGGCATCGCGGAGAACACTCCCCGCGACCACCTCTCCCAGGAGCAACAGATGTACGAGTACGAGATCCACCGGTACCGCTCCGACGAGCTGATCCGGCAGGCCGACCGGGCGCGGCTGGCCCGCGAGACCGTCCGCCGCAGCCGCGACGCCCGCCGCGAGGCGGAGCAACAGACCCAGGGAAGCGGCGCGACCGGCGAGGACCATACCCCCCGCCACCGCCGCCTCCGCTTCCCCAGAGCCGCATGACAACGGGGGCCAGGGCCGGCACCGGGAACCCCCCGGCCGCCGGCCCTGCCGCACACCCGAACCCATCACCCCCCGAACCCCCACGCCCTGAAGGGGCACGGGGAACGGCGCAAGCAACCACGACGCCGGGCAAGCCGAACCCTGAAGGGGCGCGGGGAACGGCGCGAGCAACCACGACGGCGGGCGAGCCGAACCCGGAAGGGGCGCGGGGAACTGCGCGAAAAACCACGACGCCGGGCCAGCCAACAGCCACCCGCACCCCCCACCCCCTAACCCCCCCACCCCCAAAAACCGTTCTCCCGATGTCAGACCCCCATGCCATGCTCGCCCTCGTGGAGAACAGGTCCCTCAGCCCCGTATTCGTCGGCCGCACAGACGAGCTGAGCGCGCTCGAAGACGCACTGTCCCGCGCCGCGACCACCCCCACAGGAGAACCCCAGGTCCTCCTCCTCGGCGGCGAGGCAGGCGTCGGCAAGACCCGCCTCGTGGAGGAGTTCGCGGCGACCGCCGACCGCCGGGGCGCCGTCGTCGCCCTCGGCGGCTGCGTGGAGATCGGCGCCGACGGCCTCCCCTTCGCCCCCTTCTCCGCCGCCCTGCGCGCCGTCCGCCGCGCCCTGCCGAAGGCCCTCGCCGACGCCGCCGCCGGCCAGGAGGGGGAACTGGCCCGGCTGCTGCCCGAGCTGGGCGAGACCGGCGCGGGCCGCCACGACGAGGAGGGCATGGCCCGCCTCTTCGAACTCACCGCCCGCCTCCTGGAGCGCGTCGCCACCGACCGCACGGTCGTCGTCGTCCTGGAGGATCTGCACTGGGCCGACGCCTCCACCCGCCACCTCCTCGCCTACCTCTGCCGCACCCTGCGCACCGGCCGTCTCGTCGTCCTCGCCACCTACCGGGCCGACGACATCCACCGCCGCCACCCGCTGCGCCCCCTGCTCGCCGAACTCGACCGGCTGCGCACCGTCCGCCGGCTCGACCTGGGCCGCTTCAACCGCGCGGAGGTCGCCCGCCAACTCGCCGGCATCCACGCCGCCGAACCCGACCCCGCCCAGGTCGACGCCATCTTCGAACGCTCCGACGGCAACGCCTTCTTCGTCGAGGAACTCGCCGTCGCCGCCAGCGAGGGCTGCCAGGCCGGCGGGCTGACCGACTCGCTGCGCGATCTGCTGCTGGTCCGGGTCGAGGCCCTGCCGGAGAGCGCCCAGCGGATCGCCCGGATCGTCGCCGAGGGCGGCTCCACCGTGGAGTACCGGCTGCTCGCCGCCGTCGCCGGGCTCACCGAGGACGATCTGATCGAGGCCCTGCGCGCCGCGGTCGGCGCCAACATCCTGCTCGCCACCCCCGAGGCCGACGGCTACCGCTTCCGCCACTCCCTGGTCCGCGAGGCCGTCAGCGACGATCTGCTCCCCGGCGAGCGCTCCCGCCTCAACCGCCACTACGCCGAGGCCCTGGAGGCCGACCCCACCCTCGTCCCCGAGGGCGAGCGCCTGATGCGCCTGGCGAATTACTGGTACCACGCCCATGACTCCGCCAAGGCCCTCCCCGCCGTGCTCGACGCCTCCGTCGCCGCCCGCCGCCGCCATGCCTACGCCGAGCAACTACGGCTCGTGGAGCGCGCGATGGAGCTGTGGGACAGCGCCCCCGAGCCCGTCCGCGCCGCCCTGCGCCCCGCCGACTACGCCGATATCTACCGCACCCCCGACACCGGCGACTGCGCCCCCACCCCGCTGCGCTATCTCGATCTGATGGCCGCCGCCACCGACGCCGGCCGCTTCTGCGGCGAACGCGACCGCGCCCTGAAGATCACCAAACGGGCCCTGCGGCTGCTGGACGAGGAGGACGACCCGCTGTTCGCCGCCTGGTTCTGGGTCCAGCGCTCCCGGCTGGTCCAGGGCAACGGCCGCGGCGACGGCTGGACGGAACTGGCCACCGCCCAGGACCTGGTCCGCGGGCTGCCCCCGTCCGAGGTGCACGCCGAGGTGCTCAGCAATGTCGCCGGCTGGTGCATGCTGCACACCCCGGGCGCCGAGGCCCTCGCCGCCGCCGAACGCGCCGTCGACTACGCCCGCATGGTCCACTCCCGGGAGATCGAACTCGACGCCCGTGTCACCCGGGGCATCCTCCTCGTCGACTCGGGCGGCACCGACGCCGGCCTGGACGAGCTGTACGAGGTCCGCGATCTGGCCCTGGCCGAGGGCATCCCCCACGCCGCCGGCCGCGCCTACGTCAATCTCTCCCACGGCCTGGAGACCGTCAGCCGCTCCCAGGAGGCCGTCGACCTCCTCCAGGAGGGCGTCGGCTTCGCCCGCCGCTACGGCCTGCTGGGCTCCGAGACCTGGATCTGGGGCAATCTCTCCGACTCCCTGTTCTCCCTCGGCCGCTGGACGGAGGCCGCGGACGCCGCCGGCACCGCCCGCCGCCGCGGCCTGGGCGACAAACCCCAGGGCGCCAGCGCCCTCTGCCTCGCCCAGATCGCCCTGGCCCGCGGCGACATCGCCGAGGCCGCCCGCCAACTGGCCGCCGCCGAGGCCCACTTCGGCACCCATGACCAGATGCCCCAGCAGTGGATACCCGTCGCCGCCCTGGCCCTGGGCGTCGCCGCCGCCGAGGGCCGCATCGCCGACGCCCGCGCCGCCCTGGACCGCGCCCTGGACGCGGGTCTCCCGCCCGGCACCCAGGTCTTCGGTTGGAAGCTCCTCGTCGCCGCCGCGAGCGCCGAGGCCGACCACCGCACCCTGCCCGACGCCGCCCCGGGCCGCGAGGCCGCCCTCACCCGCATCCTGGACACCGCCAAGCACCTCACCACCGGCGCCCCCGTCTGGCAGGCCCATGAGAAATGGGTCCGCGCCGAACTCCGCCGCGCCGACGGCACCGCCACCCCCGACACCTGGTCCGAGATCGTCACCGCCTTCGAGCATCTGGAACGCCCCTACGACCTCGCCCGCGTCCGCCACCGCCTCGCCGAGTCCCTCCTCGCCACCGGCCCGGACGCCCCCGGCGACGCCCCGGACACCGCCACCTCCCTCACCGAGGACCACCGCGCCCGCGCCACCGAACTGCTCCGCCTCGCCCACACCGTCGCCGACCATCTCGGCGCCCGCCCGCTCGCCGAGGCCACCGGCCGCCTCGCCCAGCGCGCCCGCCTCACCCTCCGCCGGGACCAGGACCGTGTCCTCAGCCCCGCCGACCCCGCCGAGGCCCTCGGCCTCACCAGCCGGGAACGCGATGTCCTGCGCCTGGTCGCCGCCGGACGCACCAACCGCCAGATCGCCGAGGAACTCTTCATCTCCCCGAAGACGGCGAGCGTCCATGTCTCCAACATCCTCGGCAAGCTCGGAGTCTCCGGCCGGGGCGAGGCCGCTGCCCTCTCCCACCGGCTGGGCCTCTTCCCGGCCACGGCCGACGGCGGGCATCTCGCGGCGGGATGATGCGGGAACCCCCGGTCGTTGTGCCTGTGAACGCCTTTGAGGGCGCTGTGCAGAGCCGCCCACGCAGAGCCGCCCGCTCGAAGGCGCCCAGCCAGGGCCGCTCGGCCAGAGCCGCCGAGCCGGACCGCGACCAGGGAGAGCCATGTTCAACCCGTTCGAGGAACTCTTCGCCCCCGGCCGCAAACACACCACCGACGAGCAGAACCGCCTGGCACTGACCCGCGAGGACGTCGGCGACGCGGACCCGGGCCGGGGCCCGATAGACCTGGAGTCGGGAAGGGTAGTGGTCCGCCCGACCCCACCGGACGAGCCGACCACCGCCGAGCAGGCTGCTGCCGAGCCGACCACCCCCGAGCCCACCACCGCCGGACCGGACACTGCGGAGCCAACCACCGCCCCGGACGCCCCCGCCCCGGACGCCCCCGACCCCGGCGAAGAAACCACCGGCGATACCACCGGCAAGGACAACCGGCGCCAGCCCTAACCTCTAAGGCGGCCCGAGCCCCTAAGGCGACCCGAGCCCCAGAGCCCCAGGCCACCCCAGACCCGCACGCACCCCAGCCCCCAACGCATCCCAACGCCCCACGCACCCCAGCCCCCCCCCCGCACCCCAACCCCCCACCCACCCCCTACCTCACCTCCACCTCCAAAACCCGATCGTCCCCATCCTCCACAGACCCACGCCCATCCGTCTCGCTAGTCACCACCCAGAGTCTGCCGTCGCCCGCCGCCACCACCGTCCGCAGCCGCCCGTACTCGCCCTCCAGGAAGGACTGCGGTTCCGCCGAAGCCTCCGTGCCGTCCAGCGGGATGCGCCAGAGCCGCTCGCCGCCCAGGCCCGCCATCCAGATCGAGCCCTCGGCGAAGGCGATCCCGCTGGGGGAGGCGTCGTCGGTGCTCCACTGGGCCAGCGGATCGCGGTACCGGCTGTCGTCCGCCTCGCCCTCGACCTCGGGCCAGCCGTAGTTGGCGCCGGGCTCGATGGCGTTCAGCTCGTCCCAGGTGTCCTGGCCGAACTCGGCGGCGAAGAGCCGCTGTTCGGAGTCCCAGGCCAGACCCTGCACATTGCGGTGCCCCAGGGTGTAGACCGTCGAGTCGGGGAACGGGTTGCCCGGCGCGGGCTCGCCCTCCGGGGTCATCCGCAGGATCTTGCCGCCCAGCGAGTCCCGCTGCTGGGACAGCCCGGTGTCCCCGGCCTCGCCCGTGGCCACATACAGCATCTTGTCCGGGCCGAAGGCGATCCGGCCGCCGTTGTGGATCACGCCCTTGGGGATGCCCCGGAAGACCGTGTCCGGAGCGCCGAGCTGCTGGCCGGCCGGCTCCTCGGGGTCGTAGAGCATCCGCACCACGCGGTTGTCCCCGGTGGAGGTGAAGTACGCGTACACCATGTGGTCCGAGGCGTAGTCGGGGGAGAGGGCCAGGCCCATCAGCCCGCCCTCGCCCGCCGGGGAGACGCCCGGCACCTCGCCCACCTCCGTGCGCTGCCCGCTCTCGGTGTCGATCAGGGAGATCGTCGCCTCGTCGCGCGAGGAGACCAGCAGCCCGCCGTCCCCCGGCAGCGGGGCGACGCCCCAGGGGCTGTCCAGGCCCTCCGCGACCGTGCGCACCACCTCCGCCGAGCCCTTGGCGGGCGGCGGGGCGTCGGTGGCGGGCCCGGACGGTGACCCCGAGCCCGCCCCCGGGCTCGGGCCCGTCGCACTGCCCGTCGTACTCGGTGGGGAGGTGCCGCCCGGGTCGTCGGAGGTGCAGCCGGCCGTCAGCAGCAGCGCGGTCGCGGCCAGCACGGCCGTCACAGCATGACGTTGCACGATCAGGGTCCCTTCGACGCGGGGTCTCCCCCCGTTCTTCCCTCGCGGTCCCCACGGTTCCCGCGGTTCCTACTTGTCATACACCGCTCGCGCCCCACAGGTTCCCGATCAAGAAATCCACTTCCCCCCACCCGCTCTCCCCCTCCTCCCCTCTCCTCCCTCTTCCTCCCTCATCGCACCTCCCCCCTCTCCCCTCCCTCCCCTTCACTCCCACGACCCCCGCGCCCCCGGCAGCAACTCCAGCTCCGCCAGGTCCCGCGGGGTCAGCCGCAGTTCCGCCGCCCCGGCGTTCTCCGTCACCCACCGCTCCCGCTTCGTCCCCGGCACCGGTATCACCTGGGGCCCCTGGGCCAGCGTCCAGGCCAGGGCCACCTGCGCCGGGGTCACCTCCGGTCCGCGCCGGGCGGCGATCCGCCGCAGCCCGGCGACGATCGGCTGGTTGGCGGCCATCATCTCGGCGGTGAAGCGCGGGTGCCGGGCCCGCATGTCGTCCGGCTCGAAGCCCTCGCCCGGCGTCAGTGTGCCCGTGAGGAAACCGTTCCCCAGCGGCATCGCCGCGAGCAGGCCCACACCCCGGGCGGCGCACCACGGCAGCAGGGACTCCAGGGCCTCCGGGGACCACACCGACAGTTCCGCCTCGACCGCGCTCACCGGGAACACCTGCTGCACCCGCCCCAGCTGGCGGATCGTGGTGTCGTACAGCCCCGTCCCGGTGCGCCGGCCGCCCCGCGCGCCCACCGCGCAGAAGCCCAGCGCGCGCACCTTCCCGGCCCGCACCAGGTCCGCCATCGCACCCCAGGTCTCCTCGACGGGCACCTCGGGATCGGGGCGGTGCAACTGGTAGAGGTCGATGACATCGGTCTGGAGCCGCCGCAGCGAGGCGTCGCAGGCCCGCCGCACATAGCCGGGCCGGCCGTTGGCCACGATGTGCTGCTCGCCCACCAGCAGCCCCACCTTGGTGGAGACGATCGCCTCCGCGCGGCGCTCCCTGAGTACCCGCCCCAGCAGCAGCTCATTGGTGAAGGGGCCGTACATATCGGCCGTGTCCAGCAGATTCGCGCCCAGGTCCAGGGCCCGGTGCACGGTCCTCAGCGATGTGTCCCCCCGCTGCCGGGAGGAGCTGTACCCCCAGCTCATCGGCATGCACCCGAGTCCGACGGCCCCCACCGCGAGCGCCGTCGCGCCGATCGTCCTGCGCTCCACCTGCCCGTAACCCTCCCTGTCCGCGGCACCCAACCTAACCTCTGCCCGCGCCCGCCCCTGACGCCGCCCGGGGGAGAGGAACACGGCGACAGGCCCTAGCCTCCTGGACATGACCACCGCACATGTATGGCTCCCCATCCCCCCGGACGACATCGAAGGGCTCCCGGAGGGCCTCGACTACCGCTACTGGAACGGCGGCGAGGACTACCCGGAGGACCCGGCCGACTGCGCGTTCTACGTCGTGCCCTACATGCAGTCGCCCGGGGTCGTCATGCGCCCGATGCCCGCGATGCGCTCGCTGGAGGTGATGCAGACGCTGTCCGCCGGGATCGACCATGTGGAGCCCGGCCTGAAGCAACTGCGCCCCGGTGTACGGCTGTGCAATGCGCGCGGGGTCCATGAGGCGAGCACCGCCGAGCTGACGCTCGCCCTGATCCTGGCCTCGCTGCGCGGCATCCCCGACTTCGTGCGGGCCCAGGACCGGGGCGAGTGGCTCGGCGGCTTCCGCCCCGCCCTCGCCGACCGGACCGTACTGATCGTGGGGTACGGGTCCATCGGTGCCGCCATCGAGGACCGGCTCGTACCGTTTGAGCTCGCGCGGGTCGTGCGCGTCGCGCGCTCCGGGCGCACAACCGAACGTGGTCCCGTGCATCCACTCGCCGAACTGCCCGCTCTGCTCCCGCAAGCGGATGTGGTGATCCTGTCCACGCCCCTGAACGACAGCAGCCGCGGTCTGGTCGACGAAACGTTTCTGGCGCGGATGCGGGACGGGGCGCTGCTGGTGAACATCGCCCGTGGCGGGGTGGTGGACACCAAGGCCCTGCTGGCCGAGCTGGAGACCGGGCGGATCACCGCCGCCCTCGATGTCACCGACCCCGAGCCGCTGCCGCGCGAGCATCCGCTGTGGCGGGCGCCCGGCGTGCTCATCAGCCCCCATGTCGGCGGCCCCACCTCCGCGTTCATGCCGCGCGCCCGGCGGCTGCTGGTCGACCAGCTGACCCGTTATGTGAACCGGGAGCCCCTGGCGAACGTGATCCTTACGACGGAACCTCCCGGGGACCACTGACCGCTCACCGCCCGACTGCCGGCGGATCACCGGCAGATCACCGGCGGATCCACTGACCGACCACCGCCCGACCACCGGCGGATCCGGCCAACCGGCCCCGCACGAGGGGCGGTTGGCCGGAGCCGCCCGCCGGGCCCGCGACCCCCGCGCGCGGGCCCGGACTCCGCTTCGTGCACCCTCCGCAGTCCCCCGGAAGCGGTCCGTGCCGACATCCCCGCTGGTCGTCACGGAGCGTAGAGAGACTATGTCCCTGAGTGACGAGACTGGTGTATCGTCCCGGACAGGGGCTGCGCCGCGCGCCGTTCGGCGCGCGCCGGGGATGGACATTTCAGACTGTGAGGGGGGCGACGGGCGATGCACGGCCTATGGACGAACGATCCGACGCGGCGAGGCCGGCGACGGCCCTGGCGCACGGCCGCGCACAGACGCGGTCATCACACGGGGCACGGCGGCCATCACTGCCACCACCGCAGGCATGGCGACCGAAGGAACGGCGCACTCCGGGACCCGCGGGACCCCGCGGCGGCACGGACCGGGAGGACCCGGTGAACTCGCTGTCACCTCCCACGGCCGCCCTCGACGCAGGGCCGCGCCCCCAGTCCGTACCGAGGCCCCGCCCCGCCCCGCCGGCCCTCGGCGGCGGCTGGAGCACCCTCCATCAACTCGCCCTGGCCGTGGTCTGCGCGGGCTACGGCGTCGGTTCCGCCCTCGGCTGGGGATCCGAGCAACTCGCCCTGATCATGGGCGACTTCGGGCTGAGCGCCGCCGCGGGCGCCGCGGCCGTCTCCTGCTTCCTCTACGCCCGCACCCGCCGGGTCCGCTTCCGGGCCGCCTGGCTGCTGTTCGCCCTCTCCTCGGCGATGGCGGCCATGGGCAACCTGGTCTGGGGCTGGTACGAGGTGGTGCTCGACCGCCAGGTCCCCACCCCCAGCTCGGCGGACGTGTTCTTCCTCTGCTTCGCGCCGCCCGCCATCATCGGACTGCTCGTCCTGGCCAAACGGCCGGTGACCCGGGCCGGCTGGGTCTGCCTCGGGCTGGACGCCTGGCTGATCGGCGGCTCGCTGCTCACCCTGTCCTGGAGCCTGGCCCTCGCCCAGACCGCCAGCTCCGGCGGCGCCGGCGTCGCCCACACCGCGCTCTCCCTCGCCTACCCGCTGCTGGACATCGCGCTGGTCAGCATGGTCCTCGCCCTGCACTTCCGGCGCTCCGGCGCCAACCGCTCGGCCATCAACACCGCGATCGGCGCCCTGGCCCTGACGGTGATGTGCGACGCCCTGTTCACCTCACCGCTGCTGCACAGCAACTACCGCTCGGGCCAGCTCCTCGACGCGGGCTGGTTCGCCGGCTCGGTCCTGCTGGCCTACGCCCCCTGGGCCACCGTCCGCTGCGCCCGCCGCGCCGCCGAGGCCCACCCGCGCGGGATGCGCCCCCCGGTCCCCGGGCCGCGCCCCCCGCTGCCGCCCGCCGAGCACGGCCGGTATCCGGCCACCCGCCCGATCACCGGCTCGCTGGCCGCCCTCACGCCCTATCTGGCGGCGGCCGTCTGCACCCTGGGCATCCTCTACAACGTCCTCAACGGCCGCAGCGTCGACCGCGTGGTGCTCTTCACCGGGGGCACGGTCGTGCTCGCCCTGGTGGTCCGCCAGGGGATCATGCTGCTGGACAACATCACCCTCACCCAGGAACTGGCGCACAAGGAGAACCACTTCCGCTCCCTGGTCCAGTCGTCCAGCGACGTCATCATGATCGCCACCCCCACCGGCCTGCTCCGCTATGTCTCCCCGGCCGCCGCGGGGGTCTACGGGCGGCCCGCGGAGGACCTGGTGGGCTCCGAGCTGGCCGAGCTGATCCACCCGGACGACCTGGGCTGTGTGGTGCACGAGGTGCGCCGCTTCCTCACCGCCAACCCGCTCGAAGAACCCATCACCCGCATCGAGTGCCGCTTCCGCTCCGGCGGCGGCGACTGGCTGAACGTCGAGTCCACCGTCAACCGCCACCACGGCGGCCTGATCTTCAACAGCCGGGACGTCACCGAACGCGTCCGGCTCCAGGCCCAGCTCCAGCACAACGCCGAGCACGACCCGCTCACCGATCTGCCCAACCGCGCCCTGTTCACCCGGCGCGTCCAGCAGGCCCTCGCCGGCCGCCGCAGCTCCGACCGGGGCCCGGCACTGCGCAACACGGCGGTCCTCTTCATCGACCTCGACGGCTTCAAGGCCGTCAACGACACCATCGGCCACCAGGCCGGGGACGAACTGCTGGTGCACGCCGCCCGCAGGCTCCAGGACTCGGTCCGCCAGACCGACACCGCCTCCCGGCTCGGCGGCGACGAGTTCGCGGCCCTGATCGTCGGCGACTCCACCCGCGACCGCGCGGCCCGCGAGCGCCACATCCTGGAACTGGCCGACCGGCTCAGACTGACCCTCTCACAGCCCTACGACATCGATGGCAACGACGTCCGGGTGGCCGCCTCCATCGGGGTCGCCTTCGCCGAACCGGGCCTCGGGGCGGGGGAGCTGCTGCGCAACGCCGACCTCGCGATGTACCGGGCGAAATCGGCCGGCAAGGGCCGCGTCGAGCTGTACAAGCCGCAGATGCAGCAGGACGTCGTCCGCAAGGCGGAGCTGGCCACCCGGCTGCGGGCCGCGTTGCACGACGGGGAGTTCACCCTGCTGCACCAGCCGGTGGCGCGGCTGGAGGACGGCCGGATCACCGCGGTCGCCGCACAGGCGCGCTGGCGCTCCTCGCAGGGGGTGCTGTTCACCCCCGCGGAGTTCCTGCGGGTGGCCGCCGACGGCGACCGGACCGCGGAGCTGGGCCGGTGGATGCTCCAGGAGGCCGTCGAGCAGGCCGCCGAGCGCACCGCCACCGGGATCGCGGTGCCGGTCGCGGTCCGGCTGAGCGCCCGCCGGCTGCTGGACCGCTCACTGCCGCTCGGCTCCATCGAGGCGCTGCTCACCCGGCACGGGCTGTCGCCGGGGGCGCTCCAGATCGAGCTGTGCGACCCGGAGACCGGCGGCTCCCTGGACGAGCTGGAGCGGCGGCTGGCCGCCCTCAGAAGACTCGGCGTCCGCATCGCCCTCGACGGCTACGGCACCGGCTGCGCGCCCGCCACCGTCCTCGGCAGACTCCCGCTGGACCTCGTCAAGCTCGACCGCACCCTGGTCGAGGGCGTGGTGGAGTCCGCCCGGCTGCACAAGATCACCGCCGGGCTGCTGCGGATCGCGGGCGACCTCGGGATGCAGTCCGTGGCCGACGGGGTGGATCTGCCGGAGCAAGCGGCGGCGCTGCGCGCGATGGGCTGTACCCACGGCCAGGGGATGGCGTTCTCCGGTCCGCTGGACGAGTACCGGCTGCGCCGGGCCCTGTCCTCGGGCCACTGCGCGCCGCCCTCCTCCCCGGTCGAACCCGCCTACGCGGGCGCGCGCGGGGAGCGGGCCATGGAGAGCAGTGGCGCCGGGATGTACGGCGGGCCGGGGGTCGGTACGGTGTTCGGCGGCGGATCGCCCCTGCGCTCACATAATGAGACTCCCGTCCCACCCACTTGACAGTGAGTGTGTGGGAGGGGGAGGGTCTGTGCCATGCGCACCCGAATTCTCGTACTTGGACAGCGCGTCGGCTGAGCTGGGAATCACCGGATCGGACTCCGGAACCCAGCGACCACACCCGGCGCGCTCCCCTCGCTTGCCTTTCGGCACGAGGGGTTTTTTGTTGCACCAGCACCGCCCGTACAGCAGTCGTACACCGTACAAACCTCGCAAAAACCCTCAGCATCGAGAAGAGAATGCCGATGACCGAGCAGGCCACCGGGGCCCATCATCCGCAGCCGCGGCCCCGATCCGGAGGACAGCAGTCCGCCCCCGAGCACGTCACGGGTGCGCAGTCCCTCATCCGCTCGCTTGAGGAGGTCGGGGCCGACACGGTATTCGGCATTCCCGGTGGTGCGATCCTTCCCGCGTACGACCCGCTGATGGACTCCACCAAGGTGCGTCACGTCCTGGTCCGCCACGAGCAGGGCGCCGGGCACGCCGCCACCGGCTACGCCCAGGCCACCGGCAAGGTCGGCGTCTGCATGGCCACCTCAGGACCCGGCGCCACCAATCTGGTCACCCCCATCGCCGACGCCCATATGGACTCGGTGCCCCTGGTCGCCATCACCGGCCAGGTCGCCTCCAAGGCGATCGGCACCGACGCCTTCCAGGAGGCGGACATCGTCGGCATCACCATGCCGATCACCAAGCACAACTTCCTGGTCACCAAGGCCGAGGACATCCCCCGGATCATCGCCCAGGCGTTCCACATCGCCGCCACCGGCCGCCCCGGCCCGGTCCTGGTCGACATCGCCAAGGACGCCCTCCAGGCGCGCACCACCTTCTCCTGGCCGCCGGTCATGGACCTGCCCGGCTACCGCCCGGTGACCAAGCCGCACGCCAAGCAGATCCGCGAGGCCGCCAAGCTGATCACCAGCGCGAAGCGGCCCGTCCTCTACGTCGGCGGCGGGGTCATCAAGGCCCACGCCACCGCCGAGCTGAAGGTCCTCGCCGAACTCACCGGAGCGCCCGTCACCACCACCCTGATGGCGCTCGGCGCATTCCCCGACGGCCACCCGCTGCACGTGGGAATGCCGGGTATGCACGGATCGGTCACCGCCGTCACCGCGCTGCAGAAGGCCGACCTGATCGTCGCCCTCGGAGCCCGCTTCGACGACCGCGTCACCGGCAAGCTGGACAGCTTCGCCCCGTACGCCAAGATCGTGCACGCCGATATCGACCCGGCGGAGATCGGCAAGAACCGCGCCGCCGACGTCCCGATCGTCGGGGACGCCCGCGAGGTCATCGCCGATCTGGTCCAGGCCGTCCAGAAGGAGCACGCCGACGGCCACCAGGGCGACTACACCGCCTGGTGGAAGGATCTCAGCCGCTGGCGCGAGACCTACCCCCTCGGCTACGACCAGCCCGCCGACGGCTCGCTCTCCCCGCAGCAGGTCATCGAGCGCATCGGACAGCTCGCCCCCGAGGACACGATCTTCGCGGCGGGCGTCGGCCAGCACCAGATGTGGGCCGCCCACTTCATCCAGTACGAGCGGCCCGCGACCTGGCTGAACTCCGGCGGCGCCGGGACCATGGGCTACGCCGTGCCCGCCGCCATGGGCGCCAAGGCCGGGGCCCCCGGCCAGACCGTCTGGGCCATCGACGGCGACGGCTGCTTCCAGATGACCAACCAGGAACTGACCACCTGCGCCCTGAACAACATCCCGATCAAGGTCGCCATCATCAACAACGGCGCCCTCGGGATGGTCCGCCAGTGGCAGACCCTGTTCTACAACCAGCGCTACTCCAACACCGTGCTGCACTCCGGCCCCGACGATGTCAATCCGCAGGCCAAGGGCACCCGCGTGCCGGACTTCGTGAAGCTGTCCGAGGCCATGGGCTGTGTGGGCCTGCGCTGCGAGTCCCCCGAGGACCTGGACAAGGTCATCGAGGAGGCCAACGCGATCAACGACCGCCCGGTCGTCGTCGACTTCGTCGTCCACGAGGACGCGATGGTCTGGCCGATGGTCGCCGCCGGCACCTCCAACGACGAGATCATGGCCGCCCGGGACGTCCGCCCCGACTTCGGCGACAGCGAAGACGACTGAGCGAGACCGAGCGAGAGAGAACCCCACGATCATGTCCAAGCACACGCTCTCCGTCCTGGTGGAGAACACCCCCGGCATCCTCGCCCGGATCGCCGCCCTGTTCTCCCGCCGCGGCTTCAACATCGACTCGCTGGCCGTCGGGGTCACCGAGCACCCCGACATCTCCCGCATCACCATCGTGGTGGGCGTGGAGGAACTGCCCCTCGAACAGGTCACCAAGCAGCTCAACAAGCTGGTCAATGTGCTGAAGATCGTCGAGCTGGAACCCGGCTCGGCCGTCCAGCGCGAACTCGTTCTGGTGAAGGTCCGCGCCGACAACGAGACGCGCTCCCAGATCGTCGAGATCGTCCAGCTGTTCCGCGCCAAGACCGTGGACGTCTCCCCGGAGGCCGTGACCATCGAGGCCACCGGCTCCAGCGACAAGCTGGAGGCCATGCTGAAGATGCTGGAACCCTTCGGCATCAAGGAACTGGTCCAGTCCGGCACCATCGCGATCGGCCGCGGCGCCCGTTCCATCACCGACCGGTCGCTGCGCGCCCTGGACCGGTCCGCGTAACACCGGAGGCCGGGCGGCCCGGGACAAGCCCCGGTGCCGCCCGTATTTCGAGACCCCGAGACTTCCCCTCCCCCCGCCGTCATACGGTGGGACGCACCATCTGCACCCCAAGGAGAGAACCCAAAGTGGCCGAGCTGTTCTACGACGCCGACGCCGACCTGTCCATCATCCAGGGCCGCAAGGTCGCGGTCATCGGATACGGCAGCCAGGGCCACGCCCACGCGCTGTCGCTGCGCGACTCGGGTGTCGACGTCCGTGTCGGTCTGCACGAGGGCTCCAAGTCCAAGGCCAAGGCCGAGGAGCAGGGCCTGCGCGTGGTCACCCCCGCCGAGGCCACCGCCGAGGCCGACGTCATCATGATCCTCGTCCCGGACCCCATCCAGGGCCAGGTCTACGAGGAGTCCATCGCCCCGAACCTGAAGGACGGCGACGCGCTGTTCTTCGGCCATGGCTTCAACATCCGCTTCGGCTTCATCAAGGCCCCCGCCGGTGTCGACGTCTGCATGGTCGCCCCCAAGGGCCCCGGCCACCTGGTCCGCCGCCAGTACGAGGAGGGCCGCGGCGTTCCGTGTATCGCCGCCGTCGAGCAGGACGCCACCGGCAACGCCTTCGCGCTGGCGCTCTCGTACGCGAAGGGCATCGGCGGTACCCGCGCCGGGGTCATCAAGACCACCTTCACCGAGGAGACCGAGACCGACCTGTTCGGTGAGCAGGCGGTCCTCTGTGGCGGTACGTCCGCCCTGGTCAAGGCCGGTTTCGAGACCCTGGTCGAGGCCGGCTACCAGCCGGAGATCGCCTACTTCGAGTGCCTGCACGAGCTGAAGCTGATCGTCGACCTGATGTACGAGGGCGGCCTGGAGAAGATGCGCTGGTCGGTCTCCGAGACCGCCGAGTGGGGCGACTACGTCACCGGCCCGCGGATCATCACCGACGCCACCAAGGCCGAGATGAAGAAGGTCCTCGCCGAGATCCAGGACGGCACCTTCGCCCAGAACTGGATGGACGAGTACCACGGCGGTCTGAAGAAGTACAACGAGTACAAGCAGCAGGACGCCGAGCACCTGCTGGAGACCACCGGCAAGGAGCTGCGCAAGCTGATGTCCTGGGTGAACGAGGACGCCTGAGCCGTATCCGTTCCGTGGCGGTGCCCCGACGACGGGGCACCGCCACGGGCGGTTGCCCGGACCTGCGAGGAACTCATACACACTGGAGTTTCCCTTCCGGGTGATCCTTCCGCGGAGGCGTAAGACGCCCGGTGCCGCGCCGATACACTGCCGTATTACATACGCGTCAGGCCCACAGCGTCGTGCGTCTTCCACGCGGCCAAGCGACACCGGCCAAGCCCGGTGTGCTCCCCCTCCACCGCCTGCGGCCGTCGGGACGGCCGTCCGCATCGGACATGTGAGGACTCACGTGAGCTCGAACCCCGTCGTACTCATCGCCGAAGAGCTGTCGCCCGCCACCGTCGACGCGCTCGGCCCCGACTTCGAGATCCGGCACTGCAACGGCGCGGACCGCGCCGAACTGCTCCCCGCCATCGCCGACGTCGACGCGATCCTGATCCGCTCCGCGACCAAGGTCGACGCCGAGGCCATCGCCGCCGCGAGGAAACTGAAGGTCGTCGCCCGCGCCGGGGTCGGTCTGGACAATGTCGACGTCTCCGCCGCCACCAAGGCCGGTGTGATGGTCGTCAACGCCCCGACCTCCAACATCGTGACCGCCGCCGAACTGGCCTGCGGTCTGATCCTGGCCACCGCCCGCAACATCCCGCAGGCCAACGCCGCCCTCAAGCAGGGCGAGTGGAAGCGCAGCAAGTACACCGGTGTCGAGCTGGCCGAGAAGACCCTCGGTGTCGTCGGCCTCGGCCGGATCGGCGCGCTGGTCGCCCAGCGGATGAGCGCCTTCGGGATGAAGGTCGTCGCCTACGACCCCTACGTCCAGCCCGCGCGGGCCGCGCAGATGGGCGTCAAGGTGCTCTCCCTGGACGAGTTGCTGGAGGTCTCCGACTTCATCACCGTCCACCTCCCCAAGACCCCCGAGACCGCCGGTCTGATCGGTGACGAGGCGCTGCGCAAGGTCAAGCCGACCGTGCGGATCGTCAACGCCGCGCGCGGCGGGATCGTGGACGAGGAGGCGCTGTACTCCGCCCTCAAGGAGGGCCGGGTCGCCGGTGCCGGGCTCGATGTCTACGCCAAGGAGCCGTGCACGGACTCGCCGCTGTTCGAGTTCGACCAGGTCGTCGCCACCCCGCACCTCGGTGCCTCCACCGACGAGGCCCAGGAGAAGGCCGGGGTCGCCGTCGCCCGCTCGGTGCGGCTCGCCCTCGCCGGTGAGCTGGTCCCGGACGCGGTGAACGTCCAGGGCGGGGTCATCGCCGAGGACGTCAAGCCGGGGCTGCCGCTGGCCGAGCGGCTCGGCCGGATCTTCACCGCGCTCGCCGGCGAGGTCGCGGTCCGCCTCGATGTCGAGGTCTACGGCGAGATCACCCAGCACGATGTGAAGGTGCTCGAACTCTCCGCGCTCAAGGGCGTCTTCGAGGATGTCGTCGCCGAGACGGTGTCCTATGTCAACGCCCCGCTGTTCGCCCAGGAGCGCGGCGTCGAGGTGCGGCTGACCACCTCCTCCGAGTCGCCCGACCACCGCAATGTGGTCACCGTGCGGGGCACGCTCGGCAGCGGCGAGGAGGTGTCCGTGTCCGGCACGCTCGCCGGTCCCAAGCACCACCAGAAGATCGTCGCCGTCGGGGAGTACGACGTCGATCTCGCCCTCGCGGACCACATGGTGGTGCTGCGCTACGAGGACCGTCCCGGTGTGGTCGGCACGGTCGGCCGGATCCTCGGCGAGGCCGGGATCAACATCGCCGGGATGCAGGTCGCCCGCGCGGCGGTCGGCGGGGAGGCACTCGCCGTGCTGACCGTGGACGACACCGTGGCGCCCGGGGTGCTGGCGGAGGTCTCGGCGGAGATCGGCGCGAAGTCGGCGCGGTCGGTGAACCTGGTCTGAGGTGGGCGGCGGGTCTGGGGGCTGCCGCCCCCGGGCCGCCGCTTCGGCCCTGAAGGGCCTCGTCCTCAAACGCCGGACGAGCTGAGGTGACTCGGCTCGTCCGGCGTTTTCCTGTGGTCCCTGACCTGTACGTTCCGCAGCATCACCGTCGCCAGCACCGCCCCCGCCAGCAGCAGGACCGCCGCCGCCAGGGACGCCGCCCGCATCCCGTCCGTGAAGGCCGCGCGGGCCGCTGCCGTCAGGGCGTCGGACGCCTCGGCGGGGAGGCGGGCGGCGACGGCCAGGGCGCCGCCCAGGGTCTCCCGGGCCTCGGGCGGGGCGTCGGCCGGGACGGCGTCGTGGTAGACCGCCGTGCCGATGGAGCCGAGGACGGCCATGCCGAGGGCGCCGCCGAACTCGGCCGCGGTCTCCAGGAGGGAGGACGCGGAACCGGCGCGGGCCACCGGGACCGTGCCGAGGGCGAGGTCGACCATCTGGGACAGGGCGATGGTGATGCCGGAGGCGAGGACCCCGCAGGCGGCCAGCACCAGCCAGAGGGAGTCGGTGCCGGCGAGGGCGAGCAGGGCGTAGCCGGCCGCGGCGATGAGGAAGCCGCCGGTGACCACATGGGCGCGGTGGACGCCCTGCTGCACCAGCGTGGCGGCGGTCGGCGCGGCGACGGCGATCGGGACCGAGGGGAGCAGGGCCCACAGGGCCGCTTCCAGGGCGCTCTTGCCGAGGACCGACTGAAGGTACTGGGTGGTGAAGTACGCCGACCCCATCATCGCGAACAGCGCGATCAGATTGAGGGAGATCGCGGCGGAGAAGCCGCGGCTGCTGAAGAGCGCGGGGGAGATCATCGGGGAGCGCGCGGTGCGCTGGCGGTGCACGAAGAGCGTGGCGAAGAGCAGACCCGTGGTGATCGAGACGACATAGCCCGGGTTCCAGCCCTCGGCGGCGATCTCCTTCAGACCGTAGATCACTGGCAGGACCGCGGCCATGGACAGGGGCACGCTCGGCCAGTCGAAGCGGCCGGGGTCCGGGTCGCGGGCCTCGGGGAGCAGCAGCGGGCCGACCAGGAGCAGCAGGGCCATCGCCGGGAGGTTGACCAGGAAGACCGAGCCCCACCAGAAGTGCTCGACCAGCAGCCCGCTCATCACCGAGCCCAGTGCCACGCCCGCCGTCATCACCGTCGACCACAGGGCGATGGCCTTCGCCCGCTGGCCGGGGTCGGTGAACATGGTGCGCAGCAGGGCCATCGTGGAGGGCATCAGGGTGGCGCCGCCGATGCCGAGGAGCGCGCGGGCGGCGATCAGCATCTCGGCGGTGTGGGCGTAGGCGGCGGCGAGGGAGGCCAGGCCGAAGGCGGCGGCGCCGATCAGCAGCAGTCTGCGGCGGCCGATGCGGTCGCCGAGCGAGCCCATGGTCAGCAGCAGACCGGCCACGGCGAAGGCGTAGATGTCGAAGATCCACAGCTGCTGGGTGCCGGTCGGTGCCAGATCGGCGCTGATCGCGGGGACCGCGAAGTACAGCACCGAGACATCCATCGACACCAGCAGCAGCGGCAGCATCAGTACGCCCAGCGCGGTCCACTCCCGGCGGCCGGCGCGGGCGGGGGAGACGGGCGGAATCCCGGAGGTCGTCGTCATGGCAGGGACTGTACGGATGTATTAAACGAATGTCTAGTACGGTTGTTTAAGACGGTTGTATATGGACCGCGCTACCATGGCCGCATGGGTCACCGTGAGGATCTGCTCGAAGGCGCCAAGCGCTGTCTGCTGGAGAAGGGCTTCGCGCGTACCACCGCGCGCGACATCGTCAAGGAGTCCGGGGCCAACCTCGCC
Organism: Streptomyces sp. NPDC004610; assembly: GCF_040609715.1. NCBI lineage: Bacteria > Bacillati > Actinomycetota > Actinomycetes > Kitasatosporales > Streptomycetaceae > Streptomyces > Streptomyces sp. NPDC004610. The sequence continues at coordinate 54,119 of NZ_JBEXLA010000027.1, read as the reverse complement.
TCCATCGGTTACCACTACGGCTCGAAGGACGCGCTGCTCGCCCAGGCGTATGTGTCGCTGGTGGGGGAGCAGGGCGACGCGTTCGGGCCGGAGAGCGGGGAGTTCGCCACTCCGCCCGGCTCGCTCGAACGGTTCGGCGAGGTCTGGTCCGGCATCATCGCCACCATGGGCCCCGGTTCGGTCTGGCGGCTCAGCATGGAGGTGCTGACCATGGGCGACCGGATGCCCGAACTGCGCGACCGGCTCGCCGAGGCACAGAGCCAGGCCGGTCGCGGGCTGATGGGGATGCTGCTGGGCCTGCCCGAGGAGGACTTCCCCGACGACCAGGTCGACACCCTCGGCAAGCTCTACTCGACGCTGATGACCGGCCTCATCGCCCAGTGGGCCTTCGACCCCAAGACGGCACCGACGGCGGACGAGCTGACCGCGGGGATGCGGTCGCTGATCGCGGCGGCGCAGGGCAAGCCGTAGGGGCTCAGATGAGGCGGCGGGCCTTGAGGGCCATGTGCAGGAGCAGCCGGTCCTCGCCGTCGTCCAGGTCGAGGCCGGTCAGCTGCTCCACCCGGGACAGCCGGTAGTAGAGGGTCTGGCGGTGGATGCCCAGCTCCGCCGCCGTCCGGGCGGCCTGGCCCGCGCGGTCGAGATAGGTCTCGGCGGTGCGGACGAGATCGCGGTGGGCCGGAGCCAGCAGCGCCGCCACGGCCGGGTCGCGGGCGGCGTCCGGGGGCAGCGCCGTCAGCAGCCGGTACGGGCCGATCGAGGTCCAGTCGGCGACCGGGCCGAACCGGGGTTCGGCGAGCGCGGCGCGGGCGGCGGCCGTCGCCTGGCGCCAGGCCCGGCCCAGCTCGGCCAGTCCGGTGTGGGCGGCGGCGATCCCGGCCGCCGGGCGCCGCTCGTGGGCCGGGCGGTCCAGCAGCCGGGTCGCCGCCGACACCGCCGGGCCCAGGTTCTCCGCCGTCCGCAGCCGGACCAGGACCGCGAGGGACTGGGCGGAGGTGCCCCAGGGGATGGTGCAGCGGGCCGCGGCGCCCGGGAGGGTGCGGACCGAGGGGGCGTCGTCGGGGTCGGCGGACGGCCAGGGGGCCACACAGAGCAGGGTGTGCGGGCCGGTGGCCCGGGTGCCGAGGGCGGTACGCAGTTCCGCCACCGCCATGTCGTGCTGCCAGTCGCGTTCGGCGGTCAGCACCGCGCGCAGTTCCCGGGTGAGGTCGGCGCCGTACTGGGCCTCGTCGGCGAACAGCGCGCCGATCCGGCCGGCCACCTCCATCGCCGCCGTCAGCCGGGCGTCGGAGGGGCCCGGGTCGGTGTCCAGGAGCCAGACATAGCCGAGGACGACACCCCGATGGCGTACCGGGAGGCAGATCCGTCCCCGGTTCACCCCGGCCTCCGGTGTCGGCGGGATCCGGACCGGGCCGGTCGCCCGGGTGATGCCGAAGCTCTCGAACCAGGCGCGGACGGCGGCGGTGGAGCGCCGGGTGACGATCGAGCGGGTGCGGACCGGGTCCAGCGCGGACGGGTCGAGGTCCTGCTCGCTGTCGTAGGCGCCGAACGCGATCAGTTCGAAGTCGCGGTTCTCCAGGGTGGCGGGGGCGCCGAGCAGCTCGGACAGCTCGTCGACCAGTTCCTGGTAGTCGCCCCGGTGGTCGTGAGGGTCCCGATGCTCCCGATGGTCGCCGCGATGGTCCGCGTACTCCGGTGTCACCCTGGGCATTCTGCCGTATTTCCGGGCGGCCTTCATACATCTGTCTGAGATCTGCGGCACGGATGCGTGACAGCTGTCGATGGCCCACGATCGAGGGGATCCCTAGGTTTCACGGTGGTTCCCCGTGCCGTACCCGGAGCCGGGAGACGGCCGTCTGTTGAGTGTGTGTTGTGTGGAGGTGCCCCGTGCTGGGTCCCGTGATTCTCGCCGCGTCGCGCAGCGACCGGATGCGCCGGCTGATCTCGGCCGCGCCGGTCACCAAGCAGGTGGTGGACCGGTTCATCCCCGGCGAGAGCGTCGACGACATCGTGCCGATCGTCGAGCGGCTGACCGGGCAGGGCCTGGAGCTGACCATGGACGTGGTCGGCGAGGACATCACCACCCCGGGGCAGGCCACCGCCGCCCGGGACGCCTATCTGGAGCTGATCGACCGGCTCACCCCGCTGGGTCTCGGCGACCGTGTCGAGATGTCGGTCAAGCTGTCGATGTTCGGGCAGGCGCTGCCCGGCGGGCACGACCTCGCCCTCGCGAACGTCCGCCCCGTCGTGGAGCGCGCCGCCGGGATCGGCACCACCGTCACCCTGGACGCCGAGGACCACACCACCCTCGACTCGATGTTCGCCATCCACGAGGAACTGCGCGCCGACCACCCGCAGACCGGCTGCGTCATCCAGGCGTATCTCTTCCGCACCGAGGCCGACGCCCGCCGGCTGGCCGCCGCCGGCAGCCGGGTCCGGCTGGTCAAGGGCGCCTACAAGGAGCCCGCCGAGGTCGCCCACCAGCACCGGCGCGAGATCGACAAGGCGTACGTCCGGATCCTGCGGACTCTGATGGAGGGCGAGGGGTACCCGATGATCGGGTCCCACGACCCCCGGCTGATCTCCATCGCCCAGGAACTCGCCCACCGGGCCGGACGCAAGCCCGACGAGTACGAGTTCCAGATGCTGTACGGCATCCGCGGCGAGGAACATCTGCGCCTGGCCGCCGAGGGCCACCGGATGCGCGTCTACACGGCGTACGGCACCGATTGGTACGGCTACTTCATGCGCAGGCTGGCCGAGAAGCCGGCCAACCTGCGGTTCTTCGCCCGCAGCATGCTGACCCGAGGCTGAGAGATGACGCACGCACCAGACCACGGCCGGGGGTCCGGGGGTTGTCCCCCGGGCCGACACAGCATGCGGCGACTGGCGGAGAAGCCGGCCAACCTGCGGTTCTTCGCCCGCAGCATGATCACCAAGGGCTAGCCCCCGCACCCGCTCACGTACAAGGAGTTACGGATCTCATGGACGCTGTGACCCAGGTCCCCACCCCCGTCAACGAGCCGGTGCACGGCTACGCCCCCGGCTCGCCCGAGCGCGCCCGGCTGGAGGTCAAGCTCAAGGAACTGGCCGAGAACCCGCTCGAACTGACGATGACCATCGGCGGCGAGCGCCGGATGGGCGGCGGCGACGCCGTCCAGGTCGTCCAGCCGCACCACCACAAGGCGGTGCTCGGCACCTACCGCAACGCCACGCACCAGGACGCCCAGGACGCCATCGACGCGGCCCTCGCCGCCGCCCCCGCCTGGCGGGCGATGTCCTTCGACGACCGCGCCGCGATCATCCTGCGCGCCGCCGAGCTGCTCTCCGGCCCCTGGCGCGAGACGCTGGCCGCCTCCACCATGCTCGGCCAGTCCAAGACCGCCCAGCAGGCCGAGATCGACACCCCCTGCGAGCTGATCGACTTCTGGCGGTTCAATGTCGCCTACGCCCGCCAGATCCTGGCCGAGCAGCCCCCGGCGAACTCGCCCGGCGTCTGGAACCGCCTCGACCACCGCCCGCTGGAGGGCTTCGTCTACGCGATCACGCCGTTCAACTTCACGGCCATCGCCGGCAATCTGCCCACCGCGCCCGCCCTGATGGGCAATGTCGTGGTCTGGAAGCCGTCCCCGACGCAGACCCATGCCGCCGTGCTGCTGCTGCGGCTGCTGGAGGAGGCCGGGCTGCCCAAGGGCGTCATCAACCTGGTCACCGGCGACGGCATCGCGGTCTCCGAGGTCGCCCTCGAACACCGCGACCTCGCCGGGATCCACTTCACCGGCTCGACCAGGACCTTCCAGTACCTGTGGAAGACGGTCGGCGCCAACATCGAGAAGTACCGCTCCTACCCGAGGATCGTCGGCGAGACCGGCGGCAAGGACTTCGTCGTCGCCCACCCGAGCGCCGACACGGCCGTCCTCAAGACCGCGCTGACCCGGGGCGCCTTCGAGTACCAGGGCCAGAAGTGCAGCGCCACCTCCCGCGCCTACATCCCGGCCTCCATCTGGAACTCCGGCTTCAGGGAGGAGTTCGCGGCCGAGGTCGACTACCTCACCATGGGCGATGTCACCGACCTCGCCAACTTCCTCGGCGCCCTCATCGACGACCGCGCCTTCGCCAAGAACAAGGCCGCCATCGACCGCGCCAAGCAGGACCCGACCTGCACGATCGTCGCGGGCGGCTCCTACGACGACTCGGTCGGCTACTTCGTCCGCCCGACCGTCATCGAGTGCTCCGACCCGGAGAACGAGATCTTCCGCACCGAGTACTTCGGCCCGATCCTCGCCGTGCACGTCTACGAGGACGAGGCGTACGAGGAGATGCTGGAGCAGATGGAGTCGGTCTCCGACTACGCCCTCACCGGCTCGGTGATCTCCACCGACCGCGCGGCCACCGCGCACACCATGGACAAGCTGCGCTACGCGGCCGGCAACTTCTACATCAACGACAAGTCGACCGGCGCGGTCGTCGGCCAGCAGCCCTTCGGCGGCGGCCGGGCCTCCGGCACCGACGACAAGGCGGGCGCCCCCCAGAACCTGATGCGCTGGACCCTGACCCGCGCCATCAAGGAGACCCTCGTCCCGCCGACCGACTACACCTACCCCCACATGGGCTGACCTCCCGACACGGGCCGACTTCCCCTCGGCCCGACCCACCGGGCCGCCGCTCCCCACCCCCCGGGAAGCGGCGGCCCGGTCCTTTTCCGGGCGGAGGAGATTCCGCGGGCCGGTCAAAGGCGATGGAACCCGGATCCCCCGAGCGCCAGACTGGAGGGATGACCGCAGCCGTACGCCTCGTCCACACCGCCGGGCTCACCCCAGTGGAACGGACCGCCGTCCATGCCCTGCTGACCGACGCCTTCGACGGGGACCTCACCGCCGAGGACTGGGACCACACCCTGGGCGGACTGCATGCCCTGGTGGTGGACGAGCGGGGGCCGGTGGCGCACGGGGCGGTGGTGATGCGGCGGGTGCTCGCGGGTGGGCGCTGGTGCCGGGTGGGGTACGTCGAGGGGGTCGCGGTACGCCGGGACGCGCGGCGGACCGGGCTGGGCGGGCGGATCATGGGCGCGCTGGAGGGCGTCATCGACCGCGCCTACGACTTCGGGGCGCTGGGGGCGAGCGACGACGGGGCGCTGCTGTACGCGGGCCGGGGCTGGCGGGTCTGGGGCGGGCGGATCAGCGCGGCGGGGCCGGACGGGGTGGTCCGGTTCCGGGAGGAGGAGGGCGCGATCTTCGTCTGGGGCCGGGTGGACGGCTCCGGGGGCGCGGACGGCGCGGACGACGGCCTGGTCTTCGACTGGCGGGACGGGGATGTGCTCTAGTCCACACCGGGCGGCGGGGCGAGAAGGCGCAGGTCGGAGACGGGTGATCGATCGTTCCGTCTCAGATAGTAGGAAGTCCGAGTAACTGTGGAGACAGCGGCGGTTCGCTCCCTTAGCTTGGTAGGAGCCGAACGAATCGCTCGATCCAGCGAATGGCGGTCGTGAGCCGGCCCCGTACAGGCAACCCCTGTGGCCGACGCTCCCCGCCCTCCGGCGTCTCGCACTCACCTCCGTGCTCCCGCACTTCTCAAGGAGTCGATCCCCCATGGCCGAGACGACCGCACGCCGCCGCGTCCGTCACCACTCCCGCACCACCGAGTCGGACCGCAAGAACGCCGCCGCGGCCCTCCAGCGCGCCCTCGACCGCCGCGACAACGGCGGCCAGACCGGGCACTGAGCCCGGCTCCCCCTATCCGCCCCGCCGTACCTCGAAGGCGTCGATGCGCTCGCCCTTCTGGTTCAGCGCCGTCACCTCCAGGCGGGGCGAGGCGCCCGCGTGGGCCGTCACCGACAGCAGCGAGAAGCCCCGGTACCGCACCCGCGACCACTCCACCCGCTCCTGCGGGGTGTCCCGTGACCGCGTCCAGCGGATCGAGGGCACCGACTCGGTGTCGCGGACCCGCCCGGCGTAGCTCTCCGGGGTGCCCGCCGGGAAGCCGTACAGATCCTTGCCGCCGCCGCCCGCGGTGACGTACACGATCCCGTCCCGGGCCGGGTCCGTCCGGCCGCCGATGGGCACCGCCCGGCCGACCTCGCCGTCCCGGATCGCGTCGGTCCGCTCGTAGACATGGTTGTGGCCGTTGATCACCAGATCCACCCGGTGCTCGGCGAACAGCGGCAGCCACTCCGCGCGCACCCCGCCGTCCGAGCCGTGCGAGGAGGTGGAGTAGGCGCAGTGGTGGAAGAAGACCACCACGAACTCGACCTCCTCGGACGCCCGCAGCTCCGACAGCCGCCGCGCCAGCCACGCCGTCTGCCGGCCGTCGGTGCAGCCGAGGTTCGCCGGGATCTCGTACGACACATCGTTGGCGTCCAGGGCGATCACCCCGACATTGCCGTAGACGAAGGAGTACACCCCCGGCGCCGAGCGCGGGTCGAAGCCGGTGCCGGGGAGGGAGAAGCGGGCCAGATGGCCGCCGTAGCCGTCGGGGGAGTACCACGCCTCCATGTCGTGGTTGCCCGTCGTCACCATCCAGGGCACCGACCGCGCCACCGGCTCGTTCTGCTTCAGGAACAGGTCCCAGTGCGTGGCGTCGTAGGTGTCCTCGGCCGTGCCCCGGCCGGTCGGGTTGGCGTAGCAGAGGTCACCGGCGTGGAGATGGAAGGCGGGTTCGGCGGCCAGCAGCACCCGGCCGTTCGCGGCGGCGGCCTCGCCCACACCCTGGTCGCCGAACGCGGTGAAGGTGAAGGAGGCAGGGGTGGCGGGGGCGGTGCGGAAGCTGCTGATGGTGGCGCGGTGGGCGGGGTCGGCCGGGTCGTGGCCCTCGTGGCCGACGCCGTAGTAGTAGGTGGTGCCGGGGAGCAGACCGGTGAGGGACGCGTGGACGTAGTACTGCTCGACCGCGGCCCGGATCCCCTTCAGTTCCGGGGTGTTCAGGGGGCGTACCTCGGCCCTCGTCCGCCCGCCCAGGTCGTCCGGGCGGGTGCCCAGCCGGAGATACGGTCCGCGCACCGCGGCCGGGACCTGCCAGGAGATCCGCATCCCGGTGCGCGGATCGTCGCCCAGCGCGAGATGGCGGCCGAAGGGGACGACGGACGCACCCGGAGCCCGGGACGCGCTGTCCCGGCCCGGGGCACCGCCGCCGCAGCCGGTGACCAGACCGCCCGCCACCATGCCCGCCGTCACCAGCGCCCGGCGCCGGGAGAGCCGGGCCCGCAGATACGCGTGCTGCTCCGCCATGCTCAGCCGGGCGGCCTGCCGGGGCGGGATGCCGAAGTCGGGGATCTCCATGGCGGTGAAGTTCCCAGCGCCGGCCGACGGCCGCAACGCATCGGGGTGAACGGGCGGTGACGGATGGCCGGAACACCCGCCCCGCTGTCCGTATCCCGGACGTCTTGTGTCATCCCATGGGACGAGGGGTAGGGTGCCCGCATGTCTCGCAGCATCAATCTCGCAGTGATCCCCGGTGACGGCATCGGCCAGGAAGTCGTGACCGAGGGCCTGAAGGTCCTCTCCGCCGTCCTTCCGCAGGATGTGAAGCTGGAGACCAAGGAGTACGACTTCGGCGCCCGGCGCTACCGCGCCACCGGTGAGACCCTCACCGACGCCGACCTCGACGCCCTCAAGCAGCACGACGCCATTCTGCTCGGCGCCATCGGCGACCCCTCCGTGCCGTCCGGCGTCCTGGAGCGCGGCTTCCTGCTGAAGCTCCGCTTCGCCTTCGACCACCATGTCAATCTGCGGCCGAGCAAGCTGCTCCCCGGCGTGGCCACCCCGCTCGCGGGCGAGCCCGCCATCGACTTCGTGGTGGTCCGCGAGGGCACCGAGGGCCCGTACACCGGCAACGGCGGCACCATCCGCAAGGGCACCCCGCACGAGGTCGCCACCGAGGTCTCCGTCAACACGGCGTTCGGTGTCGAGCGCGTCGTCCGGGACGCCTTCGCCCGCGCCCAGGCCCGCCCGCGCAAGAAGCTCGCCCTGATCCACAAGAACAATGTGCTGACCTTCGCCGGTCATCTGTGGACCGATGTCTTCAACCGGGTGGCCGGGGAGTTCCCCGAGGTCACCACCGAGTACATGCATGTCGACGCGGCCACCATCTATCTGGTCACCCAGCCCGAGCGCTTCGACGTCATCGTCACCGACAACCTCTTCGGCGACATCATCACCGACCTCGCCGCGGCCGTCTCCGGCGGCATCGGCGTCGCCGCCAGCGGGAACATCAACCCGAGCGGCGACTTCCCCTCCATGTTCGAGCCGGTGCACGGCTCCGCCCCGGACATCGCCGGCCAGGGCAAGGCCGACCCCAGCGCCACGGTGCTCTCGGTCGCCCTGCTGCTGCGCCACCTCGGCCACGAGGCCGAGGCCGCCCGGATCGAGGAGGCGGTTGCCGCCGACCTCGCCGACCGGGTCGGCAAGCCCGCCCGCTCCACCGCCGAGATCGGCGACGCGCTCGCCGTACGGGTGACCGGCTGACCCCACGGTCTGCTCGATCACTCGAACCAGGCCGCCGGGTCGCAGCAGCGCCCGGCGGCTTTCGTCTGCCCCCGTGGGGTGCCACCATCGCCCCTGGGCCGCTTCACCCCGTTTCTTCCGCCCCCACCTCCGGGCGATAATCGGACAAGCGACCGTGCCACGAGGTGATGCTCGGACGTCCTACTAATGACGGCCGGACACCCCCCGAACCTCGGCCGACCGGAGCTGCCCCGCCCCTGCCAGGAAGCAAAGGACCCCACTCATGACGACGCCCACGATCGAGCTCAAGCCCTCCGCCGCCCCCCTCTCCGCGGCCGAGCGCGAGGCGATCCTGGCCAGCCCCGGCTTCGGTCGCCACTTCACCGACCACATGGTCACCATCAAGTGGACCGAGGGCCGCGGCTGGCACGACGGACAGCTCGTCCCGTACGCGCCGATCTCGCTCGACCCGGCCACCGCGGTGCTGCACTACGCGCAGGAGATCTTCGAGGGACTCAAGGCGTACCGCCGCCCCGACGGCTCGGTCGCCACCTTCCGCCCCGACCAGAACGCGCTGCGCTTCCAGCGCTCGGCCCGCCGTCTCGCCATGCCCGAACTCCCGGTCGAGACCTTTGTCGCCGCCTGCGACGCCCTGGTCAAGCAGGACAAGGACTGGGTCCCCGCCCACGGCGGCGAGGAGTCCCTCTATCTGCGCCCCTTCATGATCGCCACCGAGGTGGGGCTCGGGGTGCGCCCGTCGAGCGAGTACCTCTTCCTGGTCATCGCCTCCCCGGCCGGCGCCTACTTCCCCGGCGGGGTCAAGCCGGTCTCCATCTGGGTCTCCGAGGACCGGGTCCGCGCCGTCCCCGGCGGCATGGGCGACGCCAAGACCGGCGGCAACTACGCCGCCTCCCTGCTCGCCCAGGCCGAGGCCGCCGCCCACGGCTGCGACCAGGTCTGCTACCTCGACGCGGTCGAGCACACCTGGGTCGAGGAACTCGGCGGCATGAACCTCTACTTCGTCCACGGCGACCGGATCGTCACCCCCACCCTCACCGGCTCCATCCTGGAGGGCGTCACCCGTGACTCCCTGCTCACCGTCGCCCGCGACCTCGGCTACACCGCCGAGGAGCGCCGGATCTCCCTGGAGGAGTGGCGACGGGACACCGAGAGCGGCGCCCTCACCGAGGTCTTCGCCTGCGGCACGGCCGCCGTCATCACCCCGGTCGGCACGGTCAAGCGGGCTAGCGGCGAGTGGCAGCACGGCGGCGGTGAGCCCGGCGAGGTGACCCTGCGGCTGCGCAGCGCCCTGCTGGACATCCAGCGCGGCACGGCGCAGGACACCCACGGCTGGATGCACCCGCTGGGCTAGCCCGCCCGGCGCTCCCCGAGAGGCCCGCTCCTGTCACCTTCCGTGACGGGAGCGGGCCTCTTTTTGCTGCGCCCACCATTTTGAGCATCGTTCAAACCCATCCCTCGCGAATGGGTAGATACACAGGTCAATACCCCTCCCCATCTTTAGAGCAATGCTCTAACCTGGGCAGCCGAGGAGGTACCCCGCCATGAGACTCACCCCCACCGAACGCGACCGGCTGCTGCTCTTCGGTGCCGCCGAGCTGGCGCGCGCCCGCCGGGCCCGCGGGCTGCGGCTGAACGTCCCCGAGGCCACCGCCCTGATCGCCGACACCGTCTGCGAGGCCGCCCGGGACGGGGTGCGGCTGGCCGAGGCGGTCGAGCGGGCCCGCGCTGTCCTCGGGCCCGGGGACGTGCTGCCGGGCGTCGCCGATGTCGTCACCGAGGTGCAGGTCGAGGCCGTCTTCGAGGACGGGTCCCGGCTGGCCGTGGTCTCCGACCCGATCGGCGGCGGACTGGGGGAGGAGGCGCCGGGCGCGCTGCTGCCGGGGCCGGAACACGCCGGGCACTCCGAGCACTCCGAGTACGCCGGGCACTCCGAGCCGGAGGCGGTCGTCCGGCTCACCGTCACCAACACCGCGACCGTGCCGGTCTCCGTCACCTCCCACTTCCACTTCTTCGAGGCCAACCCCCGCCTGGACTTCGCCCGGGAGACGGCCTACGGGATGCGGCTCGCGGTGCCCGCCGGGTCGTCGGTGCGGTTCGGGCCGGGGGAGAGCGTGGAGGTCGGGCTGCTGCCGATCGGCGGCGCGCGGATCGCCATCGGCTTCGCCGGGCTGGTCGACGGGGCGCTGGACGCGCCCGGCGCGAAGGAGGAGGCCCTGCGCAGGGCCGCCGCCTGCGGATATCTGGGAGTGGAGCCGGGAGCGGAACCGGGGGTCGGGCGATGAATCCGTACGAGTACGCCGCCACCCATGGCCCGCGTGCCGGGGACCGGATCCGGCTCGGGGACTCGGGGCTGGTGATCCGGGTCGAGGACGACTCCCAGCGGCCCGGGGACGAGTTCCTCGCCGGGTTCGGGAAGACCGCGCGGGACGGGCTGCATCTGAAGGCCGCCGCGGTGCGGGACACCTGCGATGTGGTGATCAGCAATGTCGTCGTGATCGACGCCGTGCTCGGGATCCGCAAGGTGTCCATCGGGATCCGCGAGGGGCGGATCTCGGCCATCGGGCGGGCCGGGAACCCCGACACCCTCGACGGCGTGGACGTGGTCGTGGGCACCGGTACGACCATCGTGTCCGGCGAGGGGCTGATCGCCACCGCCGGGGCCGTCGACACCCATGTGCATCTGCTCTCGCCCCGGATCATGGAGGCGTCGCTCGCGTCCGGCGTCACCACCATCATCGGGCAGGAGTTCGGGCCGGTCTGGGGCGTCGGGGTCAACTCGCCCTGGGCGCTGAAACACGCCTTCGGCGCCTTCGACGCCTGGCCCGTCAACATCGGCTTTCTGGGCCGGGGTTCGTCCTCCGACCCGGCCCCGCTGATCGAGGCGCTCGCCGAGGGCGGGGCGTCCGGGTTCAAGGTGCACGAGGACATGGGGGCGCACACCCGGGCCCTGGACACCGCGCTGCGCGTCGCCGAGGAGCATGACGTCCAGGTCGCGCTGCACAGCGACGGGCTCAATGAGTGCCTGTCCGTCGAGGACACCCTCAAGGTGCTCGAAGGGCGGACCATCCACGCCTTCCACATCGAGGGCTGCGGCGGCGGACACGTCCCGAACGTGCTGAAGATGGCGGGCGTCCCCAATGTCATCGGCTCGTCCACCAACCCCACCCTGCCCTTCGGCCGGGATGCCGTCGCCGAGCACTACGGGATGATCGTCTCCGTCCACGACCTCAAGACCGACCTGCCCGGCGACGCCGCCATGGCCCGGGACCGGATCCGCGCCGGGACCATGGGCGCCGAGGACGTACTGCACGACCTGGGCGCCATCGGCATCACCTCCTCCGACGCCCAGGGCATGGGCCGCGCCGGGGAGACCGTGCGGCGGACGTTCGCCATGGCCGGGAAGATGAAGGCCGAGTTCGGCGCCCCGGACGACGGGCACGACAACGAGCGGGTCCTGCGGTACATCGCCAAGCTGACCATCAACCCGGCCCTCGCCCACGGCCTCGCCCACGAGGTCGGCTCCATCGAGACCGGCAAACTCGCCGACCTGGTGCTCTGGCGGCCGGAGTACTTCGGCGCCAAACCGCAGCTCGTCCTGAAGGCGGGCTTCCCGGCCTACGGCGTGACCGGCGACCCCAACGCCGCCACCGACACCAGCGAACCCCTCGTCCTCGGCCCGCTCTTCGGCGCGTACGGCGCCGCCCCGGCCGAACTGTCCGTGGCGTTCGTCGCACGGGCCGCCCTCGATCTGGGCGCCGACCGGATGCCCACCCGGCGCCGCCGGGTCGCGGTCCGCCACACCCGCGGTATCGGCCCGGCCGACCTGCGGCGCAACTCCCGTACCGGGGCCGTCGACGTCGACCAGCGCACCGGCCTGGTCACCCTGGACGGCGAGCCGATCCGCTCGGCGCCCGCCGACTCCGTCTCCCTCAACCGTCTGTACTTCCTGTGAGGACCGCCCCCATGTCTGCTGCCGCCGACGGCTTCCGGATGCCCGCCGAGTGGACCGCGCACGAACGCACCTGGATGGCCTGGCCCGGCCCCAACCCCACCTTCGACACCCCGGACGACCTCGCCGCCGCCCGGATCGCCTGGGTGGCGGTCGCCCGAGCCGTCCGCCGCTTCGAGCCGGTGACGGTGGTGTGCGGGCCCGGCCAGTCGGCGGGGGCGCGGGCGCTGCTCGGCCCGGAGGTGGAGACCGTCGAACGCGAGCTGGACGACGCCTGGATGCGGGACATCGGCCCGACCTTCCTGACGAACGGACGCGGCGAACTCGCCGCCGTGGACTGGACGTTCAACGGCTGGGGCGCCCAGCACTGGGCCCGCTGGGAGCACGACGCGAAGATCGGCGCCCAGGTCGCCGACCTCGCCGGGGCCCGTACGTACGCCTCGCGGCTGGTCAACGAGGGCGGGGCGATCCATGTCGACGGCGAGGGCACGGTCCTGCTGACCGAGACCGTCCAGCTCGGCCCCGAGCGCAATCCCGGCTGGACCCGCGAGGAGGTCGAGACCGAGATCCACGGCCTGCTCGGCACCCGCAAGGCGATCTGGCTCCCGCGCGGCCTCACCGCCGACTATCCCCCGTACGGGTACGGCACGCTCGGCCATGTCGACATCGTCGCCGCGTTCGCCCGCCCCGGGGTGGTCGTCGCCCACCACCAGACCGACCCCGCCCACCCGGACTTCGAGGTCAGCCGCGAGGTCATCGGCATCCTGCGGGCCGCCACCGATGCCGCCGGACGGCCCCTGGAGGTGGTCGGGGTGCCCGCGCCGACCACCCTGGAGGCGGACGGCCACTGGGCCGACTTCTCCTACATCAACCACTACCTCTGCAACGGCGGGGTCGTCCTCTGCGCCTTCGACGACCCGCGCGACACGGAGGCCGCCGCGCTCTTCGGCCGCCTCTTCCCCGAGCGCGCGATCACCCTGGTCGACGCCCGTACGATCTTCGCGGGCGGCGGCGGTATCCACTGCGTCACCCAGCAGCAGCCGAAGGTCTAGCGAGCAGCGAGCGAGGAGGGCCGGACATGGCCGGTGGGCGCAGACAGGCCCCGCCCCGCGAGGACGTCCTCTCCGCCGCCATGGAGATGATCGCCGCGCGCGGTCTGGAGAAGCTGACCATGGTGGCGCTCGGCGCCGAGGTCCGGATGAGCAGCGGGCATCTGCTCTACTACTTCGGCTCCAAGGACGAACTGCTGCTGCGCACCCTGGAGTGGAGCGAGGGCCGGCTCGGCGCCGAGCGCTCCCGGCTGCTCACCCGCGAGGCCCCGGCCCGCGCCCGGCTCGACGCCTACGTCGACCTCTACGTCCCCGACGGTCCCCGCGACCCGCACTGGACGCTCTGGTTGGAGGTCTGGAACCGCTCGCAGAACGCCCCCGCCGACGCCCGCGACCGGCAGGCGGCGATCGAGGGCGCCTGGCACCGGGACCTGGTGGCGCTGCTGGCGGAGGGCGTCTCGCGCGGTGAGTTCCGGGCTGTCGACCCGGACCGGTTCGCGGCCCGGCTGCGGGCTCTGCTCGACGGCTTCTCGATCCAGGTCGCCATCGGACTGCGCGGCGCCGACCGGGGGACGATTCTCGGCCATGTCGGGGAGTTCCTGGACGAGTCGCTGACCCGGCCGGAGTGACCCCCGACCCCTGAACTCCGGTCCAGGTTGTACGCGTTGCGGATGATTGACCGCGCGCCGGGTGGTGCGGTTGCCTCGTTGCCGACCATGAACGGGGGCGCGACGACCACGCGCCCACGGGGAACAACGGGGAAAAGAACACAGGGGGAACTGTGCTCACACGCATGCGCGCACTGCCGGTCGGGATGCTCGCGACAACGGTGGTGGCCCTGACGGCGACGACCGCCACGGCCGCCCCGGCACCGCTCACCGAGCGGATCACGCTGTCGGCCACCGGCGGCCAGCTCACCGGGGCGTCGGACGGCCCCCGCCTCAGCGCCGACGGCCGCTACGCCGCCTTCGCCTCCTACGCCGCCGACGCGGTGCCCGGCGACACCAACGAGGCGCCCGATGTCCTCGTCCGGGATCTGCGGCGCGGGACCGTCGAGCGGGTCAGCGCGGCATCCGACGGCACCCCCGCCGACGCCGCCGCCCACTCCGCGCGGATCAGCGGCGACGGCCGGTACGTGGCCTTCGTCTCCCGGGCGTCGAACCTGGTCGACTGGCCGGTGCCGCAGACCCCGTACAGCGACGACGTGTATGTGCGCGACCGGCGGACCGGGACGACCGAGCGGGTCAGTGGAGCCGCCGACGGGGGATCGGCCGCCGTCTCCGACAGCCTCGATCTGTCCGCCGACGGCCGGCTGGTCGCCTTCACCGCGCAGGCGCACCGGGTCGAGGGCGGCGACGCCCCGCACCAGACCCGCGCCTATGTCACCGACCGGGTGACCGGCGAGCGGCGCACCATCAGCGACCGGCTGCCCGCCGACTGGTACGTCCAGAACCTGCGGCTCAGCGCCGACGGCACCCACGCCGCCTACATCCAGCGCCATCCGCGCGGCGGCCCGGGTCAGCTCTGGCTGGCCGATCTGCGCACCGGTGAGCAGCGCCAGCTCAATCTCACCCCGGAGGGCGAGCAGACCGGCGGCGGCCCGGCGGGCCTGTCCCTGTCGGCGGACGGCGGCCGGGTGGCGTACGGCTCCTTCGACGACCGGGTGGTGCCCGGGGCGCCGGAGTACACCTGGGAGCTGTATCTGCACGACACCCGGACCGGCACCACCCGCTGGATCACCCACGAGGGCACCGGCGGGCTCGGCGCGGGCGTCCTCAGCGCCGACGGCCGCAGGCTGGCCTACACCCGGGAGACCGAGCGCCCGGACGGCACGACCGCCGACAACGTCTACGTTCGTGATCTCGGCGGCGCCGGGCGGACCGTACGGGCCACCGGGGACCTCGGCGGCGGGGCGCTCACCGAGGGCTACTCGGCCGCCACCGACTTCGCCGCCCGGGGCCGGGTGCTCGGTCTGTTCTCCTCCTCGTCCCGCCTGGTCACCGGCGACACCAATGGGGAGGGCGACGGCTTTGTGGTGCGGCCGTGACGGCCACGCGCTGACCGCATCCTGAGACACACGGTGAGCACGGGGACGGTCTGTGCCAGACTGCCCCCGTGTTCTCGTTCGCCACGATTATTGGCAGCAGGCGCGCCGGTCCGCAGTGACCGCCTCGTACGACCACGTACAGGTGGCCACCGTCGTTCTCGACCCGCGCGCAGACCTCTCGCACCCGCGAGAGGTTTTTCGCATTTCTGGCCCACCCGCAGCCGGTGGCGGAGCGCGAGGGATCATAGGGGGACGGTGGAGCCGGTCATTCCGGTACAGACCGCGATCATCACCTCAGGAGCCTTGAACCATGACGGAAACCAGCGAGCGCGACGACTCGTTCCATGTCTTCGACACCACTCTGCGCGACGGTGCGCAGCGGGAGGGCATCAACCTCACCGTCGCCGACAAGCTGGCCATCGCACGGCACCTGGACGACTTCGGCGTCGGCTTCATCGAGGGCGGCTGGCCCGGCGCCAACCCCCGCGACACCGAGTTCTTCGCCCGCGCCCGGCAGGAGATCACCTTCCGCCACGCCCAGCTCGTCGCCTTCGGCGCCACCCGCCGGGCCGGTGCCAGGGCCGCCGAGGACCCCCAGGTCCGGGCCCTGCTGGAGTCCGGCGCCCCGGTGATCACCCTGGTCGCCAAGTCCCACGACCGCCATGTCGAGCTGGCCCTGCGCACCACCCTGGACGAGAACCTGGAGATGGTCCGCGACACGGTCTCCCATCTGCGCGCGCAGGGCCGCCGGGTCTTCGTCGACTGCGAGCACTTCTTCGACGGCTACCGGGCCAACGCCGAGTACGCCAAGGCCGTCGTCCGGACCGCCGCCGAGGCCGGCGCCGAGGTCGTCATCCTCTGCGACACCAACGGCGGCATGCTCCCCGCCCAGATCCAGGCCGTCGTCACCACCGTCCTCGCCGACACCGGCGCCCGGCTCGGCATCCACGCCCAGGACGACACCGGCTGCGCGGTCGCCAACACCCTCGCCGCCGTCGACGCGGGCGCCACCCATGTCCAGTGCACCGCCAACGGCTACGGCGAGCGGGTCGGCAACGCCAATCTGTTCCCGGTGGTCGCCGCGCTGGAGCTGAAGTACGGCAAGCGGGTCCTGCCCGAGGGCCGGCTGCGGGACATGACCCGGATCTCGCACGCCATCGCCGAAGTGGTCAACCTCACCCCGTCCACCCACCAGCCCTACGTCGGGGTCTCCGCGTTCGCCCACAAGGCCGGGCTGCACGCCTCCGCGATCAAGGTCGACCCGGACCTCTACCAGCACATCGACCCCGAGCAGGTCGGCAACACCATGCGGATGCTCGTCTCCGACATGGCCGGCCGCGCCTCCATCGAGCTGAAGGGCAAGGAACTCGGCATCGACCTCGGCGGCGACCGCGACCTCGTCGGCCGGGTCGTCGAGCGGGTCAAGGAACACGAGCTCAAGGGCTACACCTACGAGGCCGCCGACGCCTCCTTCGAGCTGCTGCTGCGCGCCGAGGTCGAGGGCGCCCCGCTGTCCTACTTCCAGGTCGAGTCCTGGCGGGCGATCGTGGAGGACCGCCCCGACGGCACCCACGCCAACGAGGCCACGGTGAAGCTGTGGGCCAAGGGGGAGCGGATCGTCGCCACGGCTGAGGGCAACGGGCCGGTCAACGCGCTCGACCGGGCGCTGCGGGTGGCGCTGGAGAAGATCTACCCCCAGCTCGCCAAGCTGGAGCTGGTCGACTACAAGGTCCGCATCCTGGAGGGCGTCCACGGCACCCAGTCCACGACCCGCGTCCTGATCTCCACGACGGACGGGACGGGGGAGTGGTCGACGGTGGGGGTGGCGGAGAACGTCATCGCCGCGAGCTGGCAGGCGCTGGAGGATGCGTATACGTACGGGTTGCTGCGGGCGGGTGTGACACCGGCGAGGTAGTGGTGCGGGTGCGGGCCGGTGGGGCTCGTTCGCGCAGTTCCCCGCGCCCCTAAAGGCCCTTGCGGGCAACGTGCCTCAAAGGGGCGCTGGGGGTACCCCCTCTGGGGGAGGAACTGCGCGACCAGCCACAGACCACCCGCACCCGGCAACGCACCCCACCCACCCCTACATCGCCGAATCCCGGGACCGCGGGACCTCGGGTCCCCGGTCCCGCCCGGGAACCCGATCCAGCCGGAAAAGCCCCGCGCCAGCGGACCGCTGGGCCGCCGCCCCCGAAGCCGTCGACCGCGTCAGCTCCTCCATGCTGTCGGAGAGGTACCCGATCCACGTCGCGCTCTCCTCCTCCATGATCCGCTGCGCGTCCCCCCGCAGCCGCTCGATCACCAGCAGCAGCGCCGCCTGCTCCTTCTCGCTCGGGGTGTCACCGCTGCGCAGATACGCCTGCGTGAAGTCCGACTGCGCCTTCTTCAGCACCTGCTGGAGCGCTATCTCGGTCCGTATGTACCGCGTCCAGGACGCCGAGAAGCCGAAGATCCGGTCGAACAGCACACACCCCGCGCCCGCCGCGAGGAACACGAAGCCCCACTCCGGCTGGAGCAGCGTCGGGTCCGCCGCGTGCACCAGCGGGGTGAGCGTCCCGACGATCCCGAGCAGCCCGGCGAGCGCGCGCAGCGAGCGCGACCAGCGCGAGGGGGCCCGGCGCCGCCCCAGGTACCAGCCGATCGCCGTGGTGACCTCCGCCTCCGCCTGCTTGAACAGCTCCCACAGCACCTCCGGCCGGGAACGCGTCCGGTCCAGTTCGGTGAGTTCGGACACCGTCATGTCCGCCACCTTGCGTCTCCTCGGCATGCCCGTTCCTGTCCTCCCGGCCGATCCAGTGCTTGGGGCATGGTATGCGCCACTCGCGGCCCTGTCTCACACGTCGTCAAGAAGTGCGTCCGGCATAGGCAGTTGAGGTGGTCCGGGGTGCTTGACACCCCCTCCGGAGGGGCAATGGCCCGCATAAGCTGTTTCGCGTCACAGGCAAGCCGGGGGTGTTCCGTGCGCATCGTCCACATCAGTGATCTGCACGCCAGAGGCGACTGGCAGACCGACCAGAAAAAGGTGCTGCGGGCCTTCCTCACGGATGTGGCCGAACAGCACGCGGACACACCGGTCGACTGCGTGGTCTTCAGCGGCGATCTGGCCTTCGGCGGCAAGCCCGAGCAGTTCGCCCAGGCCCGCGAGCTGCTCCTCGACCCCTTGCAGGAGGCGCTCGGCCTGGACCGGGAGCGGATGATCCTCGCGCCCGGCAACCACGATGTCGACATCTCCCGGATCGACGAGTACCAGGAGGCCGGACTGCTCGCCCGGCTCACCGACCGCGACCAGGTCAACGCCTTCCTCGACCGCGGGGACCTGCCGGCCCAGCTCGACCGGCTGGCCGCCTGGGTGGAGTTCAGCGACGCCTACTACGCCGGGACCGCGGTCGAGCGCCTCTCCCCGCTGATCACCCTGCACCGCTTCACCGTCGGCGCCGCCGAGGTCGCCGCCGCCTCCCTCACCTCCTGCTGGCGGGCCACCGGCGCCGGGGACGACGCCGACCGGGCCCACCTCATCGTCGGCGACCGGCAGCTCACCCAGGCCGTCGACCGGCTCGGCGACGCCGATCTCAAGCTCGCCGCGATGCACCACCCCGTCGACTGGCTCGCCGAGTTCGACCGCGCCGACGTCCGCCGCGAGCTGGGCCGGTTCGACGTGCTGTGCACCGGCCATGTCCATGTGGTCGACCCGGCCGGGATCGCGGGCCGTACCGGCAGCCTGATGCACAGCGCCGCCGGGTCCCTGTTCCAGTGGCGGAACTACCTCAACGCCTACAGCGTCATCGACGTCCGCGCCCTGCGGGCCCCGCGCGCCTACACCGTGCACATCCGCAGCTACTACGACGAGCGGGACGCCTTCGACACCGGCGTCAACGCGGTCGCCGAGGGCCGGCTCGACATCGACTTCGCGGCACCGGGCGCCCCCACCACGTCCACCACCGGCTCCGCCCCCACCACCCCCGGTTCCGCCGCTGCACCGGAGCCCCCCGCCCCCCTCTCGCCCGCCGACCTGGCCGCCGAGACCCTGGTGGACGCCGTCCGCGAGCGGAGCCTGATCCTCGGGCCCGAGCGGGAGCAACTGCCGATGGAGGGGCTGCTCGTGCCCCCCGTGCTGCTGCGGATGAGCGTCGACCAGTGGATGGCGCTGGAGAACCTGGACGAGGGCCGGGTCGGCGCCGACGAACTGATCGAGAGCCTCGCCGAGCACCGCCACTTCCTGATCGTCGGCGACGAGTACACCGGACTCACCAGCACCCTCCAGTGGCTCGCCCACTCCGCCTACCGGGGCGACCCCCAGTACGTGCCCGTCGTCATCGACTTCACGGCCGTCGAGAACGGGCCCAGCGGGGTCGAGAAGGAGATCCGCCGCCAGCTCGCCGGGGCCGGTATCGCCCTCGGCCGGCGCGACCCGCTGCCCCGCCTCGCCCTCGCCGTCGACAACATCGACCCCCGCTCCGAGAAACGGCTGCGGCATCTGCTGAAGTTCCTCACCCAGCACCCGGACCACCTCGCCTTCCTGGGCTGCCGCACCACCGCCCACCACCGGGTCTCCGACGCCATGACCGCCGAGGAGTGCCCCGCCCGGATCCGCCATCTCGGCCCGTTCGGGCGCCGGGAGCTGCGCGCGCTGGTACGGCTGCTGCGGCCCGACGAGTCCGAGGCCGATGTCAACGCCATGCTCGATCTGCTGGCCCGCGGCGGACTGCCCCGCACCCCGGTGATGCTGGCCGCGCTGCTGTCCACCGCCGGACAGCGCGACTGGACCACCGGCGCCAACAGCACCGCCATCCTGGAGTCCTACCTCGGGCTGCTGCTGGGCCGGGACGACCCCCGGGTCGACCGCCGCTTCGAACTCGACTTCCTCGCCCTGCGGGACATCGTCGCCTGCGTCAATGAGCATCTGATGCTCACCGGGCAGGACTCCCTGCCCCGGATCGACGCCGAGCAGTTCCTGCTGGACTACTTCAAGGGCCTCGGCTGGTCCGAGCCGCCCGGGGCCGTGCTGGACGCGCTGATAGCCAAGCGGCTGCTCACCGAGCGGGACGGCACCATCCACTTCTGCCAGCCGATGATCCGCCCGCTGCTCGCCGCCTACCGGCTGGACCAGTCCACCGAGCTGAAGGACCTGGTGCTGGCCACCCCCCAGCGCCACGCCCAGGTCATCCGGCACACCGCCGCCCTGCGCCGCAACGACGCCGATCTGCTGAGCACCACCGCCCAGGGCTTCCGGGCGCTGCGCGAACGCCTCGGCGACGGCGGCAGCGACCCGTTCTCCGTGCTCGCCACCAAGGAGGGCTGGCTGGAGGACGCCAAGGCCGCCCTGGACGACTTCTTCCCCGCCGACCTGGCCTATGAGTCCGCCCCGCCGGCCCAGGTCCCCGGCGACTTCCGGGTGATGATGGACGACCTCCAGGACCAGGCCGACGCCATGCAGACGCTCGCCCAGGACCAGCGTCAGGGCGCGGGCTTCAACCCCACCGAGTTCGAGGCGTACGTCGAGGCCCTCGATCTCCTCGCCGATGTGCTGCGCAGCAGCGAACTGGTGCGCAATCTGGAGCTGAAGAACGAGACCCTCAGGCTCTGTCTGAACGGCTACGGGGTGCGGGCCGCGCTGATGGCCGCCGAGTGGAGCGACCGCGACGGCCGCAGCATCTTCCGAGACTCCCTCGCCGAGGTCCTGGACCGGCAGGAGATCGGCGAGGAGGAGTTCGAGAGCTTCATGGGCCGGGTCGAGCTGTACTCGCCGATCCTGTCCTCCTACTGGGCGCTGTCCCAGGTGCTGGCCAGCGGCAAGCTGTCCCGGCTGACCGGCGAGGCGCTCGGCGACGCCGCTTTCGTCGCACAGCCGGGACAGGCCCTGATGGCGGTGCTGCTGATGCGGCACATGGGCGACCGGGACTGGGTCAGGCACGCCTCGGCCGTGATCAAGCGGCACGGCGAGCGGGAGGTGATCGGCGAGATCCTGCGGCTGTTCGCCTTCACCAGCTATCTCCAGCCCGATCTGGGCAAGGACGAGCTGGGCGCGCTGGAGAGCCTGCTGTGCGACATAGCCCTGCACCGCAAGGAGGTCCCGCCCGGACCGGCCCGCACCCAGCACTTCAACCACATCATCCAGGGCATGCGCCAGCGCCGCCTCCAGTCCCTCCAGCGCGGCGACGA
Organism: Streptomyces sp. NPDC004610; assembly: GCF_040609715.1. NCBI lineage: Bacteria > Bacillati > Actinomycetota > Actinomycetes > Kitasatosporales > Streptomycetaceae > Streptomyces > Streptomyces sp. NPDC004610. Next base: position 32,459 of record NZ_JBEXLA010000027.1, on the reverse strand, counting down.
GTACGCCATCTCCCCCAGCCTGTGAACCGCCCTCCGGACCGGCCGAAGAGCAGCACCCGAATGCCTGATTCCTGGCTATTCAGGTACTTTCGTACCTATGAAGGGCAACGGCACGCTCGTCCGGGACGCCGTACGCCTGCTGGCCGTGCCGGTCGCGGCGGTGCTGGCGGTGCTGCTGGGCGCCCCGGGCGCACAGGCCGACACCGACCTCTCCACCGTCGCCGCGGCCCTGCGCGAGAGCCCGGTCTATGTCGACCCCGCGGCGACGGACATCCTCGCCGCCTCCGACGCCCAGGCCCTCGCCGACAAGATCGAGGATGCCGGAAAGCCGGTCTTCGTCGCCGTCCTCCCGCCCGGCCGGCCGACCCAGAACCTCTTCCAGAACCTGCGCACCGACACCGGCATCACCGGCCTCTACGGCATCCGGCTCAGCGACCGCTTCGACGCCCGCGCCGACAGCAGCGTGCTCAGCCGCCAGGGCGTGGCCAACCTGGTCACCGCGGCCCAGGGTGCGGGCGACGCCAAGGCCCAGCTCAACGACTTCGTGGACGACGCCCTGCGCAGTGTCGGCGGCACGGCCCCCGCGAGCTGGGGCGACGGCAGCGGCACCGGCTCAGGCGTCTCCGCCACCGGTCTGATCACCGCCGGCGGGGTCCTCGCGGCGGGCGGCGTCACCGCGTACGCCCTGCTCCGCCGCAACCGCACCCGGCACGAGCAGGAGCGCCGGGCCGCGCTGGAGAAGCTGGCCGTGGTCGTCGACGAGGACATCACCGCCTACGGCGAGGAACTCGACCGCCTCGACTTCCACCCCGGCGAACCCGGCGCCGACGACGCCATGCGCGCCGACTACACCCACGCCCTGGACGCCTATGAACAGGCCAAGTCCCTGATGGCCGCCGCGACCCGCCCCGAGCAGGTGCGCGAGGTGACCCAGGCCCTCCAGGACGGCCGTTTCGCGCTCGCCTCCCTCGCCGCCCGCCGGGCCGGACAGCCGCTGCCCGAGCGCCGCCCGCCCTGCTTCTTCGACCCGCGCCACGGCCCCTCGGTCGCCGAGGTCACCTGGACCCCGCCCGGCGGCGCCACCCGCGAGGTGCCGGTCTGCGCGGCCGACCGCACCCGGCTGGCGGACGGCGAGGCCCCGCTGGTCCGCGAGGTCGACACCCCCACGGGACGCCGCCCGTACTGGGACGCCGGACCCGCCTACGGCCCCTGGGCGGGCGGCTACTTCGGCGGCGGCCTGCTCCCCGGCCTGCTGGTCGGCACCCTGCTCGGCAGCGCCATGGCCACCCCGTCCTACGCCGCCGACTACGGCTCCGGCTACGGCGACTTCGGCGCCGCCGGTTACCAGGGCGGCGATGTCTCGGGCGCGGACTTCGACCCCGGGGACTTCGGCGGGGGCGGTGACTTCGGTGGCGGGGGCGGCTTCGGCGGCGGCGATTTCGGAGGCGGCGGCGGCTTCTGACCCACCCCCCGCCCCACTAGGCCAGCTTCCGTCCTACATCCCCCCTACGGTACGGAGATGACGACGACCGCGAAGCCCACGCCCGCCACGCCCGACGGCTCCACCCCGCTCCCCTTCACCTCCGCCGACGCCCTCGACGCCTGGCTCGCCGCGCATCCCGCACCGCATCCCGGCCTGTGGGTGAAGGTCGCCAAGAAGGACTCGGGGCTGGCCTCGGTCACCTGGGAGGACGTCAACGACGTGGCCCTGTGCCATGGCTGGATCACCGGCCAGCGCCGCACCCTGGACGCCACCCACTACCTCCAGCGCATCACCCCGCGGCGGCGCGGCAGCCACTGGTCCATGGTCAATGTGCGCCGGGTGGCCGAACTGGAGACGGCGGGCCGGATGCGCTCCGGCGGCCGGTCCGAGGTGACGGCGGCCCGCGCGGACGGCCGCTGGGACGCGGCGTACGAATCGCAGAGCAGGGCGACCGTGCCCGACGATCTGGCGGCGGCGCTGGACGCCAGCCCGCGCGCCCGCGCGGCCTTCGACGCGCTGGGCCGCACCGACCGCTATCTGATCATCCTGGGCCTGCTCCGCACCCGCACGGCACAGGGCCGCGCCACCCGCCTGGCGACGGACGTGGCCCGGTTGGAGAAGGCGGGGGAGTGAGGGGGGCGTGATGAGGGGCGTGACGGGGGCGTGACACACGAAGGCCGCCCCGGAGGGCGGCCCGCTGCCGTGGTGGTCAGGCGTTCTTGATCGCCGAGATGTCGAAGATCAGCTTGATCTTGTCGGAGACCAGGAAGCCGCCGGTCTCCAGCGCGGCGTTCCAGGTCAGGCCCCACTCGGAGCGCTTGATCTCGGTCTTGCCCTCGAAGCCGACGCGCTCGTTGCCGAACGGGTCCTTGGCGGCGCCGTTGAACTCCAGGTCGATGGTGATCGGCTTGGTGACCCCGAGCACCGACAGATCGCCGGTGATCCGGTAGTCCTCGTCACCGAGGGCCTCGGCCGCGGTGGAGCGGAAGGTCATCGTCGGGAACTCGTCGATCTTGAAGAAGTCCGAGCTCTTCAGATGGCCGTCGCGGTCGGCGTTGCCGGTGTCCACGCTCTCCATCTTCACGTCGATGGTCGCCGTGGACTTGGCCGGGTCCGAGCCGTCCAGGTGCAGGCTGCCGGTGAAGTCGAGGAACTTGCCTTTGACGTTGGTGACCATGGCGTGCCGGGCGGTGAAGCCGATGGTGGTGTGGGCCGGGTCGAGGGTGTACTCGCCGGTCAGCGCGGAGAGGTCGGTCATGGCGTGCTCCTTGGGGTCGAGGGCGGTCGTACATCCGTGTATCCGTACAGCCGCACAGTCGTTCGTTTCGGTTGAATCTTCAAGAATCTCGCTGCGGTGATGACCCTAGACCTATTCGGTTCAAGTTTCAACATCAGAGCGAAGGTGTTGCGCGTGCTTGCCTTCTGGTTGCCCGTGCATGTCTTCTTGTCCACCGGAAGCGTGCCGCACAAACGGCCCGGACACCGGGCACATCACTCCGGCGACGGCATGCCGCGGACGAGAATGCGGGGTGGCGACCGGGTGACGGCTTTGTGCGACCCCCACAACGGCCACGCCGTCTGAGCAGTCGGAACGCCTGCATGGCGGTGAGGTTCTGTTCAGTGGTACCAGGAAAACGGGCCGGAGACTGTACGGAGTCGACGGCTCGCTTTCCTTGGCGGACTTCGTAAGGTCGCTACATGACCGTTTTGGAAGAGACGACGGGTGAGCCCACCGGTGAGCCGACCGACGCGCGCGGGCGCGTCGCCGAGCTCCACGAGATCCGGGCGCAGGCGGTCGCCGGGCCGAGCGAGAAGGCGACGGCCGCCCAGCACGCCAAGGGCAAGCTGACGGCGCGCGAGCGCATCGAGCTGCTCGTGGACCCGGGGTCCTTCCAGGAGGTCGAGCAGCTGCGCCGGCACCGCGCGCAGGGCTTCGGCCTGGAGGCCAAGAAGCCGTTCACCGACGGTGTCATCACCGGCTGGGGCACGGTCGAGGGCCGTACGGTCTTTGTCTACGCCCATGACTTCCGGATCTTCGGCGGCGCCCTGGGCGAGGCCCACGCCACCAAGATCCACAAGATCATGGACATGGCCATCGCGGCCGGAGCCCCCCTGGTCTCCCTGAACGACGGCGCCGGGGCCCGGATCCAGGAGGGCGTCTCCGCCCTCGCCGGCTACGGCGGCATCTTCCAGCGCAACACCAAGGCGTCCGGCGTCATCCCGCAGATCTCGGTGATGCTCGGCCCGTGCGCGGGCGGCGCGGCCTACAGCCCGGCGCTGACCGACTTCGTCTTCATGGTCCGCGACACCTCGCAGATGTTCATCACCGGCCCGGACGTCGTCAAGGCGGTCACCGGCGAGGAGATCACCCAGAACGGCCTGGGCGGCGCCGATGTGCACGCCGAGACCTCGGGCGTCTGCCACTTCGCCTACGACGACGAGGAGACCTGCATCGCCGAGGTGCGCTACCTCCTCTCCCTCCTCCCGCAGAACAACCGCGAGAACCCGCCCCGCGTCGACGCCACCGACCCGGTGGACCGCCGCGGCGACACCCTGCTGGACCTCGTCCCGGCCGACGGCAACCGGCCGTACGACATGGCCAAGGTGATCGAGGAGATCGTCGACGACGGCGAGTTCCTGGAGGTCCATGAGCGCTGGGCGCGGAACATCATCTGCGCGCTGGCCCGGATCGACGGCCAGGTGGTCGGCATCGTTGCCAACCAACCCCAGGTGCTCGCCGGGGTCCTGGACATCGAGGCATCCGAAAAAGCTGCGCGCTTTGTGCAGATGTGTGACGCTTTCAATGTCCCGATCGTGACCTTCCTGGATGTCCCCGGCTTCCTCCCGGGCGTCGACCAGGAGCACGGCGGAATCATCCGCCATGGAGCGAAGCTGCTCTACGCCTACTGCAACGCCACCGTGCCGAGGCTCTCCCTGATCCTCCGCAAGGCGTACGGCGGGGCCTACATCGTGATGGACAGCCAGTCCATCGGTGCCGACCTCACCTACGCCTGGCCGACCAACGAGATCGCCGTGATGGGCGCCGACGGTGCCGCCAATGTCATCTTCCGCCGGCAGATCGCCGACGCCGAGGACCCCGAGGCCATGCGGGCCCGCATGGTCAAGGAGTACAAGTCCGAACTCATGCATCCGTACTACGCGGCCGAGCGCGGCCTGGTCGACGACGTCATCGACCCCGCCGAGACCCGTGAGGTACTGGCCAAGGCCCTGGCGATGCTGCACACCAAGCACGCCGACCTGCCCTCCCGCAAGCACGGCAATCCCCCGCAGTAACCCGGCGGACCCGCCGCGGCAACCCCGCGGACCTCTCTTCCACGGAGACTGAAGCCATGAACACCCCTGACATCCGCGTCGAGAAGGGCCATGCCGAGCCCGAAGAGGTCGCCGCTCTCACGGCGATCCTGCTGGCCCGCGCGAGTGCCCACACCCCCGAGCCCGCCCCCGCGGCCACCCGCCGCGCCCCCTGGCGCCGCCTGGAACGCGAACCGGGCTTCCGAGCCCCCCACAGCTGGCGCTGAAAACCCGAAAGGGCCCTTCTCCACCCGGAGAAGGGCCCTTTTCCGACACCACCAGGGGCAACGCCCTGTCTTTGAGGGGCGCTGGGGGTACCCCCTCCGGGGGAGGAACTGCGCGACCAGCCACACCCCACCCGCACCCGGCACACCACAACAACCGGCCCCCCCCGTAGCCGAGCCCGACCTACCTCAACCGAGCCATCAACGCATGCTCGACCAACGTGATGAGCGTGGACTTCGCATCGGCCCGATGCCGCGCGTCCGTCGTGATGATCGGCGTATCCGGCCCGATCTGAAGGGCCTCCCGCACCTCATCGGGCGAGTACGGCTGATTCCCGTCGAACCCGTTCAGCGCGATCACGAACGGCAGCCCGCTGTTCTCGAAGTAGTCGACCGCGGGGAAGCAGTCCGCGAGCCGCCGGGTGTCGACCAGCACCACCGCGCCGATCGCCCCCCGCACCAGGTCGTCCCACATGAACCAGAACCGGTCCTGTCCGGGCGTACCGAACAGATAAAGAATTAGATCCTGGTCGAGGGTGATGCGGCCGAAGTCCATGGCGACCGTGGTGGTCGTCTTGTCCCCGGTGTGGGTGAGGTCGTCGATGCCGGCGCTCGCGGACGTCATGACGGCCTCGGTGCGCAGCGGGTTGATCTCCGAGACGGCGCCGACGAACGTGGTCTTGCCCACGCCGAAGCCGCCCGCCACCACGATCTTCGCGGAGGTGGTGGAGCGGGAAGGCCCTCCGCTAGAGCTTGCGAAGTCCACTGAGCACCCTTTCGAGCAGTGTCACGTCTGGCTGGCCGCCGGCGCTCTCGTCGCCGCCGGGCTGATGGATGGCTACCAGTCCCGCCTCCGCCAAGTCGGCGACGAGGATCCTGGCCACGCCGAGGGGGATCGAGAGCAGCGCCGAGACCTCGGCCACCGACTTGATCTCCCGGCACAGGTTGCAGATCCGCTGATGCTCGGGCAACTGCCCGTGCAACTGGTGCGGAGCCGCGGTGGTGTGCACCAGCGCCTCGATGGCGAGCTGGTACCGCGGCCTGGTGCGACCGCCCGTCATGGCGTACGGGCGCACCAGGGGGTTGTTCATCGTCCCGGCGGGTGCCGGTTCCGGGGCACGGCGCTGCGGCTGCACCGGCTGGAAACGCGGCGCCCCCGCCCCGCCGTAGGGCGAGGGACCCGGGCCCTGCGGGGCGTACGGCTGCTGACGGTGGCTCGGCGTGGAGGGGAAGTTGTACGGGTTCGCGGACCCGTCGCCGTGCCCCTGACCGGGGCCGTACGACCAGTTGCCCGAGGAACCGCCTTGGGGTGTTGCCACTTTCTCCTCCTCCGACTGTGCCTGTGTCGGGCACCCATCGCTGTGGAGCCGCGTTCCGAAACCTTACGGCCACGGGACCCGAAAACGCACCGTTGTCTGTTAGTTGAGAAGGCTCCCCTGGAGCTCGGCCCGGAGATCCGGCGTCAGCACCGTGCCCGCACGGTCGACCAGCAGCGCCATCTCGTACCCGATGAGACCGATGTCCGCCTCCGGGTGGGCCAGCACCGCCAGCGACGACCCGTCGGAGACGGACATGATGAAGAGGAAGCCCCGCTCCATCTCCACCACCGTCTGATTCACGCTGCCGCCCTCGAAGATGCGTGAGGCACCGGCGGTCAGCGAGGTCAGACCGGAGGCGACGGCCGCGAGCTGGTCGGCGCGGTCGCGGGGAAAGCCTTCGGACATCGCCAGAAGGAGTCCGTCGGCGGAGACCACCACCGTGTGCGACACCCCGGGGGTGTTGTCCACGAAGTTGGTGATCAACCAGTTCAGGTTCTGTGCCGCCTGGCTCATCGGGCTCACACTAACGCTCCTGGTTGTAGGTGCTGTCAGGACCACCGTTTTGGCTGCTGGTGGCCTGGCCGTTGCTCTTGTCACTTCCTGCGCTGCGTCCCCGCTGGACACCCCGGCGCAGGTTGCTCAGCCTGCCCCGGACGTCCTCGGGGGCGCGGGAGACCTGTGGGCCGCCCTGCGGGGTCGTCTCCGCGGCGCCCTCGACCAGATTGGCCTTGGGCACCCGCCGCGGCAGGCCGGAGGAGGTGACCCCACCCGCCTTGGGTTTGCGGAGTTGCGCGGCCTGCTGCCAGCGCTCGTCGTTCGCCGAGCGCCAGTCGTCGTTGTCCTGGGCCGTGCCGTTCGCGGTGGCGTGTGAGGTTCCGTTCGCCGCCGGAGCCGCCGATTCCCGGTTCGCGGGGCGGCCCGCGCCCGCGCCGCTCGCGGTGGAGCCGCGGCGCGGAAGCCCGGCGTCGGTCAGCTCATGGCCGACGGAGGGGGTCGGTCCCGGACGCTCGAAGCCTACGCGCTCCCGCTCACCCGCGTCAGCGGCCCCCGGAGATTCCGCTTCCGGGGTGAACTGGTCCGGGTATCCGTTCCGATAGCCGTTCGGCTGGGGCCAGTCGTCCTGGTAGGGCCGCTCTTCAGGCCCGGGGTAACCATTCTGCCCGGCGGTCCCCGACTCGCCCTGCGGCTGCTCCGCATACGGGGCTTGCGGCTCCTCCGCATAGGGAGCCTGAGCCGGGTAGCCGTCCTGCGTCGGATAGTCGCCCTGCGCGGGGAAGTCGCTCCGGGTGGGGAAGTCGCCCTGCGTCGGATAGTCGCCCTGAGCCGGGTAGCCGTCCTGGCCGGGGTACCCCTCGTGCTGCGGCAGCTCGGTGCCGGGCGCGAAGTACCGCTCCTCGTAGCCCGACTGCTGCTGCGGCTGCTCCTCGTACCCGGGCTGCGGTCGGCCGAAGGCGTCCGGCTCGGCGTATCCGGGCTGGGCCGGGGCGGCGTCGTAGCCGATGGCGCCGGTGCCGTTGCCGCTGCCGTAGGACGGGGGCTGCTGGGCGGTGCCGAACCCGTCGTAGGTCGGGCCGCCCGGGAGGTCCGTGCCCGGCTCCGGCTGGGTCTGGGACTCCAGGGACGCCCGGCGCTCCTCGCGCATCAGGGAGCGGCCCACCGGGTCCAGATCCCGCGGGTCGTCGGGGACCTCGGTGCCGTAGCGGCTGTCGTCGAAGCCCAGGTCGGCCGCGGTGAGCTGGGGCTGCGGCTGATGGGGCTGGAGGGGCTGCTGAGGCTGCTGGGACTGGTGGGGCTGCGGGGCGAAGCTCTCGCCGCCGCTGAAGTTCTGCTCCGGGATGATCTGCGAGACCGTGAACTCCTCGCGCTCCAGCGGGCTCTCGCCGCCACCGCCATGGGTGATGGCGTCCGGGAGCATGACCAGCGAGGTGGTCCCGGCCTGCTCGCCGGAGGGGCGCAGCTGGACCCGGATGCCGTGCCGGTCGGAGAGCCGCCCGACCACGAACAGGCCCATGCGCTGCGAGATCGCGGCGTCCACGGTGGGCGGGTTGGCCAGCTTGTGGTTGATGTCCGCGAAGTCCTCGGCGGTCAGGCCGATGCCCTTGTCATGGATCTCGATCATCACCCGGCCGTCGGGCAGCCGGGTCGCGGTGACCCGCACCCTGGTCTGCGGGGAGGAGAAGGTGGTGGCGTTCTCCAGCAGCTCGGCCAGCAGATGGACCAGGTCGGTGACGGCCCGGCCGTGGATCTCGGCCTCGGGGACGCCCTGGAGTTCGATGCGCTCGTACTGCTCCACCTCGGAGGAGGCGGCCCGCAGCACATCGACCAGCGGGACCGGCTGGTCCCAGCGGCGGCCGGGCTCCTCGCCCGCGAGGACGAGCAGGTTCTCGCCGTTGCGGCGCATCCGGGTGGCGAGATGGTCCAGCTTGAAGAGGTTCGCCAGCTGGTCGGGGTCGGCCTCGTTGTTCTCCAGATCGGTGATCAGGGTCAGCTGGCCCTCGATGAGCGACTGGTTGCGGCGCGAGAGATTGGTGAAGATCGCGTTGATGTTGCCCCGCAGCAGCGCCTGCTCGGCGGCGAGCCGGACCGCCTCGCGGTGCACCTGGTCGAAGGCGCGGGCGACCTCGCCTATCTCATCGGTCGAGGTGATCGGGATCGGCGCCACCCGGGTGTCCACCCGGCCGGGGTCGGTGCGCGAGAGCTGGTCGACCAGCATCGGCAGCCGCTGCTCGGCTATGCCGAACGCGGCGTTGCGCAGCTGGCGCATCGAGCGGCTCATCTGGCGGGCCACCATGCCGGCCAGGATGAACGCGGCGAGCAGGGCGACGACAACGATGGCGCCGGTGATGAAGGCGTCCCGCCGGGCGTTGTCGGCGAGGGTCGCGGCCTCGTTGACCGCCTTGTCGACGAGTTCCTTCTCGATCTGGTCGTAGCCCTCGAACTTGGCGGTGGCGACCCCCATCCAGGCTGTGGGGGTGACCCCGCGCCGCTCCAGCGCGTCCGTGTCCAGCCCGCCCGCGATGGCCTGGACCATGGTGTCCGCGAGCGGCATCGCCGAGTAGGCGCCGCCCTGGGTCGAGGTCCCGGCGTCGACGGCCTCGCCCCGGTCGCCGACCTCCTGGCGCTTCTCGGCCATGACCGCGTTCAGCCGCTCGACATCGGCAGTCTCGGCGCCGGAGACGAACTCGTTGACGGCGATGCCTTCGAGATAGCGGTAGGAGGCGAGGGAGACCCGCTGCTGGGCGGCGACGGCCGCCTCGTCGGCGGGGCGCAGCAGCAGATGCACACCGATCGCGCGCTCCAGCGAGGCGGCGGCCTTCGCGAGCGAGACGGCGTAGACGGTCCGGCCGTAGCTGGTGACATTGCCGGTGCCGAGTCCCAGCTCATTGGCGAACTCGGTCAGCGAGTGCTGGACCGAGACATAGCCCTCCTCGGTGGCCACCGGGTCCATGGCGGGGGTGTAGGCGCGCTCCCGCAGCGTGCCGAGCTTGGTCTCGTTGGAGCGGAACAGCTCCATCCGGCGGTCGAGGCGGGCCGTGCCCGGCAGATCCTGGGCGGCTTCGTCGAACCGCTGCTTGGCGGCGTCGGTGTCCTGGCGGAGTGTGCGTACGGCGTCGGTCTCGCCCCTGCCGGTCAGCAGATCGGCGGCGGAGAGGTCGCGCTCGTTGAGCAGGGCGGTGCCGTAGTCGTCGGCGGCGCGGACCAGGAGCGCCACCTTGTGGGCGTCCTCGGCCTCCCGCCAGGTGTCGGTCGAGCTCTTGACCTGGAAGCCGCCCATGACCAGTCCGACGGCCACGGGTATGAGGAGGATCGCGTTCAGCCGGGTGGGCACCCGCCAGTTGCGGGGGGAGAGCCGGCTGCCGCCGCCGCGGGCGGGAGGTGCCGACCGGTCCGGGCCGGGCACGGGGGCGGGTACCGCTCCGCGCGCCGGCGGGGTGAAGTTGCCCCGGGCGGGCGGCTCGGGACCTTTGTTGCTTCGCCTCACTCGACCAACAACCTCTCGGCGGTCGGCACCTTCGTCGTGCCGCAGTGTCTCAGAGCCCGGTGCCATCGACGCCGTCGACGGGAAGTACGTCATCGACCCATGGGCAGTTCAGGCATTCCAGCACGTCATCCGGGACTACTCCAAACATGGGGAACCCCGGATTCCAGGTGATGTAAGTACTAGATAAAACGGTCATAAAGAGCGAGCCCCGTCAAAAGACGGGGCTGTCGTACGCATAGCGGCACCACATGAACGCGACGCGTTGCGGTACCACCCGATTCCTCTGCCGAAACGTTATGAACACCGGAGCCGACCGTGTCAAAGGCCACAGCCGGCTCCGAAGTGACTACGACAACTGCCGTACGCGCTGTCGGACTTGAGCGCTACCTCAGCCGCGCCATCAGCGCGTGCTCCACCAGCGTGATCAGCGCGGACTTCGCATCCGCGCGGTGCCGGGCGTCGGTCGTGATGATCGGGGTGTCCGGCCCGATCTGAAGGGCTTCGCGCACCTCGTCGGGGGTGTAGGGCTGCTGTCCGTCGAACCCGTTGAGCGCCACGACGAAGGGCAGCCCGCTGTTCTCGAAGTAGTCGACGGCGGGGAAGCAGTCCGCGAGGCGCCGGGTGTCGACGAGCACGACCGCGCCGATCGCGCCGCGCACCAGGTCGTCCCACATGAACCAGAACCGGTCCTGTCCGGGGGTGCCGAACAGGTAGAGGATCAGGTCCTGGTCGAGGGTGATGCGGCCGAAGTCCATGGCGACCGTGGTGGTCGTCTTGTCCCCGGTGTGGGTGAGGTCGTCGATGCCGGCGCTCGCGGACGTCATGACGGCCTCGGTGCGCAGCGGGTTGATCTCCGAGACGGCGCCGACGAACGTGGTCTTGCCCACGCCGAAGCCGCCCGCCACCACGATCTTCGCGGAGGTGGTGGAGCGGCCGGGTGCCGCCGGCCCCGCGCTAGAGCTTGCGAAGTCCACTGAGCACCCTTTCGAGCAGTGTCACATCGGGCGCACCGGTGGTCTCGTCGCCGCCCGGCTGGTGGATGGCGACCAGACCGGCCTCGGCGAGGTCGGCGACGAGGATCCGGGCGACGCCCAGCGGCATGGTCAGCAGCGCCGAGACCTCGGCGACCGACTTCACCTCACGGCACAGATGGCAGATGCGCTGGTGCTCCGGAAGGAGCCCCATGAGCGCCGCCGGGTCGGCCGTGGTGCTGATCAGCGCCTCTATGGCGAGCTGGTAGCGCGGCCGGGTCCGGCCGCCGGTCATGGCATACGGGCGTACCAGCGGCTCGTTGCCCTCGTCCCCGTACGCCTCTGTGTACGGATCGTGAGGAGCGGTGGGCGGGGTCATGAATCCTCCGGGCGGGACAGCATGTGGGTCAGTCGTGCTATCTGACGTGGCCGGTGGGGGGAGTGTGACGGCCGGATGTCGATGTGGTGAGACGGGTGGATCCAGAGCCGGTCAGTGAAGCAGACTTCCTTGGAGTTCGGCGCGCAGATCGGGTGTGAGCACGGCCCCCGCGCGGTCGACCAGGAGAGTCATCTCGTAGCCGACGAGACCGATGTCGCACTCCGGATGCGCGAGCACGGCGAGGGACGAACCGTCCGAGATGGACATGAGGAAGAGGAAACCCCGCTCCATCTCCACCACGGTCTGTGCCACATTGCCGCCCTCGAAGATCCGGGACGCACCGGCCGTCAGCGAGGTGAGACCCGACGCGACCGCCGCCAGCTGGTCGGCCCGGTCCCGCGGAAAGCCCTCCGACATAGCCAGGAGGAGACCGTCGGCGGACACGACGACGGTGTGGGACACCCCGGGGGTGTTGTCCACGAAGTTGGTGATCAACCAGTTCAGGTTCTGTGCCGCCTGGCTCATCGGGCTCAACTAACGCTCCTGCTGGTGAGTGGGGCTCGTGAAGCTGCCCGTCTGACCGGTACCACCGGCCTGACGGCCCTGCGCGATGCCCCGACGGAGGTTGGTCAGCCGGCCGCGCACGTCCTGTGGGGCGCGCGAGACCTGCGGACCGCTCTGCTGCGGCTGCTGCTGAGCCGTGCCCGGGACCAGGTTGGCCCGGGGCACCCGGCGCGGAAGGCCGGACGTCGTCACTCCGCCGGCGGCGGGCTGTCGTACCCGCTCGGCCCGGCGGACCAGCTCGTCGTTGGGCGAGCTGCGCCACGAACCGCCGGGACCACCGGGACCGCCCGGAGCGGTCGCGGGACGCTGCGGGGGAGCGGCGGGCGGCTGCTGGGGAGCGGTCGGTACGACCGGGGTGTCACCGCCGTGACCGGCCGCCCGCTGCTGCTCCTGCTGGCCGCGGAACCAGTCCGTCTCCAGCGTGTCGAACAGCGGGGTCCGCCCGTCGCCGGGACCGGCCGGGGGCAGTGCCTCCGGCTCGCGCACCGGCCGCTGCGGGATCTGCGGCCGCTCGAACTGACCGGTCTGGTGCGGGGCGTGCGGGTCGGCCTGCTGTCCGTTCGGCCGGCCGTTGTACCCGGTGGGCGGCGCCTGACGTTCGGCGTCCTCACGACCCGGCGCCGGGAACTGCCCGGTGGAGCCGTTGTCGTAGCCCTGCGGCACCGGGAACTGGCCCGTGGAGCCGTTGTCGTACCCCTGCGGGACCGTGAACTGCCCGGTGGAGCCGCTGTCATAGCCCTGCGGCACCGGCGTCTGCCCGGTGGAGCCGTTGTCGTAGCCGTTGTCGAAGCCCTGCGGGACCGGGGCCTGTCCGGGCGCGCCGAAGACATCGGAGCGGACGAACGGGCCACCGTCCTGACGGCCGCCGCCCTGACCCGGCTGGGCGGCGAACGGGTCGGGGTCCTGCGGGGCGTTCGTGCCGGGCCGCGGGAACTGCCCGGTGTCCTGGGGGCCGTTGCCGCCGGGGGCGGCGAACGGGCCGGTGGGCCCCGGGTACGGGCCGGAGCCCACCCGGGGGATCTCGGTGGTCGAGCCCGGACCCTGGCGGTCGTCCACCCGGGGGATCCGCGAGGTGCGGGCGCTGTCCGGCTCGTCATGGCCGCGCGGGGCGTCCAGCGAGGCCGGGGAGAGCGGCGGCTGGGCGTTCTCGTCGCTCCAGCTCGGGCGCTGCTGCGGGTTACCGCCGGGCAGCTCGGCCCGGGGCCCGCCGCGCGGCGGCAACTGCGGCTGACGCCCGCGCGCCCCCTGACGGTCCTGCCGGTCCGGACGGTCCTGCCCGTCGCCCGCGCCACCGCGTTGCGGAAGGGCCGGACCCCGCGCGCCGCCGAACATGTCCTGGCCCGTGCCGGTCCCGGCCGCCTGGAGCCCCTGCGGGGCACCCGGAGCCTGACCGCCGAAGCCGGCGCCCGCGCCCGCGGGCTGCGGCCGGCCCTGCTGCGGACCACGTGGCCCGCCGGGCCCGCCCGGTCCACCGGGGCCACCCGGACGCCCGCCCGGGTCGCCGGGCAGCGCGGCCCGCGGACCCTGACCGGCGGCGAGCCGCCCACCGGGCGCACCGGCGCCCGCGCCGACCGCTCCGCCGCCCTGGCGACGGGCCGCGGCCACTCCGGCGGCGGCCTGCGCCGCGGCCGGACCGCCCGCGGGCCCCCCGACCTGACCGGGCTGGCCCGGCTTGCCCTGCGGCTTCTTGCCGCCCTGGGCCACATCGACGGGCAGCATGACCAGCGCGGTCGTACCACCCGAGTCGGAGGGGCGCAGCTGGATCCGGATGCCGTGCCGCTGGGACAGCCGGCCGACCACGAACAGACCCATGCGGCGCGAGACGGAGACATCCACGGTGGGCGGCGAGGCGAGCCGCTCGTTGATCGCCGCGAGGTCCTCGGGGGAGAGGCCGATACCGGTGTCGTGGATCTCGATCAGCACCCGCCCGTCGGGCAGCGCGTGACCGGTGACCTTGACCTTGGTCTGCGGGGAGGAGAACGAGGTGGCGTTCTCCAGCAGCTCGGCGAGCAGGTGCACGAGGTCGTTGACGACCCGCCCGGCCACCTCGGTGGTGGGCACGGACGCCAGCTCGATCCGCTCGTACTGCTCCACCTCGGAGGCGGCGGCGCGGAGCACGTCGACCAGCGGCACCGGACGCGTCCAGCGGCGGCCCGGCTCCTCACCGGCGAGGACGAGGAGGTTCTCGCCGTTCCGGCGCATACGGGTGGCGAGGTGGTCCAGCTTGAACAGCGAGGCCAGCTGGTCCGGGTCGGCCTCGCGCGACTCCAGTTCGGAGATCAGCGACAGCTGGCGCTGGATGAGGCCCTGGGAGCGGCGCGAGAGGTTGGTGAACATCGCGTTGACGTTGCCCCGCAGCAGCGCCTGCTCGGCGGCGAGGCGGACCGCCTCGCGGTGCACGTCGTCGAAGGCCGCGGCGACCTGGCCGATCTCGTCCCGGGAGTGCACACCGACCGACTCGACGGAGGTGTCGACATCCTGGGGGTCCGACTCGGAGAGCTGCTTGACCAGCTCGGGCAGCCGATCCTGGGCGACCTTGGTGGCGGTCTCCTGGAGCCGGCGCAGCGAGCGGATCATGGACCGGGCGACGACGAACGCGCCGACCAGCGAGACACCGAGGACCAGCAGGATCAGCGCACCGGAGATGTACGCCTCGCGCTCGGAGTCGCTGCGCAGCGTACGGGCGGTCTGCTCCAGGTCCTCCAGCAGGCGCCGCTCGATGTTGCGCATCTGCTGGATCTTGGTGGAGCTGTCGTCCACCCAGTCCTGGTACGAGCGGTTGGGCCGGTCGGCCAGACCGTCGCGGCTGCTCAGCGCGCGGGAGGCGTAGGTGTCCGTCGCCTCGATGATCGCGTTGCCCTCTTCGATGGGCTGGAGCAGTTCGGCGGCGGACTCGTCGCCGTAGATGGAGCGGAAGCTGCTCAGCTCCGAGGACTCGCTCTCCAGCGCGGATTCGGCGTAGAGGCGGTCGTTCTCGGAGAGGTCGCCCGCGGTGGTCTTGTTGGCGGGCAGGGCCGCCGCGATCACCGCGCGCTGGATGGAGGCGTACTCCTTGGCCGACGAGAAGGCGGCGAGGGTACGGGTGCGGGCGATCATCTCCGGGTTGCTGGTGGCCTCCGCCATGTCCTGGGAGAGGTCCAGCAGATGGCTGATCACCCGGTGGTAGGCGTCCACCGTCTGGGTCGAGTTGTCCTCGGCCTCGTAGGCGGTGTTGCGGATCCGGGCCAGGGTGCCGAGTTCGCCGACCAGGCCGACCAGGGTGTCGCGGACGCCCTGGAGGTTGCCGTCCCGGGCGGAGGCGTCGATCTCCTCGGAGGCGTTGACGAAGTTCTCGACGGCCCGGTCGGTCTTGTCCTGGAGGCCCTTGACCGTGATCGCGCTGGAGGTCGAGCCGTTGGCCAGCGGACCGGCCGACTTGTCGCGCTCCTCCTGGAGGGCGGTGGCCAGCTCGGTGGCCTGCTTGGTCATGTCCGTCAGCAGCTTCATGTTGTCGAGCTGCTGGATGTCGTCCATCGACTGTTCGATACGGAGCCCGCCCAGGGTGGTGGCGGCGACCACGGGAAGGGTCAGCAGGGCCACCAGCCGGGTGGAGATGCGCCAGTTGCGCAGCGCTATTCGCGGACCCGGCCCGCTCGCCCCCTGCGGCGGCTTGACCGGCGGGGAGGGCACGGCCGCCGCCGGGTTCGCGCCGGGGCGCCCGCCCCGCTCAGCGCCGTCCGCGGATGCCGGCTGGCCTGGGTTCTGGGCGTGCTGGGGCGAGGAGCTGACGGCCATAGGGCCAGTCCCGCCGTGCGGCTCCGGCTCCGCCGAAGCGCTGCCATCCCTCTTGAAACGTCCCTGCACTAGCGTCGCAACCTCTGGACCAGGCGCCCTTCCGGGTGACCGGACGGACGGTGTCGGCGTGGTCGGGCACGTCCTGAATTACGTCCCCGAGTGGTCGTGAGTGACCGGCGCTGGCTCCCCCTTGTCTCGCCGCCACTTCGGCGCGCGTTCCGCGCCCCCTGCGCGCCGGCTCGATCCTGCGGCGGTCGCTGGAATTCCAGCACAGTGCCGCATCTCCAACAAGGCCAGTTGGTCAGGCTGTGACATCTGTGACTGCTTGTGAGGGCCGGATCACCGGGCGTGGGTCAACGTATCCCATATATCGGGCATAACGGAGCGAGTTGCCGGAGTGCTCCCGGTGTCCCAGTCGCCATGATCAGGAGCGGAATCATCGCTTCGATGGACCAATGTCCGATTCACCGATGTGCGGGACGAGGTGGGTATGGGCGGATTTGGGGTTGACGTCGTGAGCAAACTCACACGCCGATCATGGGGTCCGGGCCCGGCCCGCGGGGAATCGGATGTTTAGCCTGACGGTTTACAAGAGGTGACTCTCTGACAACCCGGCGTGCCCGGCACCGCCCCGGCGGCCCGGAACGCCCGTACACGACAAGGTCCCGGACACCCGTGAAGACGATGATGTTCCACACGACGGCCAACCCGCGCCGCACCACCCTGGCACATCTGGCGGACGCCGACGAGCTGCAGACCCCGGAGCTGGAGCACTCCGTCGACCTCCCCGCGTCGACCGCCAACCCGCGGCGCACGGTGCTCATGGAGATCCCGGCCGGCACGGCCGCCGTCCCGGAGTAACCCGCACCCGTACCTCATAAGAGGGCCTCAATGAGAGGTCCAATGAGCGGGCCCATGAGAGGGGCCGTCCCGCACTGCGCGGGGCGGCCCCTCTCACCGGTGAGCGGCCTGTGCGCGGAGCGGCCCCCCGCCGCCGGGATAGCCTGGAGCGTCAGACTCCAGCCGGTTCAGTGAGGGGCGCGAGGATCCCGTGCGCATCGCCAGGTTCTCCATCGACGGGAATGTCGCCTTCGGCGCGGTCGAGGGCGAGCAGCCCGACCAACTCGTCCTCGACATCATCAAGGGCATCCCCTTCACGGACTTCGAGCTGTCCGGCACGAAGGTCCCGCTGAGCAAGGTGCGGCTGCTGCCCCCGGTGCTCCCCAGCAAGATCATCGCCTATGGCCGCAACTACGCCGAGCACGCGCGCGAACTCGGCAACGAGGTGCCCGACGCCCCGTTCGCCTTCTTCAAGCCGTCCACCTCGGTCATCGGCCCCGGCGACGACATCCAGTACCCCGCCTTCTCCACCGAGGTCCACCACGAGGCCGAGCTGGCCGTCGTCATCGGCCGGCTCTGCCGCGAGGTGCCCCGCGACCGCGTCCAGGACGTGATCTTCGGCTACACCTGCGCCAACGACATCACCGCCCGGGACGTCCAGAAGCGCGAGAAGCAGTGGGCGCGGGCCAAGGGCTTCGACACCGCCTGCCCGCTCGGCCCCTGGGTCGAGACCGGCCTCGACCTGGCCACCGCGTCCGACCTCACCGTCCAGCTCACGGTCAACGGCGCCCAGCGCCAGCTCGGCCGCACCAGCGAGATGATCCACTCCATCGCGGATCTGATCGTCCACATCACCGAGGCCATGACCCTGCTCCCCGGAGACGTCATCCTCACCGGCACCCCCGCGGGGGTCGGCCCCCTCACCGTCGGCGACGAGGTCGCCGTCTCCATCGAAGGCATCGGCACTCTCACCAACAAGGTTGTCAAGCGTGGCTAGCGCACCCGCCCCCGTACGCGTCCGTTTCTGCCCCTCGCCCACCGGTAACCCCCATGTGGGCCTGGTCCGCACCGCCCTGTTCAACTGGGCGTTCGCCCGGCACCACCAGGGCACCCTGGTCTTCCGCATCGAGGACACCGACGCCGCCCGCGACTCCGAGGAGTCCTACGGGCAGCTCCTCGACGCGATGCGCTGGCTGGGCTTCGACTGGGACGAGGGCCCCGAGATCGGCGGCCCCCACGCCCCGTACCGCCAGTCCCAGCGCATGGACCTCTACGCCGACGTGGCCGCCAAGCTGCTGGACGCCGGGCACGCCTACCACTGCTACTGCTCCCAGGAGGAGCTGGACTCCCGCCGCGAGGCCGCCCGCGCCGCCGGAAAGCCCTCCGGCTACGACGGCCACTGCCGCGACCTCACCGCCGCCCAGGTCGAGGAGTACCGCGCCCAGGGCCGCGCCCCGATCGTCCGCTTCCGGATGCCCGACGAGACGATCACCTTCACCGACCTGGTCCGCGGCGACCTCACCTTCACCCCGGAGAACGTCCCGGACTACGGCATCGTCCGCGCCAACGGAGCCCCGCTCTACACCCTGGTCAACCCGGTCGACGACGCCCTGATGGAGATCACCCACGTCCTGCGCGGCGAGGACCTCCTCTCCTCCACCCCACGCCAGATCGCCCTCTACAAGGCGCTGATCGACCTGGGCATCGCGAAGTCCGTCCCCGCCTTCGGCCACCTGCCCTACGTCATGGGCGAGGGCAACAAGAAGCTCTCCAAGCGCGACCCGCAGTCCTCCCTCAACCTCTACCGCGAGCGCGGCTTCCTCCCCGAGGGCCTGCTCAACTACCTCTCCCTGCTGGGCTGGTCGTTCTCCGCCGACCAGGATGTCTTCACCCTCGCCGAGCTGGTCGCGGCCTTCGACATCAAGGACGTGAACCCCAACCCGGCCCGCTTCGACCTCAAGAAGTGCGAGGCGATCAACGCCGACCACATCCGCCTCCTGGAGGTGAAGGACTTCACCGAGCGCTGCGCCCCCTGGCTGCGCGCCCCCTTCGCCCCCTGGGCCCCCGAGGACTTCGACGAGACCAAGTGGCAGGCCATCGCCCCGCACGCGCAGACCCGCCTCAAGGTCCTCTCCGAGATCACCGACAACGTCGACTTCCTCTTCCTCGCCGAGCCGGTCCTCGACGAGGCCAGCTGGACCAAGGCCATGAAGGAGGGCTCCGACGCCCTGCTGCGCACGGCCCGCGAGCAGCTGGAGTCCGCCGACTGGAACTCCCCGGACTCCCTCAAGGACGCCGTCCTCGCCGCCGGTGAGGCCCATGGCCTCAAGCTCGGCAAGGCCCAGGCCCCGGTCCGCGTCGCGGTCACCGGCCGTACGGTCGGCCTGCCGCTGTTCGAGTCCCTGGAGGTCCTGGGCAAGGACACCACCCTGGCCCGGATCGACGCGGCCCTGGCCCGGCTCACCGCGTAGTCCCGCCCCCGGGGCGGCGACCGGCATCCCGGTTGCCGCCCCGGGCCCGGCGCCCAGGCGTTACCGTCGGTTCATGAGCATCCGAGCCGTTCTCTGGGACGTCGACGACACCCTCTTCGACTACACCACCGCCGACCGGTCCGGCATGGGCAGCCATCTCGCCGCCGAGGGCCTCCTCGACGCCCATGGCGGCGCCGAGGCCGCGCTCACCCGCTGGCGCGCGATCACCGACAGCCTGTGGGCCCGCTTCGCCGCCGGCGAGGTCACCTTCGAACAGCAGCGCCGCGACCGGGTCCGTGTCTTCCTCGGCCCCCTCGGCCAGAACCTCACCGACACCGAGGCCGAGACCTGGTTCGAGCGCTACGTCGCCCATTACGAGGCCGCCTGGGCGCTCTTCCCCGATGTGCTGCCGGTCCTCGACGCCCTCGCCGCCAGCCACCGGCACGCGGTGCTCTCCAACTCCAGCCTCCTCGTCCAGGACCGCAAACTGCGGATCCTCGGGGTGCGCGACCGCTTCGAGTCGGTGCTCTGCGCCGCCGAACTCGGCGTGAGCAAACCGGAGCCGGCCGCCTTCCGCGCCGCCTGCGAGGCCCTCGCCCTCGCCCCGCACGAGATCGCCTACGTCGGCGACCACCCGGAGATCGACGGACGCGGCGCGGTGACCGCCGGGTTGCTGTCGGTGTGGATCGACCGGACCGGTACGGACACCGGGGCCGTCCCCGAGGGCGGCCACCGGATCGTCTCCCTCGCCGAACTCCCCGCGCTCCTCGGCGCGGATACCCGTTTTGGAGCCCCGTCCACCTTCGGGTAATGTTCTTCCTGCGCCGCCGGGGAGCGGGCCGAGAGGCCAAACCCAGCGTCGCAGACTAGAACAAGATCCCCGCAGGGGCTTGCGTTCCAGTGGCCTATGGTGTAATTGGCAGCACGACTGATTCTGGTTCAGTTAGTCTTGGTTCGAGTCCAGGTAGGCCAGCTCGCAGAGCTTCATCTGCACCCGCGGATCTCATCCGCAAAGCCCCCGTTGTGTAGCGGCCTAGCACGCTGCCCTCTCAAGGCAGTAGCGCCGGTTCGAATCCGGTCGGGGGTACAGATCCTTCCCGCGACGACAGTCGGGTCGCACCCACTGATGTCGATGCAGGATCGCTAGGGCCCCCGTTGTGTAGCGGCCTAGCACGCCGCCCTCTCAAGGCGGTAGCGCCGGTTCGAATCCGGTCGGGGGTACAAACTGGTCTAAACCACATTGGTCTATGGTGTAATTGGCAGCACGACTGATTCTGGTTCAGTTAGTCTTGGTTCGAGTCCAGGTAGACCAGCTCGGATCTGCGGAAACGCAAGATCCTCGCCCCCGTTGTGTAGCGGCCTAGCACGCCGCCCTCTCAAGGCGGTAGCGCCGGTTCGAATCCGGTCGGGGGTACGGCGACGATGGCTCTTCGCCTGACCGGGAGGTCGGGTGGGGGGCCGTTTTCGTGCGCGGGTCGTGGTCGCTTTTGCGCAGTTCCTCCCCCAGAGGGGGTACCCCCAGCGCCCCTAAAAAGCGCGCAGTTCCCCGCGCCCCTGGAAATCAGAGTCTCTGCCCCGCTGTGGGGAGACGGTTCCGGTGGGAAAAGGGGGTCGCGGCGTTGAGGCCCCCTTTTGCCCTTCCTTGCTGGTCAGCCTGTGCGGCGTAGGGCCTCTGAGAGGCGGCCTGCCGCGTCGATCACGGCCTGGGCGTGCATGCGGCCGGGGTGGCGGGTGAGGCGTTCGATGGGGCCCGAGACCGAGACGGCGGCCACCACGCGGTTGGACGGGCCGCGCACCGGCGCGGAGACCGAGGCCACCCCGGGCTCGCGCTCGCCGATCGACTGGGCCCAGCCCCGGCGGCGTACGCCCGACAGGGCCGTGGCCGTGAAGCGGGCGCCCTGGAGGCCGCGGTGCAGGCGCTCCGGCTCCTCCCAGGCCATCAGGATCTGGGCGGAGGAACCCGCCTTCATGGTGAGGGTCGAGCCGACCGGGACCGTGTCCCGCAGACCCGAGAGGCGCTCCGCCGCCGCGACGCAGATGCGCATGTCGCCCTGGCGGCGGTAGAGCTGGGCGCTCTCGCCCGTCACATCGCGCAGATGGGTCAGGACCGGGCCGGCCGTGGCCAGCAGCCGGTCCTCGCCCGCCGCCGCCGCCAGTTCGGCGAGGCGCGGGCCCAGGATGAATCGGCCCTGCATGTCGCGTGCCACCATGCGGTGGTGTTCCAAGGCCACGGCCAGGCGGTGAGCCGTGGGTCGTGCCAGTCCGGTGGCCGTGACCAGACCCGCGAGGGTGGCCGGGCCGGACTCCAGAGCGCTCAGGACGAGGGCCGCCTTGTCCAGAACGCCGACGCCGCTACTGTTGTCCATGCAACGATATTCGCGTCTCACTCTGTGAAACGCAAGTTCAATTTTTCGTGGAACGCGCCACTCTGGAGGTACACGAAGGCACAGGGGCCCGCGGTTGCGAAGGGGCCCGGCGGTCCGCGCCCGGAACCGAGGGGGAGGGCGCCGCCGCCTCTCGATCTCTAGTTGGGCCGTCGCGCAGTGCGCCGGCCGGAGGGAAAGCGATGGGTAGGACACTCGCGGAGAAGGTCTGGGACGACCATGTCGTCCGGCGCGCGGAGGGCGAGCCCGACCTTCTCTACATCGATCTGCACCTGCTGCACGAGGTGACCAGCCCGCAGGCGTTCGACGGCCTCCGCAAGACCGGGCGCCCCGTGCGCCGCCTGGACCTGACCATCGCCACCGAGGACCACAACACCCCGACCCTCGACATCGACAAGCCGATCGCGGACCCGGTCTCCCGGGCCCAGCTGGAGACGCTGCGCAAGAACTGCGCCGACTTCGGCGTCCGGCTGCACCCGCTCGGAGACGTCGAGCAGGGCGTCGTCCATGTCGTCGGCCCGCAGCTGGGGCTCACCCAGCCCGGTACGACCGTGGTCTGCGGCGACTCGCACACCTCCACGCACGGTGCCTTCGGCGCGCTGGCGTTCGGTATCGGCACCTCGCAGGTCGAGCATGTGCTCGCCACCCAGACGCTGCCCATGGCCCGCCCGAAGACCATGGCGATCACGGTCGACGGCGAGCTGCCCGACGGGGTGACCGCCAAGGACCTGATCCTGGCGATCATCGCGCGGATCGGCACCGGCGGCGGCCAGGGCTATGTCCTGGAGTACCGGGGCGAGGCCATCGAGAAGCTCTCGATGGAGGCCCGGATGACCATCTGCAACATGTCCATCGAGGCCGGTGCCCGCGCGGGCATGATCGCCCCCGACGAGACCACCTTCGCCTACCTCAAGGGCCGCGCCCACGCCCCCGAGGGTGCGGACTGGGACGCCGCGGTCGCCTACTGGCGGACGCTGCGCACGGACGACGACGCCGAGTTCGACGCCGAGGTCGTCATCGACGCCGCCGCGCTGTCGCCGTTCGTCACCTGGGGCACCAACCCGGGCCAGGGTGCCCCGCTTTCGGCGCACGTCCCCGACCCGGCTTCGTACGAAGACGCCTCGGAGCGGTTCGCCGCCGAAAAGGCCCTGGAGTACATGGGGTTGGCGGCCGGGCAGCCGCTGCGGTCCATCAACGTGGACACCGTCTTCGTAGGTTCCTGCACCAATGGGCGGATCGAGGATCTGCGGGCCGCGGCCGAGATCCTGAAGGACCGCAAAGTCGCCGACGGGGTACGGATGCTGGTCGTGCCGGGCTCCGCGCGGGTCGGGCTCCAGGCCGTCTCCGAGGGTCTGGACACGGTCTTCAAGGAGGCCGGCGCTGAGTGGCGGCACGCGGGCTGCTCGATGTGTCTGGGCATGAACCCGGACCAGCTGGCCCCGGGGGAGCGCTCGGCGTCCACCTCCAACCGCAACTTCGAGGGGCGGCAGGGCAAGGGCGGCCGTACGCATCTGGTGTCTCCGCAGGTCGCGGCCGCGACCGCGGTGCTGGGGCATCTCGCCTCCCCGGCCGACCTGACCGACGACCGCACGCCCGCTGGAGTCTGAACCGCCATGGAAGCATTCACCACCCACACCGGCCGGGCCGTCCCGCTGCGCCGCAGCAATGTGGACACCGACCAGATCATCCCCGCCCACTGGCTCAAGAAGGTGACCCGGGACGGGTTCGAGGACGGGCTCTTCGAGGCGTGGCGCAAGGACGAGACCTTCGTGCTCAACCTGCCCGAGCGGCGGGGGGCGACCGTGCTGGTCGCCGGGCCCGACTTCGGTACCGGCTCATCCCGTGAGCACGCCGTCTGGGCGCTCCAGAACTATGGCTTCAAGGCCGTGATCTCCTCCCGGTTCGCCGATATCTTCCGGGGCAACTCGCTGAAGAACGGCCTGCTCACGGTGGTGCTGGAGCAGAAGATCGTGGACGCGCTGTGGGAGCTGACCGAGCGCGACCCCAAGGCCGAGGTGACCGTCGACCTGGAGCGGCGCGAGGTCCGCGCCGAGGGCATCACCGCCTCCTTCGAGCTGGACGAGAACGCCCGCTGGCGGCTGCTGAACGGCCTCGACGACATCTCGATCACCCTCCAGAACGAGGCGGACATCGCCACCTACGAGGCCGGGCGGCCCTCCTACAAGCCGCGCACCCTGCCCGTGTGAGCTCGGGCGGGTCCGTGAGGCCCCGCCCGACGGTCGAATTTCGGCCACCGAACACCCCGGCTGTACCCCCGATCGGCCCGATCGGGGGTACAGCCGTTTCTGTACCCGTACGGCGGCATGCCCGGCCGGAGGCGTCTGCAACTGCCCATGTCACAAGGGTGGTTGGCGGCACAGGGCGGATCGGCGGGAGGTCCGGCGGCGGGCCCCGAAAGGGCCGTTGGAGGGGGCAGTTGCCCCCCGAGCAGGCGACAACTCGCCCCAGATGGCACAATCTGTGCATGGGACACGACGGCCAACTCAAGCTCTATGCGGCAGTCGCGGACCAACTCAAGGAAGCGCACACAGCTGTGCGCGCACTGCAAGTCCCGGAGGGCGTACGGATGGCGCTGACCCGGAAGCTGCTGGTCATTACGGCCGCGGCCAAGCACGATCTCGCCGATGCGGCAAGGCGTCTGGAGGCGTTCACCGCTGACCTCGACGAGGGTCGATTCCCCGACGAGGAAGGCTGAACGAGACAGGGCAGTCGAGTCCGTTGCGGCACAAGGGTGATAAGCCCGTTTCGTGTTTGATTTGCGGTATATATCTGCCTAACGTGCGAAAAAGCCTGAACACTTTCGTTCCGGCGATGTCTCCGAAGGGGAAGACGTGAACAAGGCGCAGCTCGTAGAAGCGATTGCCGACAAGATGGGTGGCCGCCAGCAGGCCGCCGATGCCGTCGACGCGGTCCTGGACGCCATCGTCCGCGCGGTCGTCGCCGGGGACCGGGTCTCGGTCACCGGGTTCGGCTCGTTCGAGAAGGTCGAGCGTCCCGCTCGCTACGCCCGCAACCCCCAGACGGGCGAGCGGGTTCGGGTCAAGAAGACCTCCGTGCCGCGCTTCCGCGCGGGTCAGGGCTTCAAGGACCTGGTCAGCGGCTCGAAGAAGCTCCCGAAGGGCGACATCGCCGTGAAGAAGGCCCCCAAGGGCAGCCTGACCGGCGGCGCCTCGGCCACCGTCAAGAAGGCCGCGGCCAAGAAGACCACCGCGAAGAAGGCCGCCACCAAGGCCGTCGCCAAGAAGACCGTGGCGAAGAAGACCACCGCCGCGGTGAAGAAGGCGACCACCGCCGCCAAGAAGACCACCGCCAAGAAGACCACGGCGGCGGCCAAGAAGACGGCCGCGAAGAAGACCACCGCCAAGAAGGCGACGGCCAAGAAGGCCCCGGCGAAGAAGGCGACCGCCAAGAAGGCCCCCGCCAAGAAGTCGACGGCCCGCAAGACCACCGCCAAGAAGGCCACCGCCCGCAAGTAGGCGGACCGCAGGGCACTCACGCGCCGGGCCGGACTCCCTCGGGAGCCCGGCCCGCGGCGTGTTCCGGCCCAGGCCAGCTGCCGTTACCCGGGGTTCGGTGCCGGTGTCACAGGGTCTGGAGCGTCACCAGCGTGATCCGCCGGGAGGCACCCTCGCCCTCCGCCTCGATCCGCACCCGCTGACCCGGCCGCAGCAGCCGCAGCCCGCCCGCGTCGAACGCGGCGGCGTCGAAGGGCACCGGCGTGCCGTCGTCCAGCAGCACCTGCCCGCTGCGGGTCTCGGCGTCGTATGCGTATGCGGTGGCCTGCATGAGCGCAGCCTACTGCCCGGCGATGAGCAGCCGCGCGCCGACCGCCGCCGTTCGCGGACCCACCCCGAGGGCGAGTGCCGCGCGCAGATCGGCGCCGGTGTCCACGTCCTGGCGTACCGAATCCACCGAGTCGAGGATGAGTTCCTGGGCCCCCGAGGTGTGGTGCCGGATGCGGGAATCCGGGCCGAATGCCGGGCGCAATTCCAGGCCGGGGGACGCGGTGAGCAGAGTCGTACCGATGCCGGCCGCATCCGGCAGGAAAGCGCGCGGGAATTGCGCGGCCGAGTCCAGGACCCGGGCCAATTCCCTGGGGCGCAGTGCCGGGAGATCGGCGTTGAGAGCGGCCACCGGGGTATTGGGGAGAGCGGTCCGTACCTTTGCCGCGCCGAACTCCAGGGCGGCGTTCAGACCCCGGCCGGGTTCGTCGGGGAGGACCCCCGCGCCCAGTGCGGACAGTTCCCGGGCGGCCAGCGCGTCGTCCGTGACGACTGCCACACCGCGTACCGCAGGGCAGGCCAGGGCCGCTGCCACCGTGTCCTGGGCGAAGGCCAGCGCCAGTCCCGGGCGCAGCGCGTCCGCCGCCGTGTCCGCGAGCCTGCTCTTGGCCCGCGCCAAGGGCTTCAGGGGTACCACCAAGGTCCACTGCACCAGCGTTTCCGTCCTTCTCTTGTCGCGGCCATTGTCACCCGGGCCGTCGCACGGTTTCCTCTGCGCAGGCGCGTGACGCCGCTCGGGGAAGCGCTGGCCGGTGACCGGCGGGCGTACGGTGTTCTCGACAGACAGGCGGCCTGGGGCGACACTTGTGCGGCCCCCCAGGCCCTAGAGGAAGGTGTTCGCGTGCCCCGCCGCAGAAAGGGCTTCTGGTACCGCCTGGCCGCGGTGATCTGCAAACCGCCCCTGCTGGTTCTGCTCAAGCGGGACTGGCGCGGAATGGAGCACATTCCGGCCGAGGGCGGATTTATCACCGTGGTGAACCACAATTCCCACGTCGACCCCTTCGCGTACGCGCACTTCCAGTACAACACCGGACGCGTTCCGCGATTCCTGGCGAAGAGCGGTCTTTTCAAGAAGGGGTTCGTGGGCGCCGCCATGCGCGGCACCGGGCAGATCCCCGTCTACCGGGAGAGCACCGACGCCCTCAGCGCCTTCCGCGCCGCCATCGACGCCGTGGAGCGCGGTGAGTGCGTCGCCTTCTACCCGGAGGGCACCATCACCCGGGACCCGGACGGCTGGCCCATGACCGCCAAGACCGGCGCCGCCCGGGTCGCCCTGAAGACCAGGTGCCCGGTGGTGCCGGTGGCCCAGTGGGGCGCCAACGAACTGCTCCCGCCGTACGCCAAGAGACCCCGGCTGCTGCCGCGCAAGACCCACCATGTGCTGGCCGGGCCGCCGGTGGACCTCTCCCGCTTCTACGGCCGCGAGATGACCGCCGAGGTGCTCAGGGAGGCGACCGAGGTCATCATGGCCGCCATCACCCGCCAACTGGAGGAGGTCCGCGGCGAACGGGCACCCGCCACGCCCTACGATCCCCGCCGCGAGCGGATCGAGCAGCGTCGGCGCACCCGGGAACAGACGCGGGAGCAGCCCCGGGAAGGGGAAGTGGAAGGGGAAGGGGGGCGGTCCCGCGCACAGGAGCGGGACCGGTCCCGGGAGCAGGCCCCCCGGCAGATCCGGGGTACGGGCGCCGGGGCGCGGAGCAGGGCACAGACGCAGGGCAAGCAGGCGGAGGGGCGGAGCAAGTGAGCAAGGCGGTCAAGGCGGCGGTGTTCAGCGCCGGTTCATGGGGCACGGCGTTCGGCATCGTGCTCGCCGACGCGGGGTGCGAGGTCACCCTGTGGGCACGCCGCGCGGAGGTCGCGGACGCCATCAACTCCACCCGGACCAACCCCGACTACTTCCCCGGCATCGAGCTGCCGCGCAATCTGCGCGCCACCACCGACCCCGCCGAGGCCGCCGAGGCCGCCGACTTCACGGTGCTGTCCGTCCCCTCGCAGACCCTGCGCGCCAACCTCGCCGCCTGGACCGGGCTGCTGGCCCCCGGCACCGTCCTGGTCTCCCTGATGAAGGGGGTCGAACTCGGCACCACCATGCGGATGAGCGAGGTCATCGCCGATGTCACCGGGTCCGGCCCCGACCGGATCGCCGTGGTCACCGGCCCCAACCTGGCCCGGGAGATCGCCGCGCGGATGCCGGCCGCGGCCGTCGTGGCCTGCGCCGACGATGAGGTCGCCCAGCGTCTCCAGGCCGCCTGCCACACCCCCTACTTCCGTCCGTACACCAACACCGATGTCGTCGGCTGCGAGCTGGGCGGCGCGGTGAAGAACGTCATCGGGCTCGCCGTAGGGATCGCGGACGGCATGGGTCTCGGCGACAACGCCAAGGGCTCGCTCATCACCCGCGGGCTCGCCGAGACCACCCGCCTCGGTCTCGCCATGGGCGCCGACCCGCTGACCTTCGCCGGGCTCGCGGGCCTCGGCGATCTGGTCGCCACCTGCTCCTCGCCGCTGTCCCGCAACCACACCTTCGGCACCAACCTCGGCAAGGGCATGACCCTGGAGCAGACCATCGCGGTCACCCGGCAGACCGCCGAGGGCGTCAAGTCCTGTGAGTCGGTGCTCGATCTGGCCCGCCGCCACGGCGTCGACATGCCCATCACCGAGACGGTCGTCGGCATCGTCCACGAGGGCAAACCGCCGGTGGTCGCCCTGAAGGAACTCATGTCCCGCAGCGCCAAGCCGGAACGGCGCTGAGCAGCCGCCGCCGGGCCCCGCGCCGCAACCCGGCGGACGGTGGACACCTGTGCGACGCCCCGGCCGGGAACGCTAGGAGCGCGCCGGGGCAGCGGGTACGCTCAACGCGATATGAGCAGCGAGAACCTCCCCCAGAGCCCTGGGCCGGGACAGCCCTTCCGTAAGCCGCGTGTGGCCGTCGTGTTCGGCGGGCGCAGCTCCGAGCACGGGATCTCCGTGGTCACCGCCGGCGCCGTACTGCGGGCCATCGACCGGACCAAGTACGAGGTCCTGCCGATCGGCATCACCCAGGACGGCCGCTGGGCCCTCACCGCCGACGCCCCGGAGCGGATGGCGATCTCCGAGCGCCGTACGCCCAGCGTCGACGACCTGGCCGAGTCCGACGAGGGCGTCGTCGTGCTCCCCGTCGACCCCGCCAACCGCGAAGTCGTCTACAGCGAACCGGGCTCGGTGCCCAAGGCGCTGGGCGAGGTCGATGTCGTCTTCCCGGTGCTGCACGGCCCGTACGGCGAGGACGGCACGCTCCAGGGGCTGCTGGAGCTGTCCGGGGTGCCTTATGTCGGCTCCGGGGTGCTCGCCTCGGCCGTCGGCCAGGACAAGGAGTACATGAAGCGGGTGTTCACCTCCTTCGGGCTGGCGGTGGGCCCGTATCTGGTGATCCGCCCCCGGGAGTGGGAGCGCGAGGAGTCCGCCGCGCGCAAGCGGATCGTGGAGTTCGCCGGTGAGCACGGCTGGCCGCTGTTCGTGAAGCCCGCCCGCGCCGGGTCCTCCATCGGCATCACCAAGGTCGACGACCCCGCCGGTCTGGACGAGGCCCTCGCCGAGGCCCGCCGCCACGACCCGAAGATCCTGATCGAGGCCGCGCTGCGGGGCCGGGAGATCGAGTGCGGGGTGCTGGAGTTCGAGGATGGCCCCCGGGCCTCCGTACCGGCCGAGATCCCGCCGCCGCAGGAACACGCGTACTACGACTTCGAGGCCAAGTACATCGACTCCACCCCCGGGATCGTCCCCGCCCCGCTGACGCCCGCCGAGACCGCCGAGGTGCAGCGGCTGGCGGTGGCCGCGTTCGAGGCCGCGTCCTGCGAGGGACTGGTCCGCGCGGACTTCTTCCTGACCGACTCCGGCGAGTTCGTGATCAACGAGATCAATACGATGCCCGGTTTCACCCCGATCTCGATGTACCCGCAGATGTGGGAGAAGAGCGGGGTCGGCTACGCGGAACTGGTGGACCGCCTGATCCGGGCGGCCCTGAACCGCTCGACGGGACTGCGGTAGGGCGGCAGCGGTGTGATCAGTCGGCGATGCCTTCCGGGATCGCCGACTTGATCGCCGGGGCGAGATCCACCAGCACCCCCGCGCTGTCCCCCTCCCGCTCCCCTGGAACCGCCACCTCCACATAGGCGACCCGGCTCGCGGTCGTGAAGCGGAACGCCCCGTCGTCGCCTTTCTCCTGGAGCCAGTCGACCCCGTCGACACCGCCCGCGACGGCATCGGCGTCCCCGCCCTCCGCCACTTTGGGATCGATCATCTTCGGCGGTCGGATCACCCCGCACCGCAGTATGATCGCCGGGCTGCTCCCCCACCCCGCGGTCAGCGCGGAAGCCGGTTCCGGATCGTCACGGTTCTGACCGGCCACCGTCGCGGGCAGCGCATCGTCCAGCTTTCCGCACAGTTCGGTCACCGCCGCGTCCGGCGACGGAACCGCCGCGGTGGCGGTGTCGTCTGCTGATGAGCAGCCCGCGACAGTGATCACGAGCACAAGCGCAAGCGGGGGCAGGCCGAGCGGCCGGTGACGGAAGAGAGGCACCGGCCCAGCGTAGACGGGGGCTACAGATGGACGACCGGGCAGGTCAGGGTGCGCGTGATGCCGTCCACTTGCTGGACTTTCGCGACCACCATGCGGCCCAGGTCATCGACGGTGTCGGCCTGGGCGCGGACGATGACGTCATAGGGTCCCGTCACGTCCTCGGCCTGGATCACTCCAGGGATCTTGCTGATCGTGTCGGCGACGGTCGACGCCTTACCGACCTCCGTCTGGATCAGGATGTACGCCTGTACCACGGAACCTCCAGGGCGGCCACGAGGATCATGTGGGGAAAAGGAACGCCACGGTATCGCGTCGCCGCTCGCAAGGGGGAGACCTGGTCGGGCGGGGCGCGCACGCGCCGGGGTGCGCGGGCGAGGGGTGTTGGCCTCTGTAGTGGGCATATCGGGTCATGTCGCTTGCGTCAGGCCACAACGGATCACCTCGGGCTGTATCGGATTCCATCTGGTTCTATCGGCATAGAAGGGGTGCAAGGGCGATGAAGGGCACTGTGGGCGAGCTGGGTGAGTTCGGGCTCATCAGGGAGCTGACCTCCCGGCTCACCACCAACCCGGCGGTCCGGGTCGGCCCCGGCGACGACGCCGCGGTGGTCGCCGCACCCGACCGGCGTGTCGTGGCGAGCACGGACATCCTGCTGGAGGGCCGGCACTTCCGCCGCGACTGGTCCACCGCCTACGACGTCGGCCGCAAGGCCGCCGCCCAGAACCTGGCGGACATCGCCGCCATGGGCGCCGTACCCACCGCCCTGCTGCTGGGGCTCGTGGTGCCCGCCGAACTCCCCGTCACCTGGCCCACCGAGCTGATGGACGGACTGCGCGACGAGTGCCAGGTCGCCGGTGCCTCGGTGGTCGGCGGCGATGTGGTGCGCGGGGACACCATCATGGTGTCGATCACCGCGCTCGGCGATCTGCGCAACCAGGAGCCGGTCACCCGGGCCGGCGCCCGGCCGGGCGACCTGGTCGCGGTGACCGGCTGGCTGGGCTGGTCCGCCGCCGGGTACGCGGTCCTCTCCCGCGGCTTCCGCTCCCCCCGCGCCTTTGTCGAGGCCCACCGCCGCCCCGAGCCCCCCTACCACGCCGGACCGGCCGCCGCCGGGCTGGGCGCGACCGCGATGTGCGATGTCAGCGACGGACTGATCGCCGACCTCGGGCACATCGCCGAGGCCAGCAAGGTACGGATCGACATCCGCTCCGGCGCCATCGACATCCCGTCCCAGATGAACGACATCGGCCAGGCCGTCGGCGTCGATCCGCTCCAGTGGGTGCTGACCGGCGGCGAGGACCACGCCATCGTCGCCACCTTCCCGCCGGAGGTGAAACTGCCCGCGCGCTGGAAGGTGATCGGCGAGGTGCTCAACCCCTCGGCGCTGCCGCAGGTGACCGTGGACGGGGCACCCTGGACCCGCAAGGGCGGCTGGGACCACTTCGGGGACCTGGGGGACATCGAGTCATGAGCACCGCACCTCCCCGCGTTCTCACGGTGGCCGGCTCCGACTCCGGCGGCGGCGCCGGGATCCAGGCCGACCTCAAGACCATGCTCGCCCTCGGGGTGCACGGCATGAGCGTGATCACCGCCGTCACCGCGCAGAACTCCCTCGGCGTCCAGGGCGCCTGGGAACTCCCGCCGGAGGCGGTGCGCACCCAGTTCCGCAGTGTCGTGGACGACATCGGCGTCCAGGCGGTCAAGACCGGGATGCTGGCCTCCGCCGCACTCGTCGAGACGGTCGCCGAACTGATCGGCGGCACGGACGCGCCCGCGGTGATCGACCCGGTGGGCGTCTCCAAGCACGGCGACTCCCTGCTCGCCGCCTCCGCGCTGGACTCCGTACGCACCCGGCTGCTGCCGCTGGCGACCGTCGTCACCCCGAATCTGGACGAGGTGGCACAGCTCACCGGCGTCCGGGTCGGATCCGAGGACGATCTGCGGACGGCCGCCGCGGCGCTTCTCGACCTCGGCCCCCGGTGGGTGCTGGTCAAGGGCGGGCATCTGCCCGGCGAGGCGGTGGACCTGCTCACGGACGGCAGTGCCGAGCACTGGCTGCGGGCCCCGCGCCACGACAACCGCCACACCCACGGCACCGGCTGCACCCTCGCCTCCGCGATAGCCTCCCGCCTCGCCCTCGGCGACCCGGTCCCGGCGGCGGTGACGGCGGCGAAACGCTATGTGACCGGCGCCATCGCGGCGGGCTTCGCGCTCGGGGGCGGGATCGGGCCGGTGGACCACGGGTGGGAACTGCGGCGAGCGTCCCTAGAGGGGGGCGTCCCTTAGAGGGGGCATCTCTAGTGTGATGCGCCGGAAATCCTGAGGATTAGTAAGTACCCTGTTGCCATGTCGCATTCGGGGCCCTCTGCTGTGGCGATCACGTTGTCCGATG
>NZ_JBEXLA010000026.1:0-144404 GCF_040609715.1 Streptomyces sp. NPDC004610 | reverse complement strand
CAGTCCCCAGCCCGCGCCCGCCGCCCCGCCCGCGCCCGATCCGGCACCTTCCCGCGTCCCGCCCGCCGCCGCCCCCGGCGCGAAGCCCTCCCCCCGCCGCCCCCGGCGCGAAGCCCTCCCCGCCCCCCGCCGTCCCGGCGCGAAGCCCCCCCGCCGCCCCGGCGTCAAGTCCCCCACCCGCCCCCAGCGTCCCCGCCCGAAGCCGCCCTCTCCCGCGTCCGCCGCCGCCCCCAGCCCCCAACCCTCCGCCCGCGCCCGATCCGACCCCGCCGCCGCGCCCCGGATCCCGCACCCCACACAGCCCGGATGAAGCACCCCCAATCCCCTCCCCCCGGCCCCCTCCCGCGCGCCCCCACTCTCCGCCCCCCTCCACCCCTCTCCACCCCCTTCAACCCCTGCGCCGTCCCTCACGCGTTGCAGAAAGAAATCCCCGCCGAGCCTGAACACCCGTACCCCGCCCCCCGTACCCCTGGTCGTGCGGCGCAGCAGGGCGCTGGGCAGTGTGGTGATGATGGGGAGTTGGGACGATGAACACCTGGCGGAGCGCCTCTCTCGTGGCAAGCGCCGCGGCCGTACTGGCGCTGACCACGGCGTGCGGTCAGGACAGCGGCGGACAGTCGGCCAGCCAGAACGTGGGAGCCACGGCCCCCGCCCCCGGCTACGCCTCACCGGGGACCGGCACGGGCACCGACGCCCAGGCCGGCCAGCAGGCCGCCGTCCCCAACACCCCCGCCGGACAGCTCACCGTCGCGGCCAACGCCGAACTCGGCAGTGTCCTCACCGACGCCGACGGCCGGACCCTCTACCGCTTCGACGAGGACACCGCCGAGCCGCCCAAGACCAACTGCGACGGAGACTGCGCCACCGCCTGGCCGCCCGTCCCGGCGGGCGACGCCAGCGCCGGTGAGGGCGTCGACGCCGAACTCCTCGGCGAGATCACCCGCCCCGACGGCACCAAGCAGCTCACCATCGGCGGCTGGCCCGCCTACCGCTTCGCCAAGGATGTCAACGCCGGGGACATCGAGGGCCAGGGCGTGGGCGGCACCTGGTTCGCCCTCGCCCCCGATGGCAAGAAGGCCGAACTGGCCGCCCTGCCGGGGCTGTCCACCCGTGAGGACGCCAAGCTCGGCGAGCATGTCGTCGACAAGAACGGGATGACCGTCTACCGCTTCATGAAGGACGAGGCCTGGCCCGAGCCGGTCTCCGCCTGCACCGGCG
This sequence comes from Streptomyces sp. NPDC004610, assembly GCF_040609715.1. Lineage (NCBI taxonomy): Bacteria > Bacillati > Actinomycetota > Actinomycetes > Kitasatosporales > Streptomycetaceae > Streptomyces > Streptomyces sp. NPDC004610. The sequence goes on along the minus strand of NZ_JBEXLA010000026.1, from coordinate 143,186 downwards.
ACTGCCTGGCGAAATGGCCCGTGGTCGCCCCGGTCGCCAACGACGACACCGAGGGTGTGCAGAAGAAGGGCCTGATGAGCTTCACCCGCCCCGACGGCACCAAGCAGCAGACGGTCAACTGCTGGCCCATCTACACCTTCGCCGGTGACAAGGCCCCCGGCGACACCAACGGCCAGGGCGTGGGCGGCACCTGGTACGCGGTGGCCCCCGACGGAAAGCCGATCGGCGCCCCCGACAAGGAGTAGGGACCCCGTTTCCCCGGCAGTCCGGCACCGCGAGTTCCCCGGAACTCTCCGCGCGGTGACGGACTGCTTCCGTGTGTGCGCCGAGAGGTGACGACGGGTAACACCCGGGCGCACGGAGCGAAATCCCGCCGATACTTTCCGATACTTTTCATCAGACCGCGCCACCGTACGGATTGGGCACGTGCCAACGGCAGTGACCGGGAACGGATGGTCAATTTCCGTTTCGGCTCGCTCCTTTGGCGGGCGATCAGTAGCCTCAGCTCGAACACCGGATCGCCAACGCCTGGAGAGATACATGGAACGTCCCGCCTGGGCACCACGGAGCATCGACATCTCGGTGCCGAGCGTTTCGCGTATCTACGACTACTACCTGGGCGGTTCGCACAACTTCGAGGTCGACCGGGAGGCGGCCCGCAAGGCGATGGAGTTCCTGCCGGGACTCCCGAAGATCATGCAGGCGAACCGCGCGTTCATGCGCCGGGCGGTCCGCTTCGCCATCGCCGGGGGCGTCACCCAGTTCCTCGACATCGGCTCCGGCATTCCCACGTTCGGCAATGTCCACGAGGTCGCCCAGGAGGCCTGTCCCGACGCCCGCGTGGTCTACGCCGACCACGACCCGGTGGCCGTCGCGCACAGCCAGCAGGTGCTGGACGGCAACCCCGGCGCGGATGTCGTCGGCGGCGATCTGCGCAAGCCGCTGGAGATCCTGGGCAGCCCCCAGGTGGAGCGGCTGCTCGACCTGGACCGCCCGGTGGCCCTGATGCTCGTCGCGATCCTGCACTTCATCGAGGACGCCGACGACCCGTACGCGGTCGTCGCCGAGCTGCGCGACGCGCTCGCGCCCGGCAGCGTGCTGGTGGTCACCCATGCCTCGTACGAGGGAATCCCCGGCCCACCGGAGCGGGCCGGTGGTGTGGTCGACGTATACAAAGACATTCGCAACCCGCTGATCATGCGCTCGCGCGACGAGATCGCGCGGTTCTTCGAGGGGTACGACATGGTGGAACCCGGACTGGTGCCGACGGCCTCCTGGCGCCCGGACACCGCACCGGAGGAGGAGGATCCCTACGCCTTCGCCGGATTCGCCGGCGTGGGACGTACGGCGTGAGCGCGGAGCCGGACGGGCCGGAGGACCGTCTGCGGCGGTTCGCGACGATCTGGAGCCGGGCGGTGTTCCCGGTCTCGCCGACCTCGCTGACCCGGCCCGAGTTCGAGGACCGACTGCTGCCCCTGGCCCGCCGGATGAGCGAGGCCCTGCGCGCCCGGTCCTTCGACGCGGCCCAGGGCCGGGCCCTCGGCGCCGCCCTGGTCGACGCGCACTGCACCGACCCCGAGGCCCTCAGCCGCACCCTGGACTGCGTCGACGCCTACCTCGTCCTCTACTGCGGCGACGAAGCCCCCCAGGACGATCTGCGGGCCCGCTCCTCGCGCATCCAGCACGCCATGGCCGCCGGGTTCGCCCAGGCGCTGCGCGCCCGCACCCTCGCCGAGCAGGAGTCCATCGCGCAGGCCGCCCTGCGCGCCCAGGGCGTGGTCGCCCAGGCGCTGCACGCCAGCGAGGCCCGCTTCCGCGCGGTGTTCGAGGGTGCCGCCATAGGCATCGGCATCGCCGACCTCGACGGCAACATCCTGGAGATCAACGGGGCCCTGCAACGGATGTTCGGCGGCGGCGAGAACAATGTGCGCAGTCGCAACGTCCGCGACTGGACCCATGCCGACGACGCCCCCCAGGTGTGGCGGCTCTACGACGAACTCGTCCGCGGCGAACGCGAGCACTACCACGTCGAGAAGGCGTTCTGCCGCCCCGACGGCACGGCCCTGTGGACCAATCTCACCGTCTCCCTGCTGCGCGACCCCGACGGCAACCCGCAGTACCAGCTCGCGCTGATGGAGGACACCACCGAGCGGCGGCTGCTCAACCTCCGGCTGCGCTACGAGGCCACCCACGACGCGCTCACCGGCCTGCCCAACCGCACCCTGTTCTTCGAGCGCCTGGAGAAGGCGATGAACGCCGGGCCGGGCCAGCGCTTCGGCCTGTGCTACCTGGACCTGGACGGCTTCAAGACCATCAACGACAGCCTCGGCCACGCCGCCGGGGACCGGCTGCTGGTGGAGATCGCCGACCGGCTCCAGTCCTGCGCCACCGCGCCCGGCGAGATGGTGGCCCGGCTCGGCGGCGACGAGTTCGTGGCCCTCACCACCGGCCCGCACACCCAGCGCGAGGTCGACGAACTCGCCGGCCGCATCATGAGCGCGCTGCTCGCCCCGGTCCGTATCGACGGCCGCGAGCTGACCGTCCGGGGCTCCATCGGCATCGTGGAGGGACCGTCGGGGGAGCGCAGCGCGGCGGAGGTGCTGCGCAGCGCCGACATCACGATGTACCGGGCGAAGAACGCGGGCGGCAACCGCTTCGAACTGGCCGACCCGGAGGCCGACGCCCGCGCGATCACCCGGCACGGTCTGACCACGGCCCTCCCGGCGGCCCTGGAGCGCGGCGAGTTCTTCATCGAGTACCAGCCGCTGGTCCACCTCGGAGACGGCAGTGTCCGCGGCGCCGAGGCCCTGGTCCGCTGGCTGCATCCGCAGCACGGCGTCCTCGGCCCCGACCGGTTCATCCCGCTCGCCGAGCACACCGGCCTGATCGTCCCGCTGGGCCGCTGGGTCCTTGAGGAGTCGGTCCGCCAGGCGTACGAGTGGCGGGAGCGGTACGGCTCGGCCTCCGGCCCGCTGCGGATCAACGTCAATCTGTCGCCGTGCCAGCTGACCCATCCCGGGCTGGTCCAGGACACGGTGGACATCCTGGAGTCGACGGGTGTCGCGCCGGACGCGCTCTGCCTGGAGGTCACCGAGTCCGCGCTGATCGGCGCCGACGACGATCTCCTCAAGCCGCTGCGCAGGCTCGCCGAGATGGGGGTCGACATCGCGCTGGACGACTTCGGCACGGGCTACTCCAATCTCGCCAACCTGCGCCGGCTGCCGGTGAGCGTCCTCAAGCTGGACCGGTCCTTCACCCAGAGCATGCAGCAGTTCCCGGCGGACCCGGTGGATCTGAAGATCGTCGAGGGGATCGTCTCCCTCGCCCACAGCCTGGACCTCGCGGTCACGGTGGAGGGCGTGGAGACGGGGGCGCAGGCGGAACAGCTCCGGATACTGGGCTGCGACACGGCGCAGGGTTGGTATTACGCGAGACCGGGCCCTCCGGACCGCCTCCATGAACTGGCGCTGGTCGACGCGACGGGCTGACCGCGGGGGAGCGTCTGCCGGGTTGCGGTGTGATGCCGGGTGCGGGTGGTTCGTGGCCGCTCGCGCAGTTCCCCGCGCCCCCAAAAAGCAGGGGCCGGCCGCCGTGCCCGATCTTTTAGGGGCGCTGGGGGTACCCCCTCTGGGGGAGGAACTGCGCGACCAGCCCCCACCGACCCGCACCCGGCATCCCACCCCCACCCCCACCGTCACCTCTCCAACAGCATCCGCTGAAGCTCCCGCGCAGCCCGCGGCGGCGCCACGTCACTGCGGTGCGCCAGCGCGATCGTCCGGTACAGCCCGGGACGGGCGAGCGGCGTCACCCTGAGCCCCCGCCCCGACCGCGCCGCCACCATCCGCGGCACCACCGCCACCCCCAGCCCCGCCCGTACGAACCCCAGCACCGCGTCCATCTCCCCGCCCTCCACCGCGAACCCCGGCTCGAACCCCGCGGAGCGGCACGCGGCGACGGTCAGCTCCCGCAGGTCGTACCCGTGGCGGAACATCACCAGCCGTTCCCCCTCCAGATCGGCGATCCGTACGCTGCGCCGGTCGCCGCCGGGGCGGGGCGCGTCCGGCGCCGACACCACGACCAGGTCCTCCCGCAGCAGCTCCACCGTGCTCAGCGCCGGGGACGCCGCCGGGAGCGGCAGCACCACCAGGGCCAGGTCCAGCGCCCCGCGCGCCAGCAGCCGTACCAGGTCGTGCGAGCCGCCCTCCTCGATCAGGAGCTGGATCCCGGGGTACCGGTCGTGGAAGGCGCGCAGCACGTCCGGCAGGAGCCCCGTGCACAGGCTCGGGGTGGCGCCGAGGCGGACCCGGCCGCGCCGGAGCTGGACCAGTTCCTGCACCTCGATACGGGCGGTGTCCGCGTCGGCGAGGATCCGGCGGGCCAGCGGCAGCAGCGCCTCCCCGGCGTCGGTGAGCGAGATATTGCCCCGGGCGCGCAGAAAGAGATCCGCGCCCAGCTCCCGCTCCAGCGCCTTGATCTGCTGGGACAGCGACGGCTGGGCCACATGGACCAGCTCGGCGGCGCGGGTGAAGTGCCGGGTCTCGGCGACGGCCACGAAATACTGGAGCTGCTGGAACTGCATCCAGCCATTATAGGCGCCAGCTATCGAATCAAGCCGGACCATGTCTTGGACCGATGGGGCCGACCGGCCCTAGCGTGCCTGACATGGCTCTGGCAACGCGGACGGACAAACGGCCGTCCATGGCGCGCACGATGTGGGACAGCTCCGTCGGCAAGAAGACCGTCATGGCCGTCAGCGGTCTGGTGATGCTGCTCTATCTGATCGCCCACATGATCGGGAACCTGAAGATCTTCTTCGGCCCCGAGGACATCAACGACTACGCCCACTGGCTGCGCACCATGGGCGAGCCGGTGCTCCACTACGAGTGGGCGCTCTGGCTGGTCCGGATCGCCCTGGTCGTCGCCGTCGTGGCGCACGCGGTCTGCGCCTACCAGCTCAGCCGCCGCGACATCAGGGCCCGGCCCAGCAAGTACATGCACCAGAAGGCGCGCGCCAGCTATGCCACGCGCACCATGCGCTGGGGCGGGATCATCCTCGCCCTGTTCATCGTCTGGCACATCCTGGACCTGACCACCGGCACCGTGCACCCGGGCGGCTACGAGCACCTCAAGCCGTACCAGAACATCATCGACACGTTCTCGACCTGGTACGGGAACGCGATCTACCTCGTGGCGATGCTGGCGCTGGGGATGCACATCCGGCACGGCTTCTGGAGCGCCGCCCAGACCCTCGGGGCCGGCAGCCGCAGCCGCGACCGGGCCCTGAAGGCCACCGCCAATGTTCTCGCCGCAGTGCTCACGCTCGGATTCATCGCCGTGCCCGTGGGTGTCATGACCGGATTGGTGAGCTGAGATGAGCTACTCCGACTACCGGACCGGTGAGCCGGTCACCGACACCAAGGCCCCCGCCGGGCCGGTCCACGAGCGCTGGGACACCCGCCGCTTCGAGGCAAAACTCGTCAACCCCGCCAACCGGCGCAAGCACACCGTGATCGTCGTCGGCACCGGCCTCGCGGGCGGCTCCGCCGGGGCCACCCTCGCCGAACAGGGCTACCACGTCGTCCAGTTCTGCTACCAGGACTCCCCGCGCCGCGCCCACTCCATCGCCGCCCAGGGCGGCATCAACGCGGCGAAGAACTACCGCAACGACGGCGACTCGGTGCACCGGCTGTTCTACGACACCGTCAAGGGCGGCGACTTCCGCGCCCGCGAGTCCAATGTCCACCGCCTCGCCCAGATCTCCGTCGAGATCATCGACCAGTGCGTGGCGCAGGGCGTGCCCTTCGCCCGCGAGTACGGCGGTCTCCTCGACACCCGCTCCTTCGGCGGCGTCCAGGTCTCCCGCACCTTCTACGCCCGCGGCCAGACGGGCCAGCAGCTGCTGCTCGGCGCCTACCAGGCGCTGTCCCGGCAGATCGCGGCCGGGAACGTCGAGATGCACGCCCGCACCGAGATGCTCGACCTGATCGTCGTCGACGGCAAGGCGCGCGGGATCGTCGCCCGGGACCTGATCACCGGCAGGATCGACACCTACTACGCGGACGCCGTCGTCCTCGCCTCCGGCGGCTACGGCAATGTCTTCTATCTGTCGACCAACGCGATGAACTCCAACGCCACCGCCGTCTGGCGGGCGCACCGGCGCGGCGCCTACTTCGGCAACCCCTGCTTCACCCAGATCCACCCCACCTGCATCCCGCGCACCGGCGACCACCAGTCCAAGCTGACCCTGATGAGCGAGTCGCTGCGCAACGACGGCCGGATCTGGGTGCCCAAGGCGAAGGGCGACACCCGCCCGGCGAACCGGATCCCCGAGGACGAGCGCGACTACTACCTGGAGCGCATCTACCCCGCCTTCGGCAACCTCGTCCCCCGAGACATCGCCTCCCGCGCCGCCAAGAACGTCTGCGACGAGGGCCGCGGCGTCGGACCCGGCGGCCAGGGCGTCTACCTGGACTTCGCCGACGCCATCCAGCGCATGGGCCGGGCGGCCGTCGAGGCCAAGTACGGCAACCTCTTCGACATGTACCAGCGGATCACCGACGAGGATCCCTACGAGGTGCCGATGCGGATCTACCCCGCCGTGCACTACACGATGGGCGGACTGTGGGTCGACTACGACCTCCAGACCACCGTCCCCGGACTGTTCGCCATCGGCGAGGCCAACTTCTCCGACCACGGGGCCAACCGGCTCGGCGCGTCCGCCCTGATGCAGGGCCTCGCCGACGGCTACTTCGTGCTCCCGGCCACCATCAACGACTACCTCGCCCGCAACCCGCACAGCGAGCCCGTCACCGATGAGCACCCGGTCGTCCAGGAGGTGATCGCCGAGACCGAGGACCGGCTCAACCTGCTGCTCTCCGTCGACGGCGACCGCACCCCCGACTCCTTCCACCGCGAACTCGGCGAGCTGATGTGGGAGTTCTGCGGCATGGCCCGCACCGACGCCGGACTGCGCAAGGCGCTGGAGCGCATCCCGCAGATCCGTGAGGAGTTCTGGCGCCGGATCAAGGTCCCCGGCACCGGCGAGGAGTTCAACCAGTCGCTGGAGAAGGCCAACCGGGTCGTCGACTACCTGGAACTCGCCGAGCTGATGTGCCTCGACGCGCTGCACCGCGAGGAGTCCTGCGGCGGTCACTTCCGCGAGGAGTCCCAGACCCCGGACGGCGAGGCCGCCCGCCGCGACGACGCGTTCACCTACGCCGCCGCCTGGGAGTTCACCACCACCGGCGAGGCCCCCGTCCTGCACCGCGAAGACCTGGTCTTCGAGTACGTCCACCCCACTCAGCGGAGCTACGCATGAAGCTCACCCTGCGCGTCTGGCGGCAGCGGAACGCCGGCGCCGACGGCGCGATGTCCACCTACGAGGTGGACGGCATCTCGGCCGACATGTCCTTCCTGGAGATGCTGGACACCCTCAACGAGGAACTCATCCTCAAGGGCGAGGACCCGGTCGCCTTCGACCACGACTGCCGTGAGGGCATCTGCGGCGCGTGCAGCCTGGTGATCAACGGCGACGCGCACGGCCCCGAGCGCACCACCACCTGCCAGCTCCACATGCGCTCCTTCGCCGACGGCGACACCATCGACATCGAGCCCTGGCGGGCCGCCGCCTTCCCGGTGGTGAAGGACCTCGTCGTCGACCGCTCCGCCTTCGACCGGATCATCCAGGCCGGCGGCTATGTCAGCGTCCCCACCGGCGCCGCCCCCGAGGCGCACTCCACGCCGGTGCCCAAGCCGGACGCCGACTTCGCCTTCGAGCACGCCGAGTGCATCGGCTGCGGCGCCTGCGTCGCCGCCTGCCCCAACGGCGCCGCGATGCTCTTCACCTCCGCCAAGGTCAACCATCTCAACGTCCTCCCGCAGGGCGCCCCCGAGCGCGAGACCCGCGTCCTGGACATGGTGGCGCAGATGGACGAGGAGGGCTTCGGCGGCTGCACCCTCGCCGGCGAGTGCGCCACGGCCTGCCCCAAGGGCATCCCGCTGGTCTCCATCACCGGGATGAACAAGGAATGGCTGCGGGCGACCCGCAAGGCGGCCAAGCGGTAGGGCGCCGCAGCTCACAGACGTTCGCCGTAAAGGTGCGGACGGGCGGGACCGGGAGGGGTGCTCTCCCCGGTCCCGCCAGGCATGTCCGCGCCCCGCCCGGCCGATTCCGGGCAGGGTGTGTCCGGCGCCCCGCCCGGCCGATTCCGGGCAGGGTGTGTCCGGCTTCCCGCCCGGCCGATTCCGGGCAGGGTGTGTCCCTCTCCCGCCCGGCCGACTCCGGGCAGGGTATGTCCCTCTCCCCGCCTGGCCGACTCCGGGCGCAGGGCACGTCCGCGCCCCGCCCGGCCGACTCCGGGCAGGGTGTGTCCGGCTCCCGCCCGGCCGACCCCGGGCAGAGCGCATCCCCGTCCCGCCCGGCCCACCCCGGCCAGGGCGCATCCCCGTCCTGCCCGCCCCACCCCGGGCATTCAGCAAGCTCACACCCGCTCTCCCCTCCGGGGTCACGCGCCGGTCAGCCGGCGTCGGAAGAACTGTGGCGGCCGGACTCAACGGTCCGGCCCCGGCCGGCGCATCCGCCGGCCCGGCCCGTGACCACGCCCGTGACCAGGAGAGAGCCATGACCGGCGTCACCACGCTCGACCGACCGCCACAGCCGGCCGCCCCCACGCGGTACACCGTCACCCTCGCCCGTGACGAGGCCGATGTCCGCGCCGCCCAGAAGCTGCGCCACGAGGTATTCGCCGGCGAGATGGGCGCCCTGCTGTCCACCCCGCAGCCCGGCCTCGACATCGACCCCTTCGACGCCCACTGCGACCATCTGCTGGTCCGCGACACCCTCGGCGGCGAGGTCGTCGGCACCTACCGGCTGCTCCCGCCCGACCGGGCCGCCGTCGCCGGACGCCTCTACTCCGAGGGCGAGTTCGATCTCACCGGGCTCGACCCGATCCGGCCCTCCCTGGTCGAGGTCGGCCGCTCCTGCGTCCACCCCGACCACCGCGACGGCACCGTCATCGGACTGATCTGGGCGGGCATCGCCCGCTACATGGTCGCGGGCGGCCATGAGTGGCTGGCCGGCTGCTGCTCCGTCCCGCTGGCCGACGGCGGCGCCCTCGCCGCCGCCACCTGGGACCGGGTCCGCGCCCGGCACCTCGCCCCCGAGGAGTACCGGGTCCGCCCGCTGCTGCCCTGGAGCGCCGACGGCGTCACCCGCCCGCAGGGCCGCACCGAGCTGCCGCCGCTGCTGCGCGGCTACCTCCGGCTCGGCGCCTGGGTCTGCGGCGAGCCCGCCCACGACCCGGACTTCGGCGTCACCGACCTCTATGTGCTGCTGTCGATGCGCCGGGTCAACCCGCGCTACCTCAAGCACTTCCTCTCCCTCGTCCCGGCCTGATGAACGTCTGGCAGCCGACCGCGCCGTGCACCCCCACGGCGTGCATCGACGCGGCGGGCCGGGCGGCGGCGCTGCCCCGGGCCGTGCTGCGCCTGGCGGCGGTGGTGGCCCTGATGCTGGCGGCCGTCCTCGCCCTGCCGCTGGGCCGGCGGATCCCCGCCGACGCGATCCGCTGGTGGTGCCGGACCCTGGTCCGCGCCGCCGGGGTCCGTACCGCCGTCACCGGCGCCGCGCCCGCCACCGGCGGCCTGCTGCTCGTCGCCAACCACATCTCCTGGCTGGACATCCCCCTGCTGGCCGCCGTCCGCCCCGCCCGGATGCTGGCCAAGACCGAGATCCGGCACTGGCCCGTCGCGGGCGCGCTGGCCGCCCGGGGCGGCACCCTGTTCATCGACCGCGACCGCCTCAGCGCCCTGCCGGGGACCGTGGCGGGCCTCGCCGACGCCCTGCGGGACGGCGCCGCCGTCGGGGTCTTCCCGGAGGGCAGCACCTGGTGCGGGCGGGCCCAGGGCACGTTCCGCCGGGCCGCGTTCCAGGCGGCCCTGGACGCCGGGGCCGCCGTCCAGCCCGTCCGGCTCCACTACCGCGTCACCGACGGCCCCGCCACCACCGCCCCCGCCTATATCGGCGAGGACTCCCTCGTCGCCTCCCTCTGGCGGGTGGTGACCACCCGGGGCCTGATCGCCGAGGTCGAGGTACGCCCCCTCATCCCGCCCGGCACCCACCCCGACCGCCGGGCCCTGGCCCGCGCCGCGCAACCCGGCCGGGTCGGCGCACCGCACTGGCCGCACACCGCCCTGATCGCCACCGACCGGGGGTGACCCCCGCGCGGGTGCGGCCCCCGGCGCCCTGTGCGACGTTGGTAGGCGGGGGAGCACCGCGCGACGCGACGTACGGAGGGCCCGTCCATCATGACTACTCCCGGTTTCGGATTCGGCGGACGCAGTCCCTTCGAGGAGTTCGACGAGCTGATGTCCCGCTTCTTCGGCGGGACGGGCGCGGCACCGGCCGCCCGCCGCCCGCAGAGCGTCGACATCGGCAGTCTGCTGTCGGAACGGGCCCGGGAACTGGTCGCACGAGCCCGGGACATCGCCGCCGACGACGGCAGCGAGGACCTCGACGCCCGGCATCTGCTGGCCGCTGCCACCGAGCAGGACTCCACCCGCCGGCTGCTGACCGAGGCCGGCGCCGACCCCGACCGGATCCGCGCCCGCCTCACCGCCCACGCCGGCACCGGCGAGAGGACCGAGCCCGCCACCCTCACCCCCGCCGCCAAACGCGCCCTGCTCGACGCCTACCGGATATCCCGCGCCGACGGCGTCTCCTACATCGGCCCAGGGCATCTGCTGCGGGCCCTCGCCGCGAACCCCGAGTCGGCCGCCGGACAGGCCCTCGCCGACAGCGGCTGGGAGCCCGCCCGGACGCCGTCCGCCGAGAGCGCGGGCCCCGACCGGCAGCGGCCCAGCACCACCCCCACCATCGACGAGTACGGCCGCGATCTCACCGAGGACGCCCGCGCCGGGCGCCTGGACCCGGTCATCGGCCGGGACGACGAGGTCGAGCAGACCATCGAGGTGCTCTCCCGGCGCAGCAAGAACAACCCCGTCCTCATCGGCGACCCCGGCGTCGGCAAGACCGCCATCGTGGAGGGCATCGCCCAGCGGATCGTCGCCGGGGACGTGCCCCGCACCCTCGCCGGGAAACGGCTGGTCTCCCTGGACCTGCCCGGCATGGTGGCCGGCACCAAGTACCGCGGCGAGTTCGAGGAGCGGGTCAAGAAGCTCCTCGAAGAGGTCCGCGAGCACGGCGAGGAACTCATCCTCTTCCTGGACGAACTGCACACCGTCGTCGGTGCGGGCGGCGGCGGCGAGGGCGCCCTGGACGCCGGGAACATGCTCAAGCCCGCCCTGGCCCGCGGCGAACTCCATCTCATCGGCGCCACCACCATCGACGAGTACCGCAAGCACATCGAGAAGGACGCCGCCCTGGAGCGCCGCTTCGCCCCCATCCTGGTCGGCGAGCCGTCCGTGGACGACACCATCGAGATCCTGCGCGGCCTGCGCGACCGCTACGAGGCCCACCACCAGGTCCGCATCACCGACGAGGCGGTGGTCGCCGCCGCCGAGCTGTCCGACCGGTACATCACCTCCCGGTTCCTGCCCGACAAGGCCATCGATCTGATGGACCAGGCCGCCGCCCGGGTCCGGCTGCGCGCCAGGACCCCGCTCGCCGACACCCGGGAGATCGAGGACACCGTGGCCGCCCTCAACCGGGAGAAGGACCAGGCCGTCGCCGACGAGGAGTACGAGCGCGCCAAGGAACTGCGCGACCGCATCAAGGAGGCCGAGGACCGCCTCGCCTCCGACACCGACGCCGCCGACGAACAGACCCCCAAGGTCACCGCCGACGACATCGCCGAGGTCGTCGCCCGCACCACCGGCATCCCCGTCGCCCAGCTCACCGAGGAGGAGCGCGACCGGCTGCTGAAACTGGAGGACCACCTCCACGAACGGGTCGTCGGCCAGGACGAGGCCATCACCGCCGTCGCCCGCGCCGTCCGCCGCGCCCGCGCCGGGATGAGCGACCCGAACCGCCCCGTCGGCAGCTTCCTCTTCCTCGGCCCCACCGGCGTCGGCAAGACCGAACTGGCCCGCGCCCTGGCCGCCGCCCTGTTCGGCGACGAGCACCGCATGATCCGCCTGGACATGAGCGAGTTCCAGGAGCGGCACACCGTCTCCCGCCTGGTCGGCGCCCCGCCCGGATACATCGGCCACGACGAGGCCGGACAGCTCACCGAGGCCGTCCGCAGACAGCCCTACTCCGTGGTGCTCTTCGACGAGGTGGAGAAGGCCCACCCGGATGTCTTCAACGCCCTGCTCCAGATCCTGGACGACGGACGGCTCACCGACTCCCAGGGCCGCACGGTCGACTTCAAGAACACCGTCGTCATCATGACGTCCAACATCGGCGCCGACCGGATCCTGGCCGCCGGGGTCGAGGACTACGACATCATGCGCGAGCAGGTGCTGCCGGTCCTGAACGACTACTTCCGCCCCGAGTTCCTCAACCGCATCGACGAGATCATCCTCTTCCGCGGCCTGGACCGCACCCAGCTGCGCCAGATCGTGGACCTGCTCCTCGACCACACCCGGCGCCGGCTGCGCGCCCAGGACGTGGAGCTGGAGATCACCGACGCGGCGGCCGATCTCCTCGCCAACCTCGGCCACCAGCCCGACTTCGGCGCCCGCCCGCTGCGCCGCACCATCCAGCGCGAGGTCGACGACCGCCTTGCCGATCTGCTGCTGTCCGGTCAGCTCACCGCGGGCGACCGGGCCCGGGTGGACGCGGCCGACGGGGCCCTGGAGGTGCGGGCGGAGCAGCCGGCGTCACTGTGAGGGCCGCCGCCCGGTGAGCGCCGCCAGCCGCCGGTAGGAGTCCAGCAGCGCCTCCCGGTCGTAGGTGCTGGTCGTCACCAGCACCTCGTCCGCGGCGGTCTCCTTCACCACCGTCTCCAGCTCGTGCGCCACCTGCTCCTCGGTGCCCGCGAGCTGGCCGGTCAGCCCGGCCTCGTAGAAGCCGCGTTCCTTCTCCGTCATCGGCAGCTCCGCCACCCGCCCGGCGGGCGGCAGCGGCGGGAAGGTGCCATGGGTGCGCGAGTACGCCATCGACCACGCCTCCGGGACCAGCAGTTCGCGGGCCCGCTGCCCGGTCGCGGCGACAGCGACCGTGCCGGAGATGACGACATAGGGCTCGGCGGCCCACTCCGAGGGGCGGAAGAGGGCGCGGTAGCGGTCCACGCCCTGCCGCATCCGCTCCCGGTTCCTGAGGTCGCCGATCACCATGGGCAGGCCCGCGCGGGCGGCGATCTCGGCGCCCTCGCCCATCGCCAGCACGAACGGCGGCACGGTGAGCCCGTCGGAGGGGCGGGCCCGGACGCCGGTCGGGGAGGTGCCCCGGAACCAGCCGAGGAGTTCGGTGAGCTGTCCCTCGAAGTCCTCCGCCACGTCCTTGTCCCGGCCCAGCGCCCGGCGCACCCCGGGGGTGAACCCGACGGACCGGCCGAGGCCCATGTCGATCCGTCCGGGGAACAGCGACTCCAGCACCCCGAACTGCTCGGCCACGACCAGGGGTTGGTGGTTGGGCAGCATCACCCCGCCGGTGCCGACCCGGATGGTGTCGGTGGCCGCCGCCACCGCCGCCGCGAGCACGGTCGGCGCCGACCCGGCGACACCGGGCACCCCATGGTGCTCCGACACCCAGAACCGGTGATATCCGAGCCGCTCCGCCTCCCGCGCGAACGCCACGGTGTCGCGCAGCGCCTCCGCCCCCGGCCGCCCCTCGCGGGTGCGGGAGCGATCGAGGACGGAGAACGGGATACGGGTGAGTACGGAGGTCACATCGGGTTCAACGCCCGGGACGTCATGGCATTCCCGGCCAGGTGGCCGCGAAAGCCCCCCTGCGGCGCGCCCGGCCCCGGGTTCTACCCTGGGCGGGTGACTGCCGACAGCCGACCTCCGCTCGCCGTGTTCGACCTGGACAACACCCTCGCCGACACCGCCCACCGCCAGCGCTTCCTCGATGTCCGCCCCAAGGACTGGGCCGCGTTCTTCGCCGCCGCGCCCGAGGACCCGCCGCTCGCCGAGGGCGTGGCGCTGGCCGTGGCGAGCGCGGGGGAGTGCGAGGTGGTCTATCTGACCGGACGGCCGGAGCGCTGCCGCCGGGACACCCTGGACTGGCTCACCGCGCACGGACTGCCCGAGGGCCCGCTCCACATGCGGCGCAACGACGACCGCCGCCCGGCCCGGGTCACCAAGCTGGAGGCCCTGAGGCGGCTGGCCCGCACCCGCGCGGTACGGATGCTGGTGGACGATGACGAACTGGTCTGCGACGCCGTCGAACAGGCCGGTTTCCGGGTCGTCCGGGCACGCTGGGCGGCCCCGTCCGCGGAGCTGGGCGAGGCACAGGAGCGCGAGGGCCGGACCTGACCCCGGCACCGGTCCTCGTGCCTCCTAGGGTCAGTTCGCCTCCTCCAGCCGGAAGCCCAGCTTCAGGCCGACCTGCCAGTGCTCGACGCGCCCGTCCTCGATCTGCCCCCGGACCTGGGTCACCTCGAACCAGTCGAGATGGCGCAGGGTTTGGGCTGCGCGGCCGACCCCATTGCGGATAGCCTGGTCCACGCCCTCGTGCGAGCTGCCGACGATTTCCGTGATGCGGTAGGTGTGGTCCGACATGGGGTGTTCCTCTCGGCGCCGTGGATGGTTGACGCTGTGACGGAAGTGTCACGCGTCACTCCACACTCCCTCAAGCTGGGGCTGAGCGCGAGACATCGGATCGATACCAAACCGCGCTTGACCTGGGCATTGGTACATACCAAAATCCATCCACACCCGTACGAGCCTCGCTCGTCCCCCCACATCGGGTCTTTTTTCCCTGTGCGTCAGAAAGAACAGGACACGACCCTCGTGAGACGTCGCCTATTGGCCATCGTGTGCGTATCCGCCTCCCTGGTGAGCGGCTGCGGTCTGCTGCCCGGCTCCGACTCGGACCGCCGCACCGTGACCGTGTGGCTGATGAAGGACAGCGCGTCCCAGGAATTCCTGGACCGCTTCACCGAGGACTTCGAGAACCAGAACCCCGACTTCGCCCTGGACATCCAGATCCAGCAGTGGACCGGGATCGGCCCCAAGGTGGAGGAGGCGCTGAAGCCCGGCACCGACGACCCCGACGGCCCCGATGTCATCGAGGTCGGCAACACCCAGGTCCCGACCTATGTCGACGGGGGACGGCTGCTGGACCTCACCCTGGAGTCGGTGCGCGACTGGGGCAGCAAGGACTGGCTGCCGGGTCTCGCCGAGCCCGGCCAGCTCCGCTCCCACCAGTACGGCATCCCCTGGTACGCGGCCAACCGGGTGGTCATCTACCGCAAGGACCTCTTCGAGGAGGCCGGCATCACCGAGCCCCCCAAGGACCGCGAGGAGTGGCTCGCGGCCACCGAGGAACTCAACACCGACGGCAACCAGGGCATCTACCTCGCCGGACAGGACTGGTACACCCTCGCCGGATTCATCTGGGACGAGGACGGCGACCTCGCCGTGGAGAACGGCGCCGTCTGGGAGGGCTCGCTCGCCACCCCGGAGGCGCTCAGCGGCATGGAGTTCTACCAGCAGTTGCAGGGCCTCGGCGCCGGACCGGTCGACGCCGACGAGCAGACCCCGCCGCTGACCGATGTCTTCGCCGAGGGCCAGGTCGCCCAGATCATCGCGGTGCCCGGCAGCGCCCAGGCCATCCTGGACAGCAACCCCGACCTCAAGGGCAAGCTGGGCTACTTCCCGGTGCCGGGCAAGACCGCCGACGAGCCGGGCGCGGTCTTCACCGGCGGCTCCGACCTGATCATCCCGCGCCACGCCGACGAGCGGGACGGCGCCATCGCGGTGATCGAGATGCTGGCCGGCGCCAAGTGGAACGCCGAACTCGCCCGCACCATGAACTACGTCCCCAACAAGGCGAGCCTCGCCTCCGCGCTCTCCGGCGAGGAGGGCGCCGCCGCCATGGCCGAGGGCGCCGCCCAGGGCCGGGCGACCCCCTCCACACCCGAGTGGTCCAAGGTCGAGGCGGACAACCCGATCAAGACGTACATGACCAAGGTCCTCACCGGCACCGACGCGGAGACCGCGGCCGAGCAGGCGTCGAACGAGATCACCGAGGCGCTGTCCAGCCCCGGATGACCGGACCGGACGGCGGATCGCGGCGGGGAACCGGATACCAGGTACCACGTACTGATATCCGGTTCCCCGCCGCTCGTTCACCGCGCCACATTCACCGCGCCACATTCACCGCGCCACGCTCACCGCGCCGCGTTCACCGCGCCACGCTCAGTGACAGGGCGAACCGGCCCTCCCGGTCCGTCCACCAGTGGGTCAGGTCCAGCCCGGCGGCGGCCAGTTCCGCTCGGACGCCGTCCTCCCGGAACTTCGCCGACACCTCCGTGCGCAGTTCCTCGCCCGCCGCGAAGTCCACGGCGAGATCCAGCGCGGGCAGCTTCACGGTCTGCGCGGTACGGGCCCGCAGCCGCATCTCGATCCACTCCCGCTCCGCGTCCCACAGGGCCACATGGTCGAAGGCGCCGGGGTCGAAATCGGCGCCCAGCTCACGGTTGACGACCAGCAGGACGTTCTTGTTGAACGAGGCCGTCACCCCGGCCGCGTCGTCATAGGCACGGACCAGGACGCCCTCGTCCTTCACCAGGTCGGTCCCCAGCAGCAGGGCGTCACCGGGGGACAGCAGCGCGCGGATCGACGCCAGGAACTCCGCGCGCTCGGCGGGCAGCAGATTGCCGACGGTGCCGCCGAGGAACGCCAGCAGCCGCGGCCCCGGCGTCCCCGGCAGCGACAGCGAGGCCGTGAAATCGGCGATCAGGGCATGCACCCGCAGCCCCGGCCGCTCGGCCACCAGCGCCCGCCCCGCCCCGGTGAGGGCGCTCTCACTGACATCGACGGGGACGTACACCTCGACGCCGGTGAGCGCGTCGAGGAGGTGGCGGGTCTTCTCCGAGGAGCCCGAGCCCAGCTCCACCAGGGTGCGGGCACCGGCCGCCGCCGCGATCTCCCCGGCGCGGGTGCGCAGGATCTCCCGTTCGGCGCGGGTCGGGTAGTACTCGGGCAGCTCGGTGATGCGCTCGAACAGCTCACTGCCCCGGGCGTCGTAGAACCACTTGGGCGGCAGGGTCTTCGGGGTGGCGGTCAGACCGTGCAGGACATCCGCGCGCAGCGCGGCCCCGGTGGCGTTCTCGGGCAGGGTGCGGGACACGTCGAACGGGCTCACGTACGGGACTCCTTGCGGGATGGGGATGCCGCCTCGGCGTGCCCCGCGGCCGGGGTCCGCTCCTTCAGCGGGGTCAGCAGCACATCGGCGCGTCGCGCCACCAGCAGCGTCCGGTCGGGGACCTCCTGCCAGCGCGGATCGTCGTCGTACGGCTCGGAGGCGACGACCGTGCCGTCGCCCGGCCGCGACAGATACCAGAGGGTGTCGCCCCAGGCGGTGGCGGCGATGGCGGTGCCGTCGGTGAGCAGCAGGTTCAGCCGGGACGCCGGGGCCGCCGCGGCGACCGCCCGGACCGTTCCGGAGAGGGCCCCGCCCAGCTCCTGCCCGGCGCGCAGCCGGTCCAGGACCAGCGCCCAGACGAACGCCGAGTCGCTGCGCGCCTCCAGTGACAGCAGCGCCACCGGCGGCACCTCACGGGCCAGCGGGGCGAGCGCGTCGGGCCAGCCCGCGACCGACCCGTTGTGGCTGAACAGCCAGCGCCCGGCGGCGAACGGGGCCGCCGCCGCCTCCCTGTCGGCCCCCGGCAGCGTGGCGTCCCGTACCGCGCCGAGCAGGGCGGTGGTCCGCACCACCCGGGCGAGATCCGGTAGTGAGACATCGCCCCAGATCGGCCCGGCCCGGCGGTAGCGGGCCGGCACCGGATCGCCCTCCGCGTACCAGCCGACCCCGAAGCCATCGGCGTTGACCGTCCCGTGCCGCTGGCGGCGCGGCTCCCAGGACTGGCGCAGCAGACTGTGCTCCGGCTCCGTCAGCAGCGCCCGCAGCGGCACCGACGGCCCCAGATAGGCCAGATGGCGGCACATCAGACGGCCCCCGAGCGGGCGGTGCGGAACCCGGAGAAGATCTGCCGCCGGATCGGCAGGTCCCAGTTGCGGAAGGTGCCCCGGCAGGCCACCTCGTCCACCGCGAACGAACCGCCCCGCAGCACCTTGTGGCCGGGCCCGAAGAACACCTCCGAGTACTCCTTGTACGGGAACGCGGTGAAGCCCGGGTACGGCAGGAAGTCGCTCGCCGTCCACTCCCACACATCCCCGATCAGCTGCCGCACCCCGAACGCCGACCGGCCGTCCGGATAGCTCCCGGCCGGTGCCGGGCGCAGATGCCGCTGCCCCAGATTGGCGTGCTCGGGCGCCGGATCGGCGTCGCCCCACGGGTAGCGCCGCGAGGCGCCGGTCGCCGGGTCGAAACGGGCGGCCTTCTCCCACTCGGCCTCGGTGGGCAGCCGCCGCCCGGCCCAGCGGGCGTAGGCGTCGGCCTCGTACCAGCTGACATGGACCACCGGCTCGTCGGGCGGCACCGGCTCGACGGTGCCGAAGCGGCGGCGCAGCCACTGCCCGGCGTCCCGCTGCCAGAACTGGGGGGCGTGGATGCCGGTGCGGCGGATGTGGGTCCAGCCGTCCGGCGCCCACCAGCGCGGGTCGTCGTAGCCGCCGTCCTCGATGAAGCGCAGATAGGCGCCGTTGGTGACGGGGGTGGTGTCGAGGTGGAAGGGGGGTACGTCCCGCCGGTGCGCGGGCCGTTCGTTGTCCAGCGCCCAGGGTTCGGTGGAGGTGCCCATGGTGAACGGGCCGCCGGGGATCAGCACCTCGGCGGGGCCGGTCAGCAGTGGCGCGGGCGCCGGATCGGGGGCGGTCAGGGCCTGCGGACCGGCCCGGAGCTGATGGGTGATCAGCATGGTCTCGTCGTGCTGCTGCTCGTGCTGGGCGATCATCCCGAACACGAAACCCGCCTCGGTCAGCCGGGTCGTGCCGTGGAACGCCGCCGACTCCAGCACATCCAGGGCCCGCCCGCGCACCTCGGCCGCGTACCGCCGGGCCTCCCCGGGTGCCAGCAGCGGCAGTGCCGGCCGTGCCGACCGGGGATGCTCGAAGGCGTCGTAGAGGCTGTCTATCTCGGGGCGGAGGGCGTCCTGCCCGGCCACCGCCCGCAGCAGCCACTGCTCCTCCTGGTTGCCGATGTGCGCCAGGTCCCACACCAGCGGCGACATCAGCGGTGAGTGCTGCGCGGTCAGCTCCGGCTCCTCCACACAGGAGGTGAGCAGCGTGGTGCGGTCCCGGGCGGCGAGCAGCGAGGCCAGCGCCCGGGTGCGCAGCGCCTCCCCGTCGAAGGCGGGTCCGCCGGTCGTCTCGTGCGTCATGGTCACTGGTCCTCCCCGCGCGGGCCGTGCGCCGTACCGCCCACCTGGTCGAGCAGCTCGTCGGCCGGAGTACGGCCCGGAATCACATAGCGCTCCTGGTACGCCCGTACGGCGTCGATGATCTCGGTGGTGGCGCCCAGGCGGGGCAGGGCCTCGACCGCCGCCGCGAAGCAGATCCGGGCCGCCTCGTGCAGCTCGGGGTCGCCCAGCGCCTCACGGGCCGCGGCGATCCACAGCGGATTGTGGGGCGCGGGCAGCGCCAGCGCCCGTTCCGCCAGCGGTTTCACCGCCCGGTAGGCGGTCTCGGCCGCCGCCGGATCGTCGAACAGCGCCGTCGTCACCGCCAGCGGCACCCGCCAGCCGTCGTCGCCGGGCTGCGCGTCGATCATCCGCAGCTCCAGATGGCCGCGCGGTCTGACCGGCGGGAACAGCGTCGAGATGTGGTAGTCGAGGTCGCCGCGGGTCGGTGGCGCCGCCGACCGGGTCCACTCCCGGAACGACAGGTCCTCCGGGACCTCCCAGGGCCCGCTGTCCCGGCGTACGCACATCACCGGGGAGTCCAGGACGTGCCGGGCCCAGGCGGTGCGCGGGTCGCCGTCCGGGGCGGGTGCGCCCGCCCGGCCGGCGCCGATGTCCATCCACATCCGCTGCCGGGTGGAGTGCCAGCCGGTGGCCGCGCGCCCGGCGATCGGGGAGTGCGCGAACGCGGCCACCAGGACCGCGCCCAGCTGATGGGCCAGCCACCAGCGCCGTCCGAGGCCGAGCGGCCCCGGCTCCTCGTATCCGGCGTCCAGGCAGACCTGTACCGAGGCCGAGGTGCACATCATGGCCCGGCCCGCCGGGCCGGTGCGGTCGAGGCAGGTCTCCATGGCGTCGTAGCGCGGCTCACGCAGAAAGCGCCGCGGGGGATGCCAGGGGTCGCTGCCGAAGCC
This sequence comes from Streptomyces sp. NPDC004610, assembly GCF_040609715.1. Classification (NCBI taxonomy): domain Bacteria; kingdom Bacillati; phylum Actinomycetota; class Actinomycetes; order Kitasatosporales; family Streptomycetaceae; genus Streptomyces; species Streptomyces sp. NPDC004610. The sequence goes on along the minus strand of NZ_JBEXLA010000026.1, from coordinate 122,902 downwards.
GATCAGACTCAGGCCGTCCTCGCGCAGAGCCGCGCGGACGGCGTCGAGATCGGTGGACACGGTACCGATGCACTCCATCAGGGAGGCGGCGGGCGGTGAGCTGAGCTCCAGCTGACCGCCGGGCTCGACGGTGAGCGCCGACCTCAGAGGCAGGGTCCGCAGTGCGGCATAGGCCGCTTCGAGTCGTTCGGGTGTCACGGGGAGCCACGGGGTTCGCAGCTCATGGACGAGCCATTCCACTTCGACGCCGACGGTCCGGGGCGGTCCGGTCTTGAAACAGATGCCCCGGACCAATGCCTCGACGTCGGCTTCCGTGACAGCGGTGCGGATTTCCGTACAGTCACTTACCGAATCGGACATGTGGTGATCCTCCTGAGATGCCACCATCTCGCCACCTCGGACCGACCGGCCCGCGGCGGCGCACCCGTCCCACCCAAAACCTTTCCGGCGTCCCGCACAAGAGTGCGTAATGCGCCGTTCTCTCCCGGTAACCCTGGGTTGGGCAGCCGTTGCCGAGCGGGAAACTCCGTTGCACCGCCTCACCAGCATCGCTCAGGATCGGTCCATGAGCACGACGGGGCAGCACTACGGGGGACCCGGCCGCGCCGGGTCCGGCGGGGGAGGCGGTCCGGCCGCGAGCGGCGCGGTCATGGCGTCCACGGGGGTGGCGCCATGAGCGCCCGGCTGCGCGCCCTCGCCCAGGAGACCGAGCGGATCGTGGTCACGGGCGGCTACCGCACCGCGACCGGCCGCGACCACGACCTCGGCGCCCTGATCGCCCGCGCCGCCGACGGCACCCGGCTGTACGGCCCGGACCCGGTGGCGGTCCCGGCCGCGCCCGCCACCACCACGACCATCGAGGTGACCGGTGAGAGCAGCCTCCAGGCCGCCCGCCGTCTGGGTGAGGGCACGGCCGTCCTGAACTTCGCCTCCGCCCGCAACCCCGGCGGCGGCTACCTCAACGGCGCCCAGGCCCAGGAAGAGGCCCTCTGCCGGGCCTCCGCCCTGTACACCTGCCTGCTGCGGGCCCCGGAGTACTACGACCACCACCGCAACCACCGCGACCCGTTCTACACGGACCGCGTCATCCACTCACCCGGCGTCCCCGTCTTCCGCGACGACCGCGGCGCCCTCCTGGACACCCCGTTCACCGCGGGCTTCCTCACCTCCCCGGCCCCCAACGCCGGAGTCATCCGCCGAACGGCCCCCGACCGCGCGCCCCTCATCCCCGGCGCCCTGCGCTCCCGCGCCGCACGCGTCCTCCAGGTGGCGGCGGCCCACGGCTACCGGCGGGTGGTGCTGGGCGCCTGGGGCTGCGGGGTGTTCCAGAACGACCCGGCCACGGTCGCGGGCACCTTCCGCGCCCTGCTCCTGGACGCCCCCTTCGCCGACCGCTTCGACACGGTGACCTTCGCGATCCTGGACCGCGCCAAGGACCGGGCGACGCTGGGGGCGTTCCAGGAGACGTTCGCCTGAGCCGGGCACGCCAGTGCTTGTGGAGCCGGGGCCCGACCGTGGCGTGGAGCCGGGCCCCGACCGTGGCGCGGAGACGGGGCCCTCACCTCCACCCGTACCGCTCCTGCAACCGCCGCCGCACCGCGTTGAACCGCATCCGGTCCAGCGCGCACGCCTCCCGGCGCATCCCCGCCTCGAACAGCCGCAGCACCCGGTCGGTGTCCACCCACGACTCCCGCCCCGACCGGTCCCACGGCCCGCTCCCGATCGCCACCCAGTCCCGCTCGCCCTCGTGCCGCCTGCTGGACAACTGCACGGCGAGAAAGCTCCCGCCCGGCTCCCGGGCGACGACCAGCACCGGCCGGTCCTTGCCCCGCCCGTCCCGCTCCTCGAAGGGCACCCAGGTCCACACCACCTCACCCGGATCGGGGTCGCCGTCGTGCGCGGGCGAGTACTCGGTCCGCACCGGCCCGATGACCCGGGGGTCGGCCTCGACGGTGGCGAAGGGCCCGGAGCGGCCCGGGGCGTTCTCATCGGTGTACGCAGTCACGGGGGCACCCTAAGGGGCACCCCCGTGTCCGTGCCGGACGGCCGACGCGGTCAGGCGTCGTCCACCGCCACCTTCTCGGTGAGCGGGACCGCCGGTGAACTCCCGTTGAGATGCGGGCCCTTCTGGCCGTCGTTCATCGTGGTGAGCAACTGCCGGGCCAGGCCCAGACCCGTGCCGCCCATGGTCAGCGCCTTGGCGAACAACTCACCCATGCCGTCGGCGCCGTTGAGCAGCACCATGTTGTCGACATTGCCGAAGGCCGACGCGCCCGCCTCCACGATCTGCGGCCAGTTCTCGGCGAGTTGCTGGGCTACCACCGCCTCCTGGTTCTCCGCGAGGGCCGCCGCCCGCGCCTTGATCGCCTCGGCCTCGGCGAGGCCCTTCGCACGCATCGCCGCCGCCTCCGCGAGTCCCTTGGCCTGCGCGGCGGCGGCCTCGGCCTCGCCGGTCGCCCGGGTCTCCTTGGCCCGCGCCTCGGCCACCGAGATCATCGCGTCCCGCTCCGCCTCGGCGAGCGTGCGCTGCTCGTACGCCCTGGCGTCGGCCGGCTTGCGGACGTCCGCCTGGAGCTGCTGCTCGCGCCGCTGTGCGACCAGTTCGGCGACCCGGGTCTCCTGGACCACCACCTCCTGCCGGGCGGCGGCCTCCGCGAGCGGCCCCGCCTGCCGGGCCTTGGCGGCGGCCTTGTCCTGCTCCGCCTGGTACCCGGCCTTGAGGATCTCGCTGTCCCGGGTCGCCTGGGCCATCCGCCCGAACGCCAACTGCTCGGCCTCGGTGGCCAGCCGGTCGGCCTCCGCCTGGGCGATCCGGGCGTCCCGGTGCACGGCGGCGGTGTGCGGGGCGGAGAGGTTCTTGATGTACCCGGTCGGGTCCTCGATCTCATGGATCTGGAGCGAGTCCACGATCAGACCCAGCTTCTCCATCTCGGTACCGCAGGCCGCCCGCGCCTGACCGGTCAGTTTCTCCCGGTCGCGGATCATGTCCTCGACGGTCAGCCCGCCGACGATGGCCCGCAGATGACCGGCGAACACCGTGTGCACCCGCTCCGCCATCAGCTTCTGCTGGTCCAGGAACCGGCGGGCGGCATTCGCGATGGACACGAAGTCGTCGCCGACCTTGAAGATGACGACACCCCGCACCTTCAGCGGGATGCCCTGATGCGTCACACAGTCCACATGCAGTTCGGTCTGGTTGAGGTCGAGGGAGAGCTTGCGCACCGCCTGCACCCCGGGCAGCACCAGCGTGCCCCGCCCGGTGACGATACGGAATCCCATCCCCTCCTCCAGGCCCTCCAGGGCGTGTTTGGAGCCGGAGATGATGAGCGCCTCGTTGGGTTCGGCGACACGCCACATCAGTTTGAAGACGATGATCAGAACGAGGACGGCGGCGAACGCCACCCCCACCACCAAGCCGACGGTCATCGGCAAAGCACCCCCCAGGTGCCGGATGGTGCCCAGGACGGGGCACCGGATGTAAGGGGAGTGTGAAGCCGCCCAACGCCCCCTGCCTAGCGGGAGGTTGAGGCTGTTGCGCGCTCGGTACACGGTTGTGGTCGCCCTGGTGCGAACGCCCCCGGCGGTCAGCTCCCGTACATGGCCGAGACATACACCGTGCGCGGTGGCAGATACTCCACCACCATCACCACCGTGCCCCGCTCGATCCGGTCCGTGCCCGTCGCCGGGTAGGCGAGGAAGTGCTCGGCGCCGCCGCGCACCCGGACGATCACCTCGCCGACGAGCCCGGGACCGATCGTGCCGGTGACGCGTCCCATGAGCCCGACCATCGACGTATCGTCCATGGTCACAGAGTACGGGTCCAACGCGCCCAACCGGCCGGGGAATCCGGGGCGGTCCGGACCGCGGGCCACCGCTCGGGCCGCCCCGGCCCCGCCTCCGGCGACACCAGCAGCGGTCCGACTGCGCCCCGACCGGCAGCCCGTCACCGGCGCACCCGGCGGGGACGTTCACTCTGGCGCAGGGCCGTATCCGCCCGCCGGGGCACGCCGTCGAGCAGTCATCCGAGGCGGGCGGCGTCCTGGGTGGGCCGGTCGAGGAGTCCGGGCACCAGTACCTCGCGGACCCGCTCGGCGGTGGCGTGCGGCACGAACGTCGGCCCGATCCGTCCGTACGGCGGATGCGCCCGCGTCACCTCGTGGCCCGACGCGGCGAGATGCTCGGCGAGCGCGGTGACCTGGGCCGGGAACGCGGTGAACGGCGGCTTCGGCGGCTCGCCGCGATCCGCAGCCGCCCCGGGTCGCGGCGAGCCGCCTCCAGCGCCCTCACCGGCGCCGGGCGGTGCGGGTCGCGCGGATGGTTGCCGCTCGCCACGTCCAGCAGCGGGGCGGTGTCCGCGAGGGTGCGGTTGACGGTGATGCGCTGGACGGACTCGCCGTACGGCCGGGTGGACATCCGGCCGTGCTGCGGCTGGGGTCTGTCGTTCGGGTCATCCTGGCGATGAGGTTCGGCGCTCTTTCTGCCCCCGGCGAGGCCGGTCCAGGCGGCCGGGATCCGTACCGAGCCGGCGCCGTCCGACCCGAGCGCGGCCGGGACCAGCCCGGCGGCCACGGCGGCGGCCGAACACGCCCGGGGCGTGGCCCAGGTGCCAGGGATTGCGGTGGCGCCGAACGCGGGCCCCTCGGTGAACGGCCACTGGCTCAGCTCACAGGTGTTGGTCTTGCCGACGACGACTACCACTACGACGACAACGGCCCCGGCCGCGCGCAGCCGCCGGACCGCCTCGCTGTCCTCGGTGGTCGGCGGGAAGGGCCGTACAGCCGAAGGCGCTGGGCTCGCCCGCCACGTCCGTGTCGTCCTTCGCCGCGACGGGGACGCCGCGGGGTTTCTACCGAACGGTAACGTGGGGGAGGGCTTGCGGGGGTGGGGTTGGGAGGATGGGGGGCGCCCGGCGGGGACGAGGGGCCCAGCGGCGGGTGGGGACAGGGGGCTCAGCCGTGTGCGCCCTGCGTCCTCGCCCCCGTCCGTAGTCCGTCCATCAGCAGGGCGATCAGGCGGTCCGCCTGGCCCCGCCAGTCGCCTGTGACATCCAGCCGGAGCAGTCCGCTCATCGCGAGCACCACATCCGCCGTGGTGAGGTCGTCCCGGATGCGCCCCGCGGCGGCACCCGCCTCGACCAGGGTGGCGATGGTGGTGTAGACGCTGGTGTACGTCGCCGACTCCCAGGTGTCGTGCGGGCCGAACGCCCGCAGCGCCTCGGACATCTGCTGCTTGGTGACCAGCAGGCTCGCCAGCCGCCGCATCCACTCCTGGAACGCCTCGTCCGCGGGCAGGGTGTCCAGCAGTTCCGCCGCGCCCGAGCAGAGCTGCTCCACCTCGTGCTCATAGGTGGCCAGAACCAGTGACTCACGGTTGGGGAAGTGCCGGTAGAGGGTGCCGATCCCGACCCCGGCGGCCTTGGCGATGCCGCCCAGGGAGGCGTTGTCACCGGCCGCGCTGAACTCGTGCAGGGCGGCGGCGAGCAGCTTCTCCCGGTTGCGCCGGGCGTGGGCGCGGACGGGCCGGGCGGGGCCCGGTGCGGCGGCGGCGTCGGTCGCCGTCGCGGGACGCGGCTGTTCGGGCATCGGGGCTCCCCGGATCGATCGACGAGGGTCGGCCGACCCCTCCGGCCGCCTCCCCGCCGTGCTTACCGGAGGATGGTCCGGTTTCGGACATCGTACAACCGAGCGGGTGGGGGGAGGGGGGCCGTGGTGGCGGCAGGCCGGGTCGGGGCCGCTCCGCGGGTCAGCCGGTGGGATCCGTACCGGGATCCCCGCCGGCCCCCGGGAGCGGGGACAGCGGGCGGGACGCCCCGTGGCGGGTCTCCGTGGGGGTCAGGCCGAACTCCTGGCGGAACGCCGTCGTGAAGGAGGCGTGGCTGCCGAAGCCGCAGGAGTGGGCGATCCGGGAGATCGAATGGCTGCCCCACGCCGGGCTCGCCAGCCGGCTCTTGGCGAGATTCAGCCGCTCCCGCCGGATCAGGTCCCGGGGGGTGGTGTCGGCGGCGCGCAGCACCTGCTGCACATAGCGGGTCGACCAGCCGAGCGCCCGCGCGATGGAGGCGACCCCGAGGCCGTCCTCGTCGGCGTGCTCGCGCACATAGCGCCGGATCGACGCCTCCACCGTGGCCCGCTGCCCGGCCGGCGCCGAGTCGGTGCCGCCCTCGGCGGCCAGGCACACCAGGTCCAGCAGCCGGTCGCAGGCGAGGTCGAACGTCGTCTCCGAGAACGCCGTCCGCTCCTCCTGGAGGGTCGCCACCATCTGCCGGACGAGCCGTCCTAGGCCCCGGTCGCCGGTGAGCAGCCGGGGCTGCCGGGCCGCCGCCGGACTGCGCCGGGTGATGCTGTCGCCCTGCACGATCAAGGAGACGGACCGGAACCCGGCGTCATGGGCGAAGGTCAGCGGCCGGTCGATGTCGCACAGCACCATCGAGCCCGCGCCCAGCTCGGTGCCGGCGCCGCCCTGCTCGACCCAGGCCGAACCGGCGAGCGGCACCAGCAGTTCGTAGGTGCCCCGGGGGTCGCTGCGGATGTGCCGGGCGTCCCGGGAGACCAGTTCCTGGCCTCCGTCGCACATCGCGAGGCCGTAGGCGCCGGACCGCTGCCAGTGCAGCTCGCTCGACCAGGGCGCTCGCGGATCGCGCACGCTGATCCGGCTCGCGCCGTGCACCTCCGAGAAGACCTCGTCCCAGTCGCCGACCGAGGAGATCTCCGCCGTCTCACCACAGGAATACACACCTCATCGTATCGAAGAGGCGTTCGGTGAGGGCGGGTTGCCGGAAGCCGGCGGTGCGGGCGGCAGGTGTGCGCCGCCCGGCAAGGTCCGCGCGCCGGGGCGAAAGACGCGGGGCCGACCGCCGCCGAGCATGGAAGCGCCGCGGAGCGGCTCCGCGGCCGTACGGCACCGGAACGGAAAGACGGAAAGGCCGAGGCATTTCATGGAGAAGAACCTGCGCGGGAAGGTCGCCCTCGTGACCGGCGGGAGCCGGGGGCTCGGCGCCGCCGCGGCCCGGCGGCTGGCGGCGGCCGGAGCGGATGTGGCGCTCAGCTATGAGAAATCCGCGCACAAGGCGGAGACCGTCGCGAAGGAAATCGAGGAATTCGGCGTACGGGCCCATGCCTATCGCGCGGATCAGGGCGACCGCGACGAGGCGATCGGTCTCGTGGCCGAGGTCGCCGAGCGTTTCGGGCAGATCGACATCCTGGTCAACAACGCGGCCGTGTTCGCCGGCGGCGGCCCCCTGGGATCGCTGAGCCAGGAGGAGTCACGGCGACTCTGGGACATCAATGTGCACGGTGTGGTGACCACCACCACCGAGGCGCTGCGGCACATGCCGGACGGCGGCCGGATCATCTCCATCGGCAGTGTCTCCGCCCGGCGCGCATTCGCCGGCGGATTCGGCGACTACGGCGCCACCAAGGCCGCCATCAGCGCGTACGGGCGTTCCTGGGCCCATGAACTCGCCCCGCGTGAGATCACCGTTAACACGGTCGTGTCCGCCTTCGCGCTGACCGACATGGGAATTCCGCAGGAGAGCGAGATCGGAAAGGTGCTGCTTTCCCTCGCGCCTTTCCACCGCTATGCGCGCCCCGAGGAGGTCGCCGCCGCGGTGGGGTTCCTGGCCGGTCCCGACGCGTCCTACATCACCGGCACCGATCTCGACGTCGACGGCGGCTGGAACGCGTAGACCGGACCCGGGGACGGCGGCGGACGGGAATCGCCCACAGTTTTTGCCAGCTCTTGAGAAGGTGTTCAGACGCCGTACAGAAAGGCGGCCGGACCGGCGGTTTCGGCAGCTCAACTAGGTCATTTTAACGAAGCCGGGGTACTCGGTGAGACCTAGCTTGTTCCTGCCCTAACAGATACACCGCAAAAGGAGCCATCACATGGCAACCGTCAAGAACATCGTCCTCGTCCATGGGGGCTTCGTCGACGGCTCCGGCTGGCAGGGGGTGCACCGCATCCTCACCCGTGAAGGGTTCAACGTCAGCATCGTGCAGAACCCCACTGAGTCCCTCGCCGGCGACGTCAAGGCCACCCACCAGGTCATCGAGGCCCAGGACGGACCCGTCGTGCTGGTCGGCCACTCCTACGGCGGTGTCGTCGCCACCGAGGCCGGTCTGCACGACCAGGTCGCCGCGCTCGTCTACATCGCGGCGTTCGCCCCCGACAAGGGCGAGTCCGTCAGCTCCCTGATCGCCGACCCGCCCCCCGGCGCCCCGGTTCCGCCGATCCTGCCCCCGCAGAACGGCTATCTGTTCCTGGACCGCGACAAGTTCGCCGAGGCGTTCGCCGCCGACCTGGACGCCGAGGACGCCAAGTTCCTCGCCGACTCCCAGGTGCCGTGGGGTCTCGACGCCCTCAACGGAGCGGTCACCGAGGCGTCCTGGGCCGGCAAGCCGAGCTGGTACCTGGTGGCGTCCGACGACAAGATGATTCCTCCGCCCGCCCAGCGCATCATGGCGGAGCGGGCCGGGGCCACGGTCACCGAGGTCCCGGGCAGCCACGCGGTCTATGTCTCCCGGCCCGAGGCCGTCGCCGAGATCATCAAGCAGGCCGCCACCGCCTGATCCCCGCGGCTCCTCTCCCTCTCCCCAAGCGGCCGGCCGTTCAGCGGACCGGCCGCTTGTCGGTGCCGAGTCGGGCGAGCGCGGTACCGTCACCCGGGCCATCGAGGCCACGGGCGCGCGTCACGCCGCGCCCGCCCGCTCAAGGCGCCTCAGGCTACGACCACCTGCTCAGGCGCCCGCGCCAGGGCCGCCCGTTCACGCGCCTCTCCCCCCGCTACGACCGCCCGCTCTCTGCGTCCTGCGCTACGACCACCCGCTCAGCGTGCCCCCGCCACGGCCGCCGGTTGACGCGCCCCCCGCCCCGACCGTCCGTCCCGCGCCCCCCGCTACGACTGCCCGCTCAGCGCGTCCCGCAGCCCCGCCCGGGATGTCACATTCAGCTTCGGGAACACATTGCGCAGATGCGCCGCCACCGTCCGGGGCGACAGGAACAACTGCGCGGCGATCTGCTTGTTGGTCAGCCCGGTCGCCGCCAGCTGCGCCACCTGCTGCTCCTGCGGGGTGAGCAGCGCGAGCCGCTCCGCCCCGGGACCCGTGGTGCGCACCGCGACCCCGGTGGCCCGCAGTTCGCTCGCCGCCCGCGCGCTCCACGGCTCGGCGCCCAGGCGCTGGAACGTGCTCAGCGCCGCGTCCAGATGCGTCCGCGCCGCCACCGCCGCCTTCGCCCGCCGCAGCCGCTCCCCGTACGCCAGGCAGATCCGCGCCCAGTCGAACGGCCAGCGTTCGGCGCCGGGGGAGTCGATGGCGACGGCGAACAGCTCGTGGTCGATGGTGTCCGGCTGGGCCATCGCCTCCGCCGCCGCCGTCAGCATCGCCAGCCGCGGGGACAGCGACGGCACCCCGGCCTCCTTGACGGCCGCGATGTGCGCGAGCGCCTCGGCGTGCCGCCCGGTGCGGGCCGCGGCCTCGGTGAAGTCGAAGAACAGCCACAGGCTGTGCGCCAGATGCCGGGGCAGCTCACCGGGCGTGGTCACCGCCCGCAGCCGACGGTAGGCGGCCTCGAAGTCCGCGCCGCCCAGCGCCGACAGCGCCCCGATGTGCGCCCCGTACATCCGCAGCGAGCCCAGCCCCCGGGGATTGCCCCAGGACACCAGCCGGTCGGCCAGCTCCCGCGCCTCCTGCTCCCGGCCCCGCGCGGCGGCCAGCATGCCCCGCAGAAAGTGCCCCACATGGGCCGTCATGCGGTAGCTGTACGCCGTGCACCACTGGAGGCCCTCGTCCACGACCTCCGTCAGGTCGTCCCACTGACCGGTGTAGTAGGCGTCGTTGCCCAGCAGGAACAGCGCCTCGATAGCCGAGGTGATGGCCCCGCCGTCCCGCCCGTCGTCGATGACCCGGCGCAGCGCGCTGCGGCACCCCGGCAGCCGGTCGACATAGGAGGCGGCGGTGGCGGTACGGATGATCCGCCGGGGGTCGGTCTCCCGGTACAGGCCGGGGATCAGCCGGTCGAGGTCGTCCAGCACCTCAGACGCCCGGTACGCGGGGTCGCCGAACGCCCCGGACACCACCGGCACCAGGGTGTCGGGGGCCAGCGGCCCGATCCGCGCCACCGCGTTCTCCCAGGACTCCCAGAGATCGGGCCGCCCGCCGAAGTGGCAGAGCATCAGCAGCATGTGGAGGGCGTCGACGACGATGTCATCGACCTCGCCGCCGCCCTGGACATGGTTGTCGACGGCGCCGACGAGCAGCCGGTGGGCGGTGTCGGCGTCGCCCTCGCCGTTGAGCAGCTGCCCGGCCGCCGCGACCGCCGCGGCCAGCGAGTCGGCGCCCACCGGGTCGGCGAGCGCCGCGTTGTCCAGCAGCGCGCGGACACTGCGCAGGTCGCCGGTGATGTTGACGCCCATGCACGCCGCCTCGGCCAGTCTGCGGCCCTTCAGCGGCCCGGTGCTGGACAGTTCGGCCGCGCGCAGCAGGGTGGTGATGGCGCCGACCGCGTCACCCCGGCGCAGGGTGTTGTAGGCGACCTCGTGGAGCAGCGCGGCCACCTCGTCGTCGGGGCCCACCGCCGCGTCGGCCAGATGCCGGGCCCGGTGCTCCGACCCCTCCGGGAACTCCCCGGCCAGCGCCAGATGCCCCCAGCGCCGCTCCTCGCTGGTCGACCACTCCATCACCGCCGAGCGGGTCAGCGGATGCCGGAACACCAGCCGTCCGGTCACCGCGTCCACCTGCACCAGCCCCGCCCGCTCGGCCGGGCCCAGCTCACCGAGCGCGGCGCTCCCGCCGCTCGACGCCCGCTGGAGGATGTGCAGATCACCGGAGCCGTCCAGCACCGCGAGCAGCAGCAGCCGCCGGGTCGCCTCGGGCAGCGCGCCCACCCGGACGGCGAAGATCGCCTTGAGCCGTTCGGTCAGCGGCAGCACGGCCGGCAGCGGGCCGCGCTCGGTCTGCTGCGCCTCGTTGAGGGTGACCGGCAGTTCCAGCAGGGCGAGCGGGTTGCCGCCCGCCTCGGTGACGAGCCGGTGCCGGACCCGGGCGGTCATCGCCGGGAAGCGTTCCTCGACCAGGGCGTGCGCGGAGTGCTCGTCCAGCGGGTGGACCTCGTGCCGGGGTATGCGGGTGCTGCTGAGGAACGATTCGTCGCCGGTGCGGGCGGCGGCCAGCAGCACCATGGCGTTGGTGCGGGCATAGCGGGCGACCGTCGCCAGCACGGCCGCGCTGGGCCGGTCCAGCCAGGCCACGTCGTCGATGACCAGCGCCAGCGGCCCGCCCTCGGCGGTGGTCCGGTTCAGCAGCACCTGGACGGCGTTGGTGACCGCGAGGAGTTCGGCGGGCTGCTCGTCGGAGAGGCCCCGGATGGCCTGGAGGATGCCCGCCTGCCGTTCGGGGAGGGCGGCGATATGACCGGCGAGCGGCTGGAGGAGCTGGTTGAGCGCCGAGAAGCTGACACTCTGCTCGAACTGCGAGCCGACCACCCGCAGTACCCGGAAACCGGCCTGTTCGGCGCGGGCCGCCGCCTCGTCCAGCAGCGCGCTCTTGCCCACCCCGGCCTCGCCGGTCAGCATCAGCGCGGTGCCCCGGGTGGCGGCCGAGCCGAGCAGTTCGTCGAACAGCTCCAGCTCCGCCGTACGGCCGACCAGGCGGCCCGCCGGGGGTATGCCGGGGCCCTCGGCCGCGCTGCCGTCGGCGTCGTCGAACCGGCCGTCCGCCGTGGCCGGCGGTGATGGGGACGACATGGTGCCTCCCGTCGTGGTCGAGCTGGATCAGCGACAGGACGGTGGGGGAGAAGGAAAGTTCGGTGAAATCTGTGTGAACTGCGTCACATCATAGGGTGAGGGTCCGTCAAAGCGGTGGGCCGGGGCCGTGATTCCTGCGATCCGCCGGACCGCCAGCCTCATGATCCACTGGGGCCACGACCCGCCAGGGCCGGGATCCACCGGGGCCGGGATCCACCGGGGCCGGGATCCACCGGGGCCGGGATCCATGGCCCCCGGCCCCGACACCCGGCCCCGACACCCGGCCCCGGCCTTGGCTCAAGTGCCGTCGGTCGGGTCAGCTCGCGGCGGGCGGCGAGGGCAGACCCCACTGCGAGTAGTCCAGCTCCCCGTCACCGCTCTTGGTGAGCAGATCCTTCTTGCCGGACTCCCAGGCGATGGCGAGCTTGTCGCCGCTGGAGATCTCGACCGTGCCGTTGGTCCGGTCGGTGCTGTTCTTGTCGACACAGCTCAGGGTGATCGCGGTCTCCTTGAGCAGACCGTCACAGGCGTGCCGTGTCTTGCCGTCATTGCTCTGGAAGGCGAGCATCACCGTCTGCCCCTGGATGATCATGGCCACCTGGTCGACATCCGACTCACCGAGCCAGCCGCCGTCCAGCTTCACCGCGCCGTCGCTCGCGCTCGCGGCCGGGGAGCCGCTCGGGCTCGGGGAGGTGGCGGTGTCCGCGGCGGGAGCCGTGGCCGAGGGAGAGGCCGAGGGCGAGGCGGCGGCGCTGTCGTCGCCGGAGTCGTCGCCGCCGCAGCCGGTCAGCAGCAGCGCGCCGAGGCCGACGCCGGCGAGGGTCACAAGGGTGGACTTGCGCATGGGTGTGTTCTCCGAGTGATCGAGGGTTCGAGGGTTTCAGGGCGTGCGGAACCTGGGCCCCGTACGAAGGTGGAGAGAAGAGGAACGAGAGACGGCGGGGTTTCAGACCCCGGACGGGACGTCGGTCCGCGGAGTGCCCGCGCCGGCCGGCGCCGGGCCGCTCTCGCTGAGGCCGAACCGGTCGTGGAAGCGGCGCAGCGGACCGGGCGCGTACCAGGCCGTGCGGCCCAGCAGGCGCATCGCGGCGGGCAGCAGCACCCCGCGTACCGCGACCGCGTCGATGAGGATGGCCAGACCGCTGCCGAGGCCGAACATCTGCATGAAGCTGACCTGCGCGGTGGCGAAGGCGAAGAAGCCGACGGCGAGCAGACAGGCGGCGGCGCTGACGATCCGCCCGGTGTGGCCGAGGCCGTTGACGACGGCGGTGTAGGTGGTCTCCCCGTGGTCGTGCAGCTCCTTGACCCGGCTGGTGACGAACACCTCGTAGTCCATGGACAGTCCGAAGGCGATGCAGAACAGCAGCACCGTCATGGAGGTGTCCATCGGCTGCGGGGTGAAGCCGAGCAGGGAGCTGAGATGGCCGTCCTGGAAGATCCAGGTCATCGCGCCGATCGCGGCGGCCAGGCTGACGATGTTCAGCAGCAGCGCCCGGACGGGCTGGACGATGCTGCCGGTGAACAGGAACAGCAGGATGAACGTCGTCAGCGCGACCAGCCCGCCCGCCAGCGGCAGCCGGTCGGCGATGGAGTCCTTGGTGTCGACGAGTTCGGCGTCCCCGCCGCCCACCAGGGTGAGCGTGGCGCCCTCGGGGCCCGGGGTTGCGCGGACCGTGCCGACCAGGGCCTGGGCGTCCTCGGACTTCGGGGCCGCCGTGCCGATCACGCTGACCCGCATGGCGTCCGGTCGTTCCAGGGCCTGCGCGGCGGGGCCGGGGGCCTGCCAGTCGTCCGGGGTGTAGGTGCCGGTGGCCGCCTCGACGCGGCTCACCCCGGGCAGCTTCGCGAGGGACTCGGCGTAGGCGTCGAGCGCCGCGTAGCCGATGTCGCCGTCGGCGACGACCTGGACGGCCGCCTCGTCGTCCCCGGCGAAGTCGGCGCGCAGGGCGGCGGAGACCTGGCGGCTCTCGGCGTCCTCGGGCAGCACCCGTTCGTCGGGGGTGCCGAAGGTGACCCCGAGCAGCGGGGCGGCGGCCAGCAGCAGCACGGCCAGCACCGGCAGCCCGGTCAGCACCGGCCGGCGCATCACCGCACCGGCGAGCCGGCCCCAGAACGGCGCCCGGTGCCCGCCCCCGGAGCGCTTCGGCAGCGGGATGCGGCCCTTGTTGACCTTGTGGCCGAGCAGCATCAGCAGCGCCGGCATCACGAACAGCGTGCCGACCGCCGCGATCACCACGACCCCGACCCCGGCGTAGGCGAACGACCGCAGGAAGTACTGCGGGAACACCAGCAGCGCGGTCAGCGCCACGGCCACGGTCGCCGCCGAGAAGACCACGGTCCGCCCGGCGGTGTGCACGGTCGCCCGGACCGCGTCCGCCACCGTCTCCCCGGCGGCGAGCTGCTCCCGGAACCGGCTGATCATCAGCAGCGCGTAGTCGATCCCGAGGCCGAGACCGAGGGCGGTGGTGAGGTTCACCGCGAAGATCGACACATTCGTCGCGCCGCCCAGCAGGGCGAGTTCGGCGAAGGTCCCGGCCACCGCGATGGTGCCGATCACCAGCGGCAGCAGCGCGGCGACCACCCCGCCGAACACGATCAGCAGCAACAGCAGGGTCAGCGGCACCGCGATGATCTCCGCGAGCAGCAGATCCTTCAGCACCTGGTCGGAGAGTTCCGCGCTGACCGCGGTACCGCCGCCCGCGCGGACGGTGAGGCCGTCGCGCTGGCCGGAGTAGGCCTCGATGATGTCGTGGGCGTGCTGGTCGCGGGTCGCCTCGTCGCCCTCGACATGCGCGGCCACCAGTGCCGCGGAGCCGTCCTCGGAGACCAGCGCCTCGCTGTCGGTGTCCCAGTAGGAGACGACGTTGCTGAGGGTCTCCTCCTCGCGCAGGGCGGCGACGAGTTCCTCGCCGTCCGCGCGGGCGGCCTCGTCACCGACCCGGCCGTCCCGGCTGGTGACCAGCAGGACCAGATTGGTCTCACCGCCGAATTTCTCGTCGATGAGCCGCTGGGCCCGGGTGGACTGGGAGTCGGGGTCGTCGAAGCCGCCGCCGACGAGTTTGCCGAACGCACCCGCACCGACGACCCCCATCGCGGCGACGAGCAGTGCGGCCACGATCAGGATGGCCTTGGGTCTGCGGACGGCCAGTTCTGCCACACGGTGGAACATGCGCCTATCCCTTCCGCAGCGAGCAAGTGCCGCTGCCAGTAAGGCAGTTGAGAGCAGGGAGGGAGGTGGTGCGAGCCGAGTGCGGCGCCTGGTGGAGGGCAGGCGTGAGCCTCATCAATTCGGGCATTATCTGGTGGTTTCTAACGTCTGTGAGCGATGGACGCCCACAAGACGCGGGAACGCCGGATGAGTTCGCTTGTGCAGAGGTGACCTCGGTCACAGGGGGTGGACAGGATGCCGAAATGCCGCTCGCTGTCCGTTTGTTGACGGTCGGTGGCCGGTCCGTAGCCTCCTCAGGCACACGAAAGAGGGCCGGAGCGAAAAGCTCCGGCCCTCATCAGGCGCAGGGATGCGGGGTGTGCGGGGGGGCAGGGGGTGCGGGGGCGTGGGGGGTACGGGAGTTACCGCGCTGCCCGCGGGACGCGTTACGCGGCGGCGGTCGCCCCCGCGTGCCCGTGGACCCGCTCGATGACCTCGGTCAGCTGGGCGACGACCTCGGCGTCGTCGCCGGGGTGGGTCTCGGCGAACCGGGTGACGGAGCCGGGGATGGACAGCTTCACGTCCTCCAGCACCTTGCCGCCCGCGATCCCGACCGCCTTGCGGGCCTCGTCCTGCGCCCAGACGCCGCCGTACTGGCCGAAGGCGGTGCCGACCACGGCGACCGGCTTCTCGCTGAGGGCGCTGCCGCCGTAGGGGCGGGACAGCCAGTCGATGGCGTTCTTCAGCACGGCCGGGATGGTGCCGTTGTACTCCGGCGTGAAGAACAGGAAGGCGTCGGTCGTGGCGGCGGCGTCCCGCAGCCTCTGGGCGGCGGCGGGGACGCTGCCCGGTACGTCGATGTCCTCGTTGTAGAACGGGATGTCGGCGAGGCCCTCGTACACCTGGACAGTGGTGCCGGCCGGGGCCAGCTTCACCGCGGTCTCGGCGAGCTGGCGGTTGTGGGAGCCGGCCCGGAGGCTGCCGACGAGCGCGAGGAACTGAACGGACATGGGGAACTCCAGGGGGGTGCTGAAACGTGACGGAAACACTGCTGTCATATCCGGACCGGGGTCCGTTTATGTTGTAGCACCCTAAGCGGACCACGGTCCAGTTTCATTCCCGATGCTTTACGCTGGCTTCATGTCCGCCACCATCCCGCCCTTCGGGGCGCCCCAGGAGCGCACCGCCGACGACGCCGAACTGCTCCAGCTCGGATCGGCCGACGACGAACCCTGTCTGCGCGCCGACGCGGCACGGAACCGGGCCAGGCTGCTGGAGGCCGCCGCCGCCCTGGTGGCCGAGCACGGCGCCGCCGGGCTCACGATGGACGCGGTGGCCGCGGCGGCCTCGGTCGGCAAGGGCACCGTCTTCCGCCGCTTCGGCGACCGCACGGGCCTGCTGACCGCCCTGCTCGACCACTCGGAGCGGAAGTTCCAGGCCGCCTTCCTCGGTGGCCCGCCCCCGCTCGGCCCCGGCGCCCCGCCCGAGGAGCGGCTGCGCGCCTTCGGTCTCGCCGTGCTCCGCCGCTCGGCCGACGACCTGGAACTGCAACTGGCGGCCGAGCCCCCCAGCGCCGAGCGCCGCTACGACCTGCCGCCCCGCAGACTGCTGCACGGCCATGTCGCGCTGCTGCTGCGCGAGGCCGTCCCGGACGGCGACCCCGACCTGCTCGCCCATGTGCTGCTTGCCCACCTCAGCCCCGGCCTGGTCCACCATCTGACCCGGCACTGCGGAATGCCGGTGGAGCGGCTGGAGGCGGGCTGGGAGGACCTGGTGAACCGGGTGATCGGCGGCGAACCGGTGACCGCGAGCCCGGGTTCGGGTCTGGGTTCGGGTCCGGGTTCGCGTTCGGCTTCGGCTTCGGGTCCGGCTTCGGGTTCGGCTTCGGGTTCGGGTTCGGGTTCGGAGAGCCTCCCGGCGGCGGCGGGCGGCGCCGGGGCCTGCTGACCGGCCCACGCCTGCCCGGAGCGCCCTTCTGTAGTGTCCCCACAGTGCCGACCCGGTGCCGACCCGGTGCCGACCTGGTTCGGTACCGACCCGCTTTCCGCCCGGACCCCCCGCGCCAGAACGGACGAACCTCTCCTTCCCGGCGGATGACCCCTCACCTACGCGCGTGGAAAGTCCAAGGGAAAACAACCCGAACCCGCGCGAAACCCGGCCTCCGGCCTCTGCCAAGATGCCGTACGTCATGGTGCAGATACCGAACACGCCCACGCCTGGATCCGTGCCCACGAGCGCCGATGTCGCTCGTCTCGCCGGAGTCTCGCGCGCGACCGTCTCGTACGTACTCAACAACACCAGCGCGGTCCGCATCAGCGAACCCACGCGCCGCCGGGTGCACGAGGCGGCGAAGGAACTCGGCTACGTCCCGCACGCCGCGGCCCGCAGTCTGCGCGCCGGGCACAGCCGGATCGTGCTGATGCCCTCACCGACCATCCCGGTCGGCCCGCTCCACAGCCGCTTCCTCAGCGAACTCCAGTGGGCGGTCAGCCGGCTCGACTACACCGTCGTCCAGTACGGCACCCTCGGTCTGAGCGGGGACGACGCCGCCCGCGCCTGGGCGGAGCTGCGGCCCGTCGCCGTACTGGTCCCCGACACCGGGACGGGACCGGAGGCGGTGGCGATCCTGAAACGGGCCGGCGCCCGCGCCGTCGTCACCCTCGGACCGGAGACCGTCGAGGGCGCCCACGCGCTGCTGATGGACCAGGACGAGGTCGGCCGGGCCGCCGGGGCGCATCTGCTGGCCCGGGGACGGCGCCGGATCGGGGTGGTCGTCCCCGAGGAACCGGGCCTGGAGGGCTTCTCCCGCCCCCGCCTCACCGGCGTCCGCCGCGCCCTCGACGGCAGCGGAGCGACCGTCGCGCCGCTGCCCCTCGCCTACACCGAGGAGTCCGCCGCCCGACTCGCCGCGGACTGGCCGGCCTACGACCTGGACGCGGTGTTCACCTACAACGACGAGTACGCGATGCTCCTGATGCGCGCCCTCCAGGACGAGGGCGTCCGCATCCCCGAGGACACCGCGCTGATCGGCGCCGACGATCTGATGCTCGGACGGCTGCTGCGGCCCCGGCTCAGCACCGTCCACATCGATCTCCCGGCCGGCCGGATCATCGCCGAACTCGTCGACCGGGCGGTCCGGGACCCCGCCGGGCCGCCCGAGATCCGGGACGTGCTGGGAGCCGCGGTGGTCCACCGCGACTCCAGCTGACCCGACGCACCCGCCGCCGCGCCGTCGGCGGGTACGGCTCGCCGCTCTGCGCCGCGGCGGGCTGCCCGCCCCTGGACTGACTGCCCGGCCCTGACTACCGGCCTTGGGCTGCCCGGCCCTCGATTACTCGGCCTTGGACTGCTCGGCGGCCACTGCCTTGCGGACCTCGTCCATGTCCAGGTTCCGGGCCTGGCCGATGACGTCCTTCAGGGCGGCCTCGGGCAGCGCGCCGGGCTGCGCGAACACCGCGACCTGGTCCCGGACGATCATCAGGGTCGGGATCGACCGGATGTCGAACGCCGCGGCCAGCTCCGGCTGCGCCTCGGTGTCCACCTTGCCGAACACCAGATCGGGGTTGTCCTGCGCCGCCCGCTCATAGACCGGCGCGAACTGACGGCACGGTCTGCACCACGACGCCCAGAAGTCGATCAGAACGAACCCGTTCTCCTTGACCGTCTGGTCGAAGTTCTCCTTGGTGAGCTCGACAGTGCTGCTCATGACCTGAATCCCTGCTTCCTGATGTCGGGGAAATCGTCCGGGGAACACCGCCGGACCGTCGCGTTATTCCGTCCGCTCTTCCGTACGGCACGTGCCTGCTCGCCTGCCCGTGCCCCGGCTGTGGCACACGCGCGTACCGGCCCGCGTACCCGTGTGGCCACCGCGCACACCACCCACCAGACTGGCCCCATGACGGAAACGGATTCCCAGGTGTACGACGTCGTGGTGCTCGGAGCCGGTCCCGTGGGGGAGAACGTGGCCGACCGCACCCGGGCGGCCGGACTCTCCACGGCGATCGTGGAGAGCGAGCTGGTCGGCGGCGAATGCTCCTACTGGGCCTGCATGCCCAGCAAGGCCCTGCTGCGGCCGGCCATCGCCCGCTCCGACGCCCGCAAGGTGCCCGGACTGCGCCACCTGGTGCAGGGCGACCTCGACGCGCCCGCGGTCCTCGCCCACCGCAACGACTACACCTCCCACTGGAAGGACGACGGCCAGGTCGCCTGGGTCGAGGGCATCGGCGCCGACCTGTACCGCGGCCACGGCCGCCTCGCCGGACCCCGCACGGTCACCGTGACCGGCCCCGACGGCACCCTCACCAACCTCACCGCCCGGCACGCCGTCGCCGTGGCCACCGGCACCCGCGCCCAGCTGCCCGACCTGCCGGGCCTCGCCGCCGTACGGCCCTGGACCAGCCGGGAGGCCACCAGCTCCCAGTCCGTGCCGGACCGGCTGGTGGTGGTCGGCGGGGGAGTGGTCGCCACCGAGATGGCCACCGCCTACCGGGCGCTGGGCTCCGAGGTCACCCTGCTGGTGCGCGGCAAGGGCCTGCTGCCCCGGATGGAACCCTTCGCCGGGGAACTGGTCGCCGAGGCGCTGGTCGAGGCCGGGGTGGAGCTGCGCACCGGCACCTCCGTGACCGCCGTCGCGCGCGAGGGCGGCACGGTCCTGGTCGACACCGACCACGGCGACCGGATCGAGGCCGACGAGATCCTCTTCGCCACCGGCCGCGCCCCGCGCACCGACGACATCGGCCTGGACACCGTCGGCCTCGCACCCGGCTCCTGGCTGCCGGTCGACGACAGCCTCCGGGTCGAGGGCAGCGACTGGCTCTACGCCGTCGGCGACGCCAACCACCGGGCGCTCCTCACCCACCAGGGCAAGTACCAGGCCCGGATCGCGGGCGCCGCCATCGCCGCCCGCGCCCAGGGCGTACCGCTGCTGGAGACCGACCCCTGGGGCGCGCACGCGGCGACCGCCGACCACGCCGCCGTACCGCAGGTGGTCTTCACCGACCCCGAGGCCGCCGCCGTCGGACTCTCCCTCGCGGAGGCCGAGCAGGCGGGCCGTCAGGTCCGGGCCGTGGATGTCGAGTTCTCGTCGGTCGCCGGGGCCGGGCTGTACGCCGACGGCTACCAGGGCCGCGCCCGGATGGTCGTCGACCTGGACCGGGAGACCCTGGTCGGGGTCACGTTCGTCGGCCCCGGCGTCGGAGAACTCATCCACTCGGCCACGATCGCCGTCGCCGGCGAGGTCCCGCTCTCCCGCCTGTGGCACGCGGTCCCGTCATACCCGACGCTGAGCGAGGTGTGGCTGCGGTTGTTGGAGGCGTATCGGGGCTGACGGTGCCCGACGGCCGGGGTCAGCCCGGCGGCAGGGTGAACCCCAGCGCCTCCGCCGCCGCCTCCGGGGTCGGCTGGGCCCAGCGCTCGGCGATGGCCTCGTTCGACGCGAGCGAGCGCGGTTCGGCCCGGTCCAGGTAGAGCGTTCCGTCGAGATGGTCGGTCTCGTGCTGCACGATCCGGGCCGGCCATCCCCGGAACACCTCGTCGAGCGCGTTCCCCCGCTCGTCCAGCCCGGTCAGCCGCACCGCGGCGGGCCGGGCCACCACCGCCTGCCAGCCCGGCACACTCAGACACCCCTCGAAGAACGCGGCCCGCTCCGGCCCGAGGGGTTCGTACACCGGATTCACCAGCACCCGGAACGGCTGCGGCACCCGGCCCCGCGCGAGGGCCACCTCCGGCGGCACCGGCGCCGGATCCTCGATCACCGCGATCCGCAGCGGGACGCCGACCTGGGGCGCCGCCAGCCCGACCCCCGGCGCCGCCCGCATCGTCACCCGCAGCGCGGCCACGAACCGGGCCAGCAGCGCGGGCCCCAGCTCACCGTCGTACGGCCGGGTGCCGTGGCGCAGCACCGGATCACCGGCCGCGACGATCGGCAACGGCTCGTCAGTGGCGAGGAGTTCCTCGACCCGCGCGGCGAGGGACAGGGGTGCGGAGCCGGGCTGCGGCTCGGGCAGGTGGGGCATCCCGCCAGCATGACAGACCCCTCGTTGTGACGGGGGTCACTCTTCCCTCCGGGAACCCGGCGGCGCAACGGGCCGACCACTGCACCGACCCACCCCGTCCGTCCAACAGCCGTTCCGGACGCCGCCCCCACCCGCCGCCTCTCCACCACCACCCACAGCCCCCATCCGCCGCCTCTCCACCACCCACAGCCCCACCCGCCGCTCCCCTCGCACCCGCAGCCTCAACCGCCGCCCCTCCACGCCCGCCGCTCCCCTCGCCCCCTCCCCGCCGACCGACCCCCGGAGAACCCCCGATGACGACCGCACCGCCGAACCGCACGGACGAGGCGCCCTCCCCAGACGCGGCCCAGGCGCCGACTTCCCCCGGCGCCTGGGCCGCCGTACGCCCCCTCGTCCTGCGTCTGCACTTCTACGCCGGGATCCTCGTCGCCCCCTTCCTGCTGATCGCCGCCCTCACCGGCTTCCTCTACGCGGGCTCCTTCCAGGTGGAGAAGCTCGTCTACGCCGAGGAACTGACCGTCCCGGCGGGGGACACCAAACTCCCCATATCCCAGCAGGTCGCCGCCGCCCGCGAGGCCCACCCCGAGGGCGCGGTCGGCGCCGTGCGCCCCTCTCCGGCGGACGACGCCACCACCCGCGTCCTGCTCACCGGCGTGGAGGGCGTCGACGCCGACCACACCCTCGCCGTCTTCGTCGACCCGTACACCGCCGAAGTGCGCGGCGCGCTGGAGCAGTACGGGTCGAGCGGGGCGCTGCCGCTGCGCATCTGGATCGACGAGTTCCACCGCGATCTGCATCTCGGTGACACCGGCCGCCTCTACAGCGAACTCGCGGCGAGCTGGCTGTGGGTGATCGCGCTCGGCGGGGTCGCGCTCTGGTTCTCCCGCCGCCGTGCCCTGCGCAAGCTGCGCGGCACCAGCGGCCGACGCAGGGTCCTCGGACTGCACGGCACGATCGGCGTCTGGGCCGCCGCCGGTTTCGTGTTCCTCTCCGCGACCGGACTGACCTGGTCGCAGTACGCCGGCGCCAACATCGACGAACTGCGTACCTCCCTCGGCGGATCCACCCCCTCCGTCACCGCCGCGGCCGGCGGCGGCCACGGCGGCCACGGCGCGGGGGCGGGCGGCGACGCGGATCACGGCGTCGGCCTCGACCGCATCCTCGCCGCCGCCCGCGCCGAGGGGCTCGGCGACCCGGTCGAGATCGTCCCGCCCGCCGACCCGTCGTCCGCGTATGTCGTCAAGCAGATCCAGCGCAGCTGGCCCGAGAAACAGGACTCGGTCGCCGTGGACCCGAACACCGGCGAGGTCCTCGACGTGCTGAGGTTCGCCGACTACCCGGTGCTGGCCAAGCTCACCCGCTGGGGCATCGACCTGCACTCCGGCACGCTGTTCGGTCTGGCCAACCAGATCGCGCTGATGCTGCTCACACTGGGCCTGATCGTGCTGATCGTCCTCGGCTACCGGATGTGGTGGCAGCGCGGTCGGGGCAATGCCTTCGGCCGCCCCATCCCGCGCGGCGCCTGGGCCCAGGTCCCGCCCCTGCTCCTGGTCCCCCTGCTGGCGGCGGTGGCGGTCGTCGGTTACTTCCTCCCGCTCCTGGGCATCCCGCTGGCCGCGTTCGTGGTGGTGGATGTGGCGCTGGGGGCGCTGGCCCACCGCCGGGGGAGGACCGGCGTGGCGAACTGACGGCCGGAGGGGCTGAGTGAAGGTGGTGGGTCGCGGCGCGGCGGGGCGAGCGAACGCGGCGGGTCGCGGCGCGGCTGAGAGAAAATGGCGGGTCGCGGCGCGGCGGGGCGAAAGCGGCGGGTCCCGGACCGGGTGAGAGAGAACGGCGGGTCCCGGTGCCTGAACGCACCGGGACCCGCCGTACCGCCTCTCGGCGTGCTGTTCACAGCGCGGCGAAGTCACCGTCCAGCGCGGAGGCCAGCCGCAGATGCGGACCCGCCTCCTCGTGCCGCCCCTGCCGTTCGAGCGTGCGGCCCAGCATCAGCCGGGCGTAGTGCTCGACCGGGTCACGCTCGACGATGACCCGCAGCTCCCGCTCGGCACGCCCGAGCTGGGCGGAGTGGTAGTAGGCACGGGCCAGCAGCAGCCGCGGTCCGGTCTGCTCGGGCACCTCCTCGACCAGCCGGTCCAGCACCCGCGCCGCGGCGGTGTAGTCCTTGGCCTCGAAGTACTTCTGCGCCCGCTCCCAGCGCTCCGCCGGAGTTCCGCGGTCGTAGTACGAGTACGTGGTCGTGGTGTTCACTGGTCGACCTCCTTCGCTGGGTCACAACGAGGGGATGGTCGTTGAATATTCCACCACCTAGGAGTGAGTGGTCCGCAGGGAGTCCAGTTCGGCGTTGGCCCGCTCGGTGATGAGGGTCAGCACCCGCCCGGCGACGGCGAGATCCTCGGCCGGGATCCCGGCGTAGATCCGCGCGCTGATGGGCTGGGTCTCGGCACCGGTGGTCTCGCAGAGCGACCGCCCGGCATCGGTGATGCCCAGCGCGCCACCCCGCTCCACGGCGAGCAGCCCCTTCTCCACGAGCCCGTCGATGGTGCCCCCGATCTCCGCCGCCGGGACCTTGAGGGCGTCGGTCAGCTGCCGGATCAGGTCGTCGCGCTCGACCGGCCCGTCCGCGAGGGCGACCGGCCGCAGGGTCACCTGTTCCTGAAAGCCTGCCCCATGCCGCGCGAGCACGGCTTCGAGGACACCGCGCCCGGCGTAGTGGGCAAGCGCGATGACACGGGGGTCGACGGCGGGTGCGTGGGGTGCGTACACGACGGTCATGACTGCTCCTGCTCTGGGTTGTGGTCCTACTGATCCCGCGGGTCTTGACTCCGCGGCTCTTGATCCCGCTCCTCCTGATCCCGCTCGTCCCGACCCCGCTCCTCCTGATCCCTCTGCTCTTGATCCCTCTGGTTCTGATCCGGCTCGTTCTCATCCCGCTGGGCCTGATCCCGTGGGAGGTGGTCCTGCGGGAGGTGGTCGGCCGGTGACCGGCCGCCGGTGGGCTCCGACCCGGCAGCGTCGAGCGGCGTATCGAGAAGCACACCGAGATCCCGGACGAAGTGCTGGGTGCGGTCGCTGTCGAGACCGCCGAGGGGTTCGAGGAGCCGTCGCAGCAGCCCCTGGACGACATCGATGGCCTCCCGGGTGACCGCGCGGCCCGGGTCGGTGAGCGTGAGCTGCACGGCACGGGGGTCCTTGGGGTCGCGGGTTCGCTCCAGCAGCCCGGCGGACTCCAGGGCGCGGGCCAGCTTGGAGACATAGAGCGGTTCGAGCCCGGTGTGGTCGGCGAGCTGCCGCTGACTGGGCCGCAGCCCCGAGCGATGCATCCCGTACAGCGAGGCCACCAGGGAGTACTGCGCGTGGGTGAGCCCCAGCGGGGCGACCGCGCGGTCGACGGCGACCCGCCATTTCATGGAGAGCCGCCAGACCAGAAAGCCGGGGGTGGCGCGCTCGGACATCGAACTCATGACCGATACAGTACATGGCGACTATATCCATGGCTAGTATTTTCTTGCGCGTGCCTGACCGATGGAAGACCCCGGGCGCAAGGGCCGAACGGGTGAGGCCGGCCGTCCCGGTCGGCGGAGTGCGCCGCATCTGAGTCAAGTGCGCCGGGACGGCCGTACCGACGGACTGACGTGGCGAGCCCGGCCGGACTAGGTTGTCGGCCATGAGCAACCTTGATCGCGAGGCGGTGCCGGCGGTGTGCGGCGGCCGTGGGTTCGTCGTCGCGGAGCCGGTGCGTGAACTCCTCAGTCCCCGCCGAGTCCAGCTCGGAGAGTCCACGGAGGTCCGCCGGCTGCTGCCGAACCTGGGGCGCCGGATGGTGGGCGCGTGGTGCTTCATCGACCACTACGGCCCCGACGACATCGCCGACCAGCCCGGGATGCAGGTGCCGCCGCACCCGCACATGGGTCTGCAGACGGTCAGCTGGCTGCACGAGGGGGAGGTGCTGCACCGTGACTCGACGGGCAGCCTCCAGACGATCCGCCCGCGCGAACTGGGGCTCATGACAGCGGGCCGGGCGATCAGTCACTCGGAGGAGAGCCCGCGCTCCCACGCCCGTCTTCTGCACGGGGCGCAGCTCTGGGTGGCCCTGCCCGACGCCCACCGCCACACCGACCCGCACTTCGAGCACCACCCCGACCTGCCGGTGGTCACGGCACCGGGCCTGACGGCCAGGCTGATCCTCGGCGATCTCGACGGCGCGGTCTCACCCGGGACGACGTACACGCCCCTGATCGGCGCGGATCTCACCCTCGCCGCCGACACGGACGTACGGCTGCCGCTGGAGCGGGACTTCGAGTACGCGGTCCTGTCCATGTCCGGGGAGGCCCATGTCGACGGTGTCCCGGTCGCCCCCGGCTCCATGCTCTACCTGGGCTGCGGGCGCACGGAACTCCCTCTGCGTACGGACACGGACGCCGGCCTGATGCTCCTGGGCGGCGAGCCGTTCGAGGAGGAGCTGATCATGTTCTGGAACTGGATCGGGCGGTCCCAGGAGGAGATCGTGCAGGCGCGCGAGGACTGGATGGAAGGGTCGCGGTTCGGGGAGGTGAGGGGGTACGACGGGGAGCGGCTGCCCGCCCCTGAACTGCCGCCGTCACGGCTGAAGGCGCGGGGGCGAGTGCGGTGACCTGCGGGAACGCGTGACGTCTGCGGTTCGCTCAGCCGGAGCGGTCGAGGGCTGTCGCCAGCTTCCTGTCCGCTCCCGGTTGTGTTCCCAACCGGGTTGCTGGCCTGTGCTGTAGCGGTGGGTGATGTCACGGTGTGGTCTGCTGTGGGCGGGTGTGGCAGAGCCTTTGCTGGCCAGTGCTGACCAATGCTGACTGTGGTGACGGTCCGTCAGGTGAGGTTGCTGTGCTCTTCACGCAGTTCACATGGTGCGTGGCTGGGGGTTCCGGGTTCGGCTGCGGTGGGGACCGATGCTGACCTCGAGCGGGCGGCGGTGATGTCCCCGGCGGCGGCGAGAGGCGGACCCGGATCGACCACACCGAGTTCGAGGACGGTGCCGGAAGGGTCTCCACGCACGGTGGTGATCACCGGCACGACGGCGCTGCCCCGCTCGGGCGGGTACGGACCGCGTTCGGTCGCACCAAAGGCCGTGACCCGTTCACACAGATCTTCGAACCGGTTCTCGAAGGTGCCGTCGACGGAGCCGCGCAGGCGTTCCGGAAGATCAGCGAGTATGTCACCGAGACCGTCCCGGACCGTGTCCAGGTCACCTCCCGGCTCCACCGGGGCAACGACGTCGAGATAGGCGAACGGGCAAGGAACCTCAGAACCTATCTGCTCAATGTCGACGGCAGCGTCGACGAGCTCCACGCCGAGGGCCGCACGCCGACCCGGGTCACCGGCAGGGAGCAGAGACTGCCCGACATAGTCGGCGAGGACGAAACGGTCTGGCGGCCCTGCGGCAAAGAAGGCTACCCCTGCGGACTCAACCCTTCCGAAACCAATCCGAGGCTCACCTCACGGCGCCTGGACCCGGACGAGACCAGCGACTTGGCAGAGACCACGCAACTGGCGCGGCACTCCAGGCAGGACTACATGGGGTGGCAACTATGCCGCGGCCCGGTATGTCGACTCCAGCGGTGAGGAATTCATCCTCGTCGGCATGGCAAACGAGTTCACTCCGAACGGACCATCGGATACGCCCACCCTCCGGGATCGGCACCGGGATCGGCACCGGGATCGGGCGGCCGGACGACGCGCTCCTCGGCGACCTCCTCGTGACCCGCCTGCGGGACGCCATGCGCGGCCCCACCCCCGAACCTGCGCCCGGCGGCCTCCGCGCCGACCTCGCCCGGGCCCACACCGACTTCGCCGCCTGCCGCTACACCTCCCTAACGGTACGGCTGCCCCGGATCATCACCACAGGCCACGCCCACACCGCAGCTCACAGCTCCCCGGCTGCCCACCGGCTTCCGGCCCAGGGCTATCTGATCGCCACCCGCATGCTGGTGAAACTCGACGCCCAGCAGCTCGGCTGGCCAGCGGCCGACTGCGCCCGCCAGCTCGCCGACGCCGGAGACGACATCCTCCACAACGTGGAAGCCGCCCGCCAGCTCTCCGTGCTGGACCGCCGGGCCGGATGGCGTGGCCAAGCCCTCACCATCGCCCTGTCGGCGGCAGACCACCCGGACCTGCGCGGCGCCGGCCGGGACGGAACCGCGATCCGAGGTCTCCTCGTCCAGAGCACCGCCTACACCCCAGGCCTGGTGCGGGGACCGGGACGGGAAGCGCGAACTCACCGCCGAGGCCGCCGCTCTCGCCCGCGAACTCGGCGACACCACCCGACTCACGCACCACGGCGGCTTCAGCCCGCTCACCGTTCAGCTCCACCGAATCAGCGCCGAGACCCCTGCGGGCGACCCGCTCGCCGCCCTCGACGCCGCCCGCACCATCCCCCTCAAAGCCCTCCCCTCCGTCGAACGCCGCTCCCGCGCCCTGGGAGACATCGCCGGCGCCTACCACCGGCTCGGCCGCCGCTCCGACGGTTTCCGCACCCTCCTGGCCGCAGAGCGCCTGGCACCCGAAGGCAGCGGAGTCGAACGGGACCTGCACCACCCGCGCGCAGCCCTGCGCTGGAGCCAACAGGCCGAACCGATGCCCGTTGCTGTCCACACCCGCGCGGTCGGCCTGCGGGCGGCCGTCACGGTGACCATCCACGCGGAGAACCGATACCCCGACCGCGCCCTGGAGGCCGCGGAACGCTCCCTCACCGTCCTCAGCCGCGCACGGTCCGCCCGCGGCCACGACTACCTCCGCAGCATCAACACCGCGCTCTCCCCGTGGGAGTCGGAACCGGCCGTCACCGGCTATCTCCACCGAGCCCGCACCGCCCTCGCCAGGACGTGATCAAAACGCTTCACTGCCCCCGGCCGCCCGACGCGGCAGCACCCCCCGGCTGGAGGGCTCCGCCGCAGCACAGGATGAGACGGAGATCGCCCGGGTCGGGGCCGCCCGCGCGGCTCGACAACCTCACCCTGTGTGCCTGTTCTCGTACAGCTCCGGCCAGGTGGCGTATAGCGCCGAGTAACCATTGAGATTGATCACCGTCTCGCTGGTCGGACTTGAAGGCCATGCATATCCCGCCAGGCAATAGGCCATGTCTGGCCAATAATTGGGCATTTGTTTACATTGTGTGGATGTGTATCAAAGGATTGAGTCTGGAGGTCCTACAGGTGCTCCCTCTGGGATGGGGGCGTATGTCATTTGGGGGATATTGATGAAGAACCGCACCTACGCAAGCCTTGGCTCTGCCGGTGCCGCAGCCGTACTGTTCGTCACCGCCTCTTCGGCCTCCGCCAACTGGAGCAGCCACATCGGAAGCACGGAAGTCGGAGTCACAGCGGCCTGGGACTGTCCCTCAGCGTCGATCTGCTTCTATACGAGCAAGTTCGGTAACGGAAAACGCTGTGTCTGGCCAAGGGGGCAGAACGATCGTGACTGGACGAGCGGTACTCTGAAGTGCTCCTGGGCTTCTTCGGAACCCACAGTCAGGTCCATTCGGGTCATGCCCGCCTCTGGATCTGTCAAGTATTACCCTCGCAAGAACTACGGTGGCTCTCGCGGTTGTGTGAATGGAGGCACCCCGGGCGCCAAGAAGTCGTTCGCTGTCGCGCAACGGATAATGTCGCACACCTCCAGCGGTTCCGGCTGTGAAGTCTGAGTCCGGGCTCGTTCCAGTGCGGCCTCGGTACTCGTGGCGGCTATCGGTGAGAACGATCATTGACAGGGCGTGAGCGTGCTGACCCGGGTCTCGTACTCGCGGCGGGCCTTGCGCTGGGCCGGGACTGCTGGGACGCCTTGACTGCCGTCGAGCGGCTGGCAGTGCGCGAGGACCTGGCGGTGCACCGCGGGGACGGCGGTGACGCGGCGGAGGGCGTAGCCCTGGCCACATCGTACGGTCGCCCCCTGGTCGAGCACGGCCCGCTAAACGTCGTTCAGCTCGGCGGCGCGTAGGCAGTCGGCGACCTTGCCCGGCATGTCGAGACTGACCAGCAGCTCGGGGGCGGGGTCGTCTTCCTCGACGGGCGTGTGGTCGGGCAGGAGGTCGGCGACGGCGCTGCGGGTGGCGCTGCGGCTGACCTGTTGGTCGCGGGCGAGAGCCCTGATGGAGCGGCCTTCCAAGTACGCGGTGCACACGTCGCCGGTCTTCGCGGCAGGGGCGGCGGGACGACGCCCGACCTTAGCTGCCCTCGGCCTCGGCGGCGCGCAGTCCGTCGTACCTCAGCTCGCGCTGGAGGTCGCGTTGGAGTTCGTCGGCGGCGGCGAGGGGCTGCACCATGAACTGCGGCTCGGGCGTCCTGGCCGATGGCGGGTTCAGGCTGCGCCGGGCAGGGGGCTGCCGCCCCAGCGGATGCCCTTCTCGCTGCGGATGCGGGCGCGTTCCCTGCGTTGGGCGGCGAGGTCGTCGGGATGGTGGGCGTAGGCGAGGCCGTCGTGGTCTGGCGACGCAGTTCGTCACGAGGCCCCAGGCAGTTCCGTAGCCTTCCTCAAACGAGAGCCGTGGCTTCCCAGGCAGCAGTGACACACCCTTCTTCCCAGTGCCACCACCCCTCTGCCTCCCCGTGTTCCAGGAGCTTGCGGATGCGCGATAGGTCCGCCTCCGGCGGGACATGCAAGGTAACCAACTATCCGGTACTGCTCGATCCCCTCGCCGGACGGACCGAAGCGGTGGAAGACCTCCAGCACGCTCTGCCGGGCAGCGGCTGAGCCGTTGTCCTTGAGCACGATCAGCCGGATGGTGCACTTCTGAGACGGCTGGATCGTCTTCCCGGCCCAGAGAACACCGTTGCCATCGAGTTCCGCCTGGATGATGTCCCCGCTGGCGACGCCCCGGACGAACCCGGAGTGTTGCCGAACCGGACCGTGCCGTCGCCGAGGTCCACCGCCCGTAGGCTCTCGACGCTCGCCGATGGCCAGCCGTCCTCATCTATGGCCGTTCGGAAGTGGACCTTCACGTCGTCACTGATGTTCGTCGCCGCGCCATCATCCACACCACGTCCCGGACCTGAGAGTGAGTGCGTCAAGAGGACGTCACCGAATCTGGACGGTGGCGCAGGTGAACATTGTGTCCCGGAGCAGCGCCGGTGTGACGGCGACGCCGGTCAGGTGTTCTGCCAGGGCGAACGCCGCCTGTGGGGACAAGTCCGGTTCCGGGGCCTCTACCCCGAGATGGAAGCCGATCCGTCGCATCACGTCGAGGAGTTCGTCGGGCGCGGCGCCCCAGCGGTCGTCCGGGAACATGGGATCGAAGCACAGCCGCAGTACCTGATCCTCTGCCCAGAGGAACGTGCCGAGGGCGTTGATGTTGGTGAAGTGGGAGATCCAGCTTGTTCCGGCGGAGGCCGGCAGCGCTTCCTCTTCAGTGACCCCGAGGTAGCCGTTCGGTTCGATCAGCAGCGTCCAGGTATCCACAGTCGTCATGGCGACCAGCTGCCGGTTCCCCTCCTCCGTGTCGTACCGGGCGAAGGCGGCGTCGACGACCGCGGCTATGCCCCGCAGGGGTGCCTCCGGCCGGCCTTGGAGACGAGAGATCAGCTCGGCGGGCGTCGTATCCCTCACCAAGGTGAAGCAGTACGCCTCGGCGATGTCCGGAAAGTCGTTCTCGAACCAGGTGTAGTCCGCTGCCGTCTTCGTCATGACACCCATCCTCGCCCCTGCGTCTGACAGCGGAGGAAGCCCGGCCCTCCCAGCAGGGTGGGAAACGATCTCCGCCTGTTCGGGAAGCGATCGCTCTACGCCTGTGTAGTGCCTGGTCAGGCGCACTCGTGAATACTCCGGCCACGGCGGCGGCGATCCTTGCATTGATGGTGTGCTCGGAGCGGACTTCCCAACGAGACCCTACCGGCCCGGTTTCCGTGAGTGATTGCCGTGCTACGGCCCGCGTTTTACGTGCAGGGCGTGCTGGTGCGGTTGCTGCATGGCCGATATCCGCTGGTAGGGCGGTGGGGTGGCAGCCAGGCGGGCTTGCCTGGACATCGGGGCGGCGCCGGACGCCGTTCCTTGCGTGTGTCCTGGTTGCAGGGGCAGCTGCTGGAGGCGGCCAGGGCGTGCCACACTCCCTACCGCCGACCTGACCGGCTGCGAACTCGGCGGCGCTTGGCCTCCAGGGAGAACCGTGGTCAATCGCTCAGCTGGTTCTTCTGAGTCTTTGAAGTGCTCGGTCGCGGTGTCCAGCGAGTGTCTCGCGCGGTCGTGGGTGAAGGGATGCCGGGGCCGGAGACGGCCTTGCACGGGTGTGCGGTGCGTGGTCAGCGCATATGGATGCCGCCGTTGATGTCGAAGGTCGCGCCGGTGACGTAGCCGCTTTCCTCACCCGTCAGCCAGGCGACGAGGGCGGCCACGTCCGACGGTCTGCCCATGCGGCCCACCGGGATGCCGCGGGCGGTCTCGGAGACCGCCGACGCACCGAGCGCGTCGGCTGCGGGGGTGTCGACGGCGGCCGGGGCGACCGCGTTGACGGTGACGCCGTACGCGGCGAGTTCGCGGGCGAACACCTTGGTCAGCACGAGGACGCCCGCCTTGGCGGCGGAGTAGTGCGGCCCGGCGAGGGAGCCGCCCTGCTGGCCCGCCAGAGAGGAGAGGTTGACCACCCGGCCCCAGCCGCGGTCGCGCATCGCGGGCGCGCACAGCCGGGTCAGGGTGAGGACGCTGCGCAGATTGGTGGTCAGGACGGCGTCCCACTCGTCCGCCTCGATGTCCCACACGGAACCCGGTGCGGTCCGGGCGGCGTTGTTGACCAGGATGTCGGGTGCGTGCCAGCGGGTGGTGATCGCGTGCAGGGCCGCCCGGACCGCGTCCGTGTCGTCCACGTCCGCCCGCAGGGGGAGCGCGGTGTCCGTGCCCGCGGTGTCGAGGGTTGTGGACAGGGCGGTCACGGCGCCACCGTCGAGGTCCAGCAGGGCCACGTGGTGGCCCTGTGCGTGCAGCCGGGTGGCGATCGCGGCACCGATGCCGCGTCCCGCGCCGGTGACCAGAGCCACCCGGGGCTGTGCTGTCGACATCGCCCGCACTCCTCAGATCACCGGGCTGGACGGCAGCGCCGCGCCGAGCAGGGCACGGCCGTAGATCTCCTTGCTGGTGTGGACGCTGAGCGCGGCGTGCCGGGACGCCGTCTCGATGTCCCGCCAGGCCCGTTGCAGGACCGAGCCGTCCGCGAAGCTCCCCGCGCCCGCCGTGTCCAGAAGCAGGCTCACAGCGTCCCGGGCGCAGCGCATGGCGTGCGATGCGTCCATCCGCAGCCGGGCCCGGTCGACGAGCGGGGGACGGAGGCCGGCACGTGCCTGCGTGTCCACCTCGCGGGCGGCGCGTCCCAGATGGAGCCGGGCGGTGTCGATCAGTGTCGCGGCGTCCGCCACGCCGAGCTGATGCGCGGGGGCCTCGGACACCAGTCCGTGCAGTGGGGAGACCACTCGTCCACCGCGGGCCGCAGCGCCGACCACGGCGTCCAGGACGGCGGCGGCGATCCCGACGGCCGTCGCCACCAGCGGCAGGTTGATGGACAGATGGAAGGTGATGCGCGGCTCACCGGGGTGGCGCCGCCGGTAGGCGCCTTCCGCCATCGCGGTGAGGGAGATCGTGCGAGAGTCCGCTACGTACACCTCGTCGGCGATGGCTGTGTCGCTGCCGGTACCGCGCATACCCGCCATGTGCCAGGTGTCCTCGACGACCAGAGCGGAGGCGGGGGCCAGGGCCAGACCTCGCTCGGGCCGGTCGCCGCCGCCGGGCCAGGTGAATCCGAGCAGGGCCCAGTCCGCGTGATGGATGCCGGACATCCATGGCCAACTGCCGTTGAGCGTCCAGCCGCCGCCTGTGCGCCGGGCTGTCCCCGAAGGGCCGGCGCTGCCGCAGACCATGGCGCTCGGGTTGTGCCCCCACAGGGCGGCGCGTTCGGCCAGGGGGAGCTGAGAGGCGAAGAGGGCACCGCCGTAGGCGATTCCCACGACCCACGAGGCGGCCGAGCAGCCTCTGGCCAGTTCCTCGCAGACTTCCACGGCGGTGCGGACACCGGCGCCGTGTCCGCCGTGTGCTGTGGGAGTGCCGAGACGTAGAAGGCCGCTGCGGCGCAGGGCGGCCAGTGTGGTGCCGGTGAGGGTGCGTCGTTCCTCGGAGTGCGGGGCCTCGTCGGTGAGCAACGGTCTCAGGGAGCGGGCCGCCGTGACCGGAGGCAGATCGTCGGCGGTGTCATGAGTGTGCGAGGTCTGGGGGGAGGCTGTGCTCATGGTCCTGTGCCCTTTCGTTCCTGCTCTGTTGTGCGCCGTCCCGGCTCGGCCCTGCGTACGGGAGAGAGAGGCGTGGTCAGTAGACGACCGGTGTTGTCCAGCCCGTCACCTGCGGCGAACAGCTCCAACTGCGGGCGGATGAGGGCTTCGAGACGGGGCCACAGGGTGGAGGTGAACGCGCCGGTGTGCGGGGTGAGCAGCAGCCGGGAGCTTCCCACAGCGGATGGCCGGCCGGAAGCGGCTCGGGGCCGGTCACTTCGAGCGCGGCCCGCAGCCGTCCCGCGCGCACACCTCCGTGAGAAGGGCGGCCGTGTCGACGACGGCTCCCCGGGCGACGTTCACCAGCAGTGCTCGTCTCGGGCGCGGGCCAGCGGTTTCCCATCGACGAGATGAAGGGTCTGCGGGGTCTGCGGGGTCGGCGCGGGCGTCAGGACGACGATGTCGGCGTCGGCGACGAGGTGGGCCAGACGGGAGACATGGTGCACCGGGCCGCGGGCGGTGCACCGAGCGGCGCGTGCCACTCGGGTCACCGTGCAGTCGAGAAGGGACGAGGAGGAGGACGTCACCGGAGCTGAGAGCATGCACGGCCCGCAGCCGGGTTATCCAGGTCATCCGGGTCATCCGGGTCAGTGGCATGCCGATGACGGTGACGTCCTGCACGAGGGGTGGGACATGGAACTCGCGGCCAGCGCCGGTGAACCAGTCTGTTGACGGCACCGGGTCGGTACCGGAGCCGGAGGCCGGGGACCGGCAGGCGGAGGGGGGTAGGGGGCGGCGACCGAGAGGCGGAGGGGTAGGGGGCGGGCCGGGAGGCGGAAGGGCAGGGGTTGGGGCCCGGCCGTCCCTCGGCTAACTCGTCGAGGACAACGCGCTGATGACGCGACGGGCGGCCTCCTCGCCGGTCGCCAGGGACGCGTTGGTGGTGCTGTACGCGAAGTAGTCCCCGGCGAGCTGGATCGGTGCCTGTGGGTCGAGGCCGCCGGTGAACCGGGCCAGGGCGTGGTATCCACCGGCCGGGCGGGCGAGGACGGCCCGGTCCCAGCGCTGTACGGCGGCCATCTCGCGGTGTTCGGCGATATGGGCGGCGAGTCCGGGGAGGACCTCGCCCACGGCGATGAGGGAGTCGTCGATGACCTTGTCGTCGTCGAGAGCGGTACGGGCGGCGCTCCAGTGGTGCCGGAACACCAGGGAGACCAGTCCCCGGCCCTCGGGGGTCCGGCCGGGGCCGAGGTTGTGTTCGTAGAGGGCCACACACAGGTCGGGGTGTTCCCGGAGGGGGATGGCGACGCCCAGGGCGGTTTCCCGGGGTGGCTCGCGGAGTCCGAAGGTGACATGGATGTCGCGGGTGTAGCGCAGTCCGGTGAGGAATTCACGCTGGTCGCCGGTCAGGGAGGGGACGATCTCGGCCGCGATGGGGCCGGGGACGGCCACCACACACGCGCGTCCCCGTTCGACCCGGGTCGTCCCGTCGCGTTCCCAGGTGACCTGGACGCCGTCGCCGTCGGGCCGTACCTCGCGCACGCGCGCGTCGAGTTCGACGCGCGTCCGCTCGGAGCGCATGAGGGGGAGACCGAGGATCAGGGACGGGAGTCGGCCGACGCCGCCGTCGAAGGTGAAGCTGGCGGCCCCGAAGGTGCCCCACATGATGCTGAAGGCCCCGACGGCGGCGACCTCGTCGGCGGGGGCGAGGAACTGGGTGCTGCACAGCGGCTCGACCAGATAGTCGAGCAGGGGCCGGTCGAGCCGGCGCGTCGCGTAGTCGTACGCGCTCTCGGTGTCGATCCCGGCCGCCCCGGACATGTCGTGCCAGCGCAGGGAACGCCGCGCCGCGGCGAGGTCGCGCAGCAGGTTCAGTGCCTTCAGTTTGGAGCGCCATCCCAGCAGTCCCGTACGCAGGAGGCCGGAGGTCCTGACGAACGACAGACGGTGGATCACTCCCTCGCGGAGCACGCCCAGTTCGCTGGAGCACGGGAGCATGAGGGAGGTGAGTCCCGCGTCCTCCAGCAGCTGGATCATGGGCCCGTAGTTGTGCGAGAGCCAGCTCGCGCCCCGGTCGATCCGGTAGGGGCCGCTGTCACCGGCCTTCTCGTACGACGACATCCGGCCGCCGACGTAGCTCTCCCGTTCGAGGAGGGTCACCTTGTGGCCCGCCTGCCGAAGGCGGAATGCGGCGGTTGTCCCCGCGATTCCCGAACCGACGACAATCACATGATTCAGGTCCGACGACACTGTCATACGACGCCTCCCCGGGCATCCCGGAATTCGCCGGATCCGCATGGATCAGCGGCAGGCACGACCATGCACCTACGCCGGACCCCTGTCAATCGGATCTCTTTCGGGGAAAGCGCCATCAAGTTTTCGGCAGCTGGAAATACGGGTGACTGGTGAGACAGGAGGGGCTGGTGCGGGTCTTCTCCGCAGAATGTTTTACCCCTCGAAACCGGTGCGCGCGAGGCCGCGCACTTTCCGTCTCCAACGGAGAGAAACCGCAGCTCACGGCAGGTGCGCAGAACATGAGAACGATACTCCGGAACGCGATGCATGATGCGGTGCGACCGTCAAGAGGACAAAAGGAAAGTGCCCTTTCAAGCAGAGTCGCGGTCCGCTCGGGAGAGGGATCCGGAGGAGTGGGAGTCCCGCACTCCTCATTTCCCCTTCGCCTGAGATAAAGGAATCCCTGACGAACTGGTGCCGCAAGCCAGGCGACGAATCATGCTGCCCATCAACGTCAGGTTTTCCTGATGAGCGGAAGGGAGGCAGTCACCAAGTGCACAAGGATTCATTAAAAGACGGGAATCATCCGAATTACGGGGACGAGGTGTTCGCTTTCGGGCACCCCGCACAACTGGAGCGGCTCCGGGCACTGGCCGCCGTATGCGATCCCGCGACGAGGGCGGTGCTCTCGCAGTGGGAGTTGCGCCCGGGAGCGAGGTGCCTGGAGGTCGGGGCGGGTGCCGGGACCGTGGCGCTGTGGCTCGCCCAGCGGTGTCCGGACGGGGAGGTCACAGCCACCGACACCGACGTCCGGTTCCTGGCGGAGCTGCCCGGTTCCGCCGTGCGTGTACTGCGGCACGATGTGCGGACGGAGGAGTTCCCACCCGGCACGTTCGATCTCATCGTCGCCCGCAGTGTGCTGTGCCATCTGCGTGAGCGGGAGACCGTGCTGGCCAGGATGATCTCCTGGCTGGCGCCGGGGGGACGCCTGTACATCGAGGATCCGTCCTTCTTCCCCGCCGCGTTCTCCGTCGATCCGGTCGTACGCCGCCTGGGCGGGGCGGTCGTCACGACCCTGGCCTCGGCCCTCGGAAGCGATGTGCAGGAGTGGGCGCGCTCGTTCCCCGCCCCGCTGCTCGGGCGCGGCCTGGTCGAGGTCGGATCGCGCGTCCACTGTTCCACGCTGACCTCGGACAACGCCGCGGGAGCCGCGTGGCGGCTCTCGGTGGCCGATCTGATGCCGGTCATGGACCAGCGGGGGACGCTCCCCGCGGCCGAGGCGAACGCCGCCCTGGCCTATGTGAGGAAGCCCGGGTTCACCGATGTCGCGCACGCGATGATCGCGGCCTGGGGTGTGCTGCCGCCGGACCGACCGAAGGGGCGGGGAGATGCCGTTGATCAAACCAGGTGAGGAATCGGTGATCTGGAGCGGCCCCGCCCCGCTCAGTCCGCACGCCGGGGCCGCCGACAGCGGGGCGATCGCCTGGGCGGAGGCGCGCGGACTCTGCCAGGACGCGGCGGAGCTGCGGAATCTGTCCCGCATCCGGCCCGGTCTGCTGGCCGGGTACTCCCATCCGGAGGCGACCGAGGCCGATCTCACGCTGACAGCCAGGTGGATGGCGTGGCTGTTCCTCCTCGACGACCTGGTCGACGAGGGAGAGCTGGGGCGGGACGCCGCACTGCTGGAGAAGCATCTGCACGGCCTCCAGAACGCGGCGCTGGGCACCGGCATCGGCGCCGACGCGGCCCCCATCGCCGCCCGGCCGATGAGCCGGGCCCTGGCGGAGATCATCACGGAGGCGTCGGCCGGGATGAGCGACGCCTGGCAGCTCAGATTCCGCGGGCATGTGAGCGGCTATCTGTCGGCCTGCGTCTGGCAGGCCGCGCACCGGCAGGCCGCGCAGTTCCCCGCTCCTGACGCCTTTCCGCACTGGCGCCGCGCGTTCGGCGCGATCATGCCCTCGTTCGACCTGATCGAGCGGACGGACGGTGGCGCCCTGCCACCGAGTGTGTACTACTCACGCCCCTACCAGGATCTCCTCATCGCCGCCGCGGACCTGGTGTGCTGGACCAATGATCTGATGACGGTCGACAAGGAGGCCGCCCAGGGCGACCTCCACAATCTCGTCCTCGTCACCGCACACGACCGGCTCCAGGATCTGCCCACGGCCGCCGCCGAGGTGTCGGCCGCCTGTGAACAGCGCATCCGCACCTACATGTCCGCCCGCGGGGAACTCTCCACCCTCACGGCCGCGCTGGACCTGCCGGACGCCACACGGCACCACGCCGACCGCTGCGCCGAATCCCTGCGGGTCTGGATCCGCGGCCATCTGGAGTGGGGCCGGTTCACCCCGCGCTACCAGTTCGAGCCCCCCGACGGGGGACACGACGGGCGACGGCGGCGACACATCGAGCACCGGGCGGAACGAGCGACGGGCCGCCGCACGACGGTACAGCCCATGCAAGAACCGTCCATGCCGGAACACTCCATGCCGGAACACTCCATGCCGGAACAACCCATCTCGGACCAGCCCGCGCCGGACCAGCCCATGCCGCAACAGCCGATCCCACAGCCGGTGTCACCACCACCGGCACACCCAGCGGCACACCCACCGGGACACCCACCGCCACACCCGGCGACCCAGCCGGCGGCACACCCACCGACACCGCCGACGGCCCATACAGCGGTGCGAACGGCGAGGGAGAGCCTGGCATGACGGCACACTCCGACCCCGCGACCGGGCCGATCGCGAGCCCGGCCCCGATCCCCCGCGTGCCCGGGAGCCTTCCCCTGCTGGGCCACGCCATGAGCCTGGTCAAGGACCCGCTGGCCTTCCTCGACCGGCAGCGCCGGTACGGGGACATCGTCGAGTTCCGGATCGGACGCCAGCGGGCCTACCTCCTCAACCACCCGGATCTCGTCCATGCCATGCTGACCGGGCCCAGCCGCCGCTTCGACCGCGGTGAGATCTTCACCAGGGCACGCCCCCTGTTCGGCGACGGGGTGGCGGTGGCCGACGGCAAGCACCACCGCGACCGCAGGCGGGTGATCCAGCCCCTGCTGAACACCGGCAGTCTGACGGCCTATCTGGACACCATGGCCGACCTGGCCGCCGACCGGGCGAACTCCTGGAAAGACGGCCAGGACATCGATCTGAACGCAGAGATGGCCGACATCACCCTGACCGTGGTGGCCGCCACCGTCTTCGGGCAGCATCTCCCGGCCGGGTTCAGCCAGGTCGTGCACAAGAGTCTGCCGATCGTCGTCGCCGGGCTGGCGCGCCGGGCCTATGGACCGGCGGCGGCACTCCTCGACCGGCTACCGACCCCCGAACGCAAGCAGTACCGGAACGCCCTGAACAGCATCCACCGAGTGGTGGACGATCTCATCGCGGCCAACCGGGACAGCCCCACGATGGTCCGGCTGGCCGAGGGCGCCGACGAGCGGCAACTCCACGACGACGCGGTGTCGCTGCTCATCGGCGGCTCCCACACCAGCGCGGCGGCGGCAGCGTGGGTGTTCATCCAGCTCAGCCGGGAACCGGACCTGCGTCGGCGCCTCCAGACGGAGGTGGACCAGGTGCTGGGGGACCGTGCCGCCAATCCGGCGGACCTGCCCGCGCTCGTCCGCACCCGCCATGTCGTCCAGGAGACCCTGCGGCTCAACCCGCCCATCTGGCTGTTCCCCCGCCGCACCGCCATGGACCTCCAGTTGGGCGGGCACTCCATCGCCGAGGGGACCCAGGTGTTCTACAGCCCCTACGCCATGCACCGTGACTCACGCTGGTTCGCCCGGCCCGAGACCTTCGACCCCGACCGGTGGGACCAGGGCACACACACCCAGCCTCCGCACGGCGCCTCCATTCCGTTCGCCTCCGGGGTGCACGGTTGCCCCGGCGGAGACTTCGCCCTCGCCGAACTCACCCTGCTCACGGCCACCGTCTCCCGGCGCTGGCGGCTGGACCCGGTCCCCGGCAGTGATCCCCGACCGGTCGCCGCAGCCACACTCGGCCCCTCGCCCATCACCATGACCGTCACGGCCCGCCCCGGCCCCACGAACGACGACGCCCACCCCGCACAGCCGTAATCGCGGCGATCGCCGCAGCAGCCCTGGCAGCCGTAGGAGTTGCCTTATAGGGGACTGGACTGGAACACCGGACGTCAGAGCGTCGCCGCCGCTTCGATCTCGACCCGGAACTCCTCTCTGAAGAGACCGGCGACGCCGACACCCACGCACCCGGCGGTGTCGGAGGGCCCTTGTGGGCGGTGGCGATGAGTCCCTGGGCCAGCACGCGAACTGGTCACGCTCGGCACTTGGGACGTCAGTGCCGCCTGGCGCGGCGTCACTGCCGGAACGGTGCAACAGGACTTGCCGCAACTTCTGCCTCAAGCCCTCAACTGGCGCCGAAAACGAACACCTACTGACCTTCTCCAGTACCGCCACGACATCCTCGACGGCTGCCTCACCGGCACCGGCCTCCGGCACCCGCACCGGCCTCCGGCACCGGCACCCGCACCGGTACCGGTCCCCGGCACCAGCCACCATGACGACATCACACATTCAAGGTCAGCAAGAAGCCACGGCGTGGACGCCGGGTCGTGTCGCATCCATCGCATCCACGCCGTGAAGCCTCGGTCAGCGTCCGCTCAGCGGACCACCGCTGGTTACGGAATGTATTCCCAGAGGTTGCCGGCGCCGTCAGGGCGAGCAGAGCAGTAGAAGTAGTGCCCGTCGAGGGGGTACTGGTTGTACCAGTTTGCCGCCGACTGGCATTCGTACATGTTGGCGTAGGTGCCGACGTACCGGTTGTACGCCGCCGAAGCCGGAGTTGCGGTCATTGCCAGTGTTCCGGCGACAACCGCACCCGTCAGTCCCAGCCCGGCCAGTGCTCTCTTCAGCTTCATCTGCCGCCACCTTTCGAGAATTTGAATTGGCTCGCAGAAGTTACTACGCGTTCCATTCCGACCGACACATCATTCGGTCGCGGAGTACAGAGGGGCACAGGTCTTGCCCCATGGGGAGGGAGAGGGATGCGAAAGGTCTCTTTCCGGTCTTTGTCATGGCCGACCGTCGCTGTCCGTATTTCGGTAGATGAAAGTACACGGTTCCTGACCATCACCGACCGTGCCCGGTCATCTCCGACTCGATCACTACGTGCTGTACCTGTACCTCGACAGGGCCCAACGCGTTGACGGAACCCGCCAGTCGCCGCGGCGAGCCCGGAACTCTGTCGCAACCGGACCGGCAGGCTCGGCCTCCTCGGGACGATCGGCCGCCGGACCCTGGCCGGCCTGCCCCGCCCGCGCCCCCCGGCGCCCACGGGCAGGCAATCGCAAGGTCACCGCACCGATGTCCCGCCACACATGACGTCGCCAAGTGGACTCGCAGCGCGGCCTCCGGGAACGCCTGACCGGCACCGTTCCCCGCGATCACGGCATCATCGCCGCCGATGAGCCGACGAACCGGCGAACCTCCGCAGCGACGGCAGACCCGACCTGCGGATCGTCCGCGAACGGGTCGGCAGACTCCGCGCCCTGCTCGCTCGTGCAGGTCGTCGATCCGTCGACCCTGGTAAGTGGGCTGCGGGCCATACGAGGGCTGATCGGGCCCGAACCGGAGGTCCTGGACCGACGCCCGGTGCCCACGGCCCGGCCCGGTCTGGCCGGTGCTCCGGATTGCGCCGGGGCGAAAACTTTGTGCGCGGTATCGAAAGACGGTTCCGAAGTCCTGCCCGGAGGCTTGGCCTGCGGGCGCCCCGCTGAAGGAAACCCCATTCCGGGGTTGTGTCCGCCTTCTGCGTTGTCCCGTCCACTCCAAGGCATCCATTCACGCGGTGAGGAAGGTCCACCATGCCCGCTGATCTGACAAAGCTCGACTCCACGAATCTCCAGCAGTTCATCGACGGCGAGCTGAAGCCGTTTCTGGACCGGATCATCGAGGAGCGCCGGAAGGGCAAGACCCCGCCTTCCCTCTTCGATGTCTCCACGATGCCGCGTCCGCTGGCCCTCGGCCAGATGACCGGTGATTCGGAGACCGGCGGTGAGACCGTCCTCAGCAACACCGTGACCGCCGCGGGCGCGATCGACAAGGTCCTCCTCAAGCATGAGTCTGCCATTCGCGACCTTCAGTTCGAGCTGGAGAACGTCATCAAGACCATGCTCAAAACCCAGGGCGACAGCCTGGCGAGCATCGACGGCCAGAAGTTCCTCTCCGCGATCAACGACTACACGAGTGAGATGGACGGCGGCACCGGCGGCGGTGGCACCTCGACCTCGGACACGAAGTCCTGAGACAGGTCCTCGAACGAGTCGCACGCAGTCCTGGCGCAGAGATCTGGCGCGGAGATGGCGCGGAGATCTGGCCCGGAGATCTGGCGCAGAGCCCTGATTCAACGGCCTGACACGACGGGCATGGGTACAGAAGAGACGGAGCATCCATCATGCCGGCGGACAACTGGGAAAACATCATCAACCTGCTCACCGGATTCAGCCTGGAGTCGCGGGCGAACATCCTGGATTCCAAGGGCAGCGGCGGGATCCCCTGGCTGACGGACATCAACATCACGGGGCTGGGCCGCCCCCAGCCCAATCAGACCCTGATCCAGAAGTTCAGCGACGACCACATGGGCGCCACGCTGCAGTTCTTCAGCGGACGCGGCCAGAACGCGACCTTGTACCAGGCGGACATCAGATTCACCGACCAGAACGCCGGCCACCAGTACTGGCAGCGCAGTTGGGAAGCGCTCATCTCCCTCGTCCAGAAGCCGTTCACGACGATCGGTGTGTACAGCAGTGCCGGCGGCGCACCCGCACCCGAGCAGGGAGTGGATCTCACCGCCTTTCCCAGGATCGCCGAGTCCTTCGATCTTGCCTATAAATTCTTCAACTCCAATTCAGAAGAACTCAAACAGTGGACCCAGTGGCTGGGGGACGAGAATGCCTCCTGGAAGGGAACGGCGGCCAGCGTCTTCTATGACTTGATCCACCAGTTGCACGAGAAGTACGAGCACTTCAAATTGGAGCTGGCGCCGTCGGGGTACCAGTTCTCCGCCACATCCCCGTCCACAGGCAACACGGCCAGCACCATCCACGGCGATTCACTGCTCCAGGCGGAGACCGACCTCCACCAGGCGTATCGGCAGCTGTTCAACTCGCTCCTGAACGTCATGTATCAGCGAGGCTCCAGCATCCAGGTGACCAACCCTGACGGGATACGGTCAGACAAGGTCATCGACGCCGATCCCTCGGCCGTGCTGCGCGACATAGTCAGGGATCTGATCCTCTGGATCAACGAGCACAACACCTCCAAGACCGTCCTGCGGTATGTCCCGGGACAGTATTCGAACAGTGACTATGTCTCCGAGAGCAATATGTCGGAGATGCTGACAGCGGACGACTACCAGGACTCCACGACGTGGGGGAACCTGCGGGACATGAGCACCTGGTCGGCGATCGCCAATGAGGCGCAGTACCGCTGGCGGACAAATGTCGAGGTCAATCTCGACACCCCGGCACGCGCCGAGGTGAAGACACTCCAGGAGAACTGGTCCCGGGTGATGAACCCGAACTGGAACACCGCGTTCGCCTTCGATGAGAGTTCCACGTCCTCGCTCAGTCAGGAGTACCAGGAGGACAAGCAGGAGATCGAGCAGCAGAAACTGGAGGATGAGGCCAAGAAGAATCAGGAGGAGCTGAACAAGCAGCAGGAGGAAAGCAACAAGCAGTTCAATGACGCGATGAACGACTTCGGCAACAACGTCAACCAGGGATTCGGTGACCTCGGGAACAATCTGAACGATTTCGGCAATAATCTCGGTAACGGGCTCAACAATCTGGGCAACAACTTCGGGAACGGCCTCGACAACCTCGGCAACGATCTCGGGAACGGGCTCAACAACGGTCTCGGCAACCTCAACAACCTCGCCAACAACCTGGGGCAGGGGGGTGGCGATTCCCTCGGGGGACTACCGCCCACCACGATCTCCGACGACTTCGGCAACAATCTGCCCACCGCCGAGTCACTCGCGTCCGACCTCCCCACGAGCGTCAGCGGATTCGGCGATGCCAACAGCCTGCTCTCCGACGCGGCGGGCGGCGGAGCGCTCGACCCGAACAGCCTGCTCTCGGACCCGACGAGCGTCAGCGGATTCGGCTCCGAGGTGGGACTCGGCAGTACCGACAGCCTCCTCTCCGATCCGAACAGTCTGCTCACGGACCCGACCGGCACCGGTGGTGCCCTCGACCCCAACAGCCTGCTCTCCGACCCGGCCACGACCACGTCGAATCCGTTCGGCAACGACATCAACACCCTCGGGAACCTCGCCGGGATCGGAAGCCTGCCCCTCGGCGGAGGCGGCGGGACGAGCCCGACCGGCGGACCCACCGGCACCGGCGACCCCGCGACCCTGACGTCCTTCGGCAACAACAGCACGCTGAACCCGGACGGCAGCCTCACCACCGAGTTCCCCGACGGCAGCTCCACCACCGTCAGTCCCACCGGCGAGATCACCACGACCAACCCCGACGGCACCGTCACCACCGACACCCTCGCCCCGGGCCAGTCACTCCTCAACCCCGATGGCTCCGTCACCAGCGTCGACGCCAACGGCGACATCACCACCCAGTTCCCCGACGGCACCTCCGTCACCCACAACGCCGACGGCAGCATCGCCACTCTCAATCCGGACGGCAGCCTCACCACCGACTTCCCCGACGGCAGCTCCACCACCGTGACCCCCGAGGGCGAGACCGCCACCACCACCCCCACCGGGATCTCGACCTTCGGCAATCTCAACCCCGGGGATCTCCTCACCAACCCGGACGGCTCCACGACCGGCATCGACGCGGACGGGAACATCACCACCACCAACCCCGACGGCAGCTCGGTCACCCACAACGCCGACGGCAGCATCACCAACACCGACGCCAACGGCGTACAGACCACCACCATGCCCAACGGCGTGGTCGAGTCGACCACCCCGGACGGGCTGACCCAGCTGACCGCGCCCAACGGCACGGTGTCCCTCCAGAACCCCGACGGCAGCCTCACCATGGACTTCCCCGACGGAAGCTCCACCACCATCGACCCCGACGGCACGGTCACCACCAACCCCGCCAACGGCGACCCCGTCACCAGCCAATTGGGCGAAGGCCAGAGCGTCCTCAACCCCGACGGGACCAGGACCAGCATCGGCGACAACGGCGCCTTCACCAC
The DNA here is from genome assembly GCF_040609715.1 of Streptomyces sp. NPDC004610. Lineage (NCBI taxonomy): Bacteria > Bacillati > Actinomycetota > Actinomycetes > Kitasatosporales > Streptomycetaceae > Streptomyces > Streptomyces sp. NPDC004610. The sequence goes on along the minus strand of NZ_JBEXLA010000026.1, from coordinate 78,342 downwards.
CACCTACCCCGACGGCAGCAGCGTCACTGTCAACCCCGACGGCACCGTCACCTCCAGCCTCCCCACCAACACCAGCATCGCAGGCGGCACCGACATCGACACCAGCCCCGACTTCGGCAGCGGCAGCGGCAGCGGTAGTGACATCCCCACCCTCAGCACGGGCTTCGGCTCGGGAAGCCTGCCATCCGGCTCCGGTGGTCTGACCTTCGACAACGGCGACGGGTCCCTGTCGACCACCTTCCCCTCCGGCGCCACCTCGACGGTGGGCGCGGACGGCTTCACCACCACCACCTTCCCCGACGGAAGCTCCACCATCACCAGCCCCGACGGACAGCTCCAGGCCGTACCCAGCCCGGAGACCGCAGCCGCCAACGGCGGCGTGCCGACCGGCCAGTCACTCGCCGCCGGTCTCCCGAGCACGGCACCCGGCGGAGCCACCGGGGACGACATGGGCATGAACGCCCTGGGCGGCCTGATGTCCCCCATGATGATGATGATGGGTATGGCCCGGATGGCCGGTCAGGGCGGCCAGCAGGGCCAGGGCGACCGTACCCGCGAGAACTACCAGGACCCGGACGGCGACGGAGTCTTCGTCGCCACCAGCGGCTACCGGCAACAGCCGGCCGACCTCTCCGCTCCCGAGGTCTTCTCGGAGGAGGACGAGGACCCCGTGGAGGTACCCAGCCGGACGCCGACCAGCGGCCACGGAAACGGGCCCGGCGACTCCCAGGGCGCCTGGCGCCCCGAGACCCAGAACACCGGCTGGGACGAGGAGGAGGATGTCTGGGGCACGGGAGAGGAGGGCCTGCCCGCCTCGATCGGCCGCTGACCTCCCAAGAACCACCGAGGACGCCCGCTCCCCCGACTTCCCGCCGCACAAACGGTTGGGCGGTGAGGTCGTGGGTGGGGAGCGGGCCAGGAGGAGATCGAGATCAGGCGGGTGGTCAGGCGTCCCGGGTCAGTGTCCGGAAGGTGTCCTCGGCCAGGTCCTGATCGTCGGAGGTGGTGTCGCTGGGGGTGGCGTGCCGTCGGCGGGCGGGACGGGCCCAGAAGACGTCGAGTGCCTGGCGGATCGGGGTCCGGAGTGTGCCCATGGTATTGCTGACGTCGTTGTGCGCGTAGGCCCGGCTGAGGAAGTCCGCGTCCTCGTCGTTGAGCCGGACGCGTCCGGTCTCCATCGCGTACACGGTGATCACGGCCAGTGCCGCCGTATAGCTCACCGTGGCCTCGATGGACGGATCGCCCTTCGTCTCCCATCGGTTCATGCTTCCGTCCGAGATCTTCAGGATCTTCTCCAGTGTGCTTCTGGCCAGCCCACGGCGCAGGCGGATGCGCTGTTCGTAGGTGGTGGGGAGAGGCAGGCGTTGCAGAAGGCTGACTATCTTCGTGCGGATCTTCTCCATGTGCGCGCTCACCTCGGGGTGGGCACGGGCCAGCCGGAGGAACTCCGCATCCTCCTCGTGCTGCTCGGTGGGGAGTTGCTGTTCGGCGATCAGGGCCAGTACGGCCGTGTAGGCCACCGCGTTCTTGCCCTTCGGACTGCTCGTGCTCTCCCAATCCTGGATGACACCGCCCGAAACCCCGATGATCTGCCGCAGTGCCGTCGCGTTGGTTCGGCCGCGCAGGCGGCTGCGCTGTGCGTAGGTAGGGGGGACGGGAGGCGGAGGGGAGGCGGGTTGGCGTCGTGCGGTCCTGGCCCGGCGCTTCTTGGCCGGAGGGGGTGGCGGACTGTCGGGGGGTGAGGAGGACGGGAGGGACGGACGCGGGGTGGAGAGCGGGGAGTCGGGTGAGGAGGGACGCGGGGTGAACAAGGGGGAGGCCCCTCGGGCGGAGGGCGGGGCGGGGGTGACATGGGCGGTGCTCTGCGCGGCCGTACGGATGCGCTTCGATCGGCGGGGGGCTGGCGCGGTGTCGCTCCGTGGGCGCTTGCGACCGCGCGAGGGCTCCGCCGCGACAGGGCGGGGGGAGGGGGCCGGAGGTGCGACGGGGCTGTCGTGCTCCTGCCCAGAAGGAGTCTCTCCCCGCTGCTCGCGTTCTCTCAACTGCTTCTGTAGTTCGTCCCCGATCTCTCCCATCCGCCTGCTCACTTTGTCATGCGCGACTGCCTGGAGGAGGAACTGCATGTCCTTGTTCCTCAGTTCTCGCTCCGACTCGTCCACACCGCTCTCATCGGTGCCGAGCTTGTACCGGGCGGCCGCGGCCAGGGCCGCGGAGTAGCGCACCGCTCTGGTGCCCGTGGGATTGCCTAGCGTCTCCCACAGGGGGAGGCCCTTCGCCAAGAAGCCGCCGAGGCGTGCGAAGTCCTCCTGATTCAAGGCACCGCGCAGGCGGACGCGCTGCTTGTGGTCGGCGGGGAGAGGAGGCGGCACCAGAACGGCCAGCACATCCTGTCTGATCTTCTTCATGCGGCGTCTGACGTCGTCGTGGGCAAGCGCCCGCTGAAGGAACTCGGCGTCCTCCGGCGGAATGGTCAGCGCATGGTGCTCGGCGACGACGGCGAGCGCCGCCGTGTAGTTCACCGCCTTCTTCTCGCTGATGACACTGCCCGCTTCCCATTGCTTGATGCTGTTGTGGGTGGTGTCGGCCAGGACGGCGAAGACATTCCGGAGGATGGGTTCGCGCAGCCGGGAGCGCTGCTCCTTCGTGGCGGGGACAGGAACGGTCGGCGGTACGGCCTGATCGGCGGTGTCCCGAGCGGTGCCCGGGGCGGGGTTCGTCGCGCTCGGGGGGAGAGCCAGCCAGTGGCCGGGGACGTGGGCCAGCCAGATCTGCCGTGCACCAGCCGTTCCATAGGTGGTGGTGACGACGGGTTGGGCTTGGGCGAGGCTGTCGGGGCTGACGCTCAGTACATGTATCCGCAGATTGAACGCGCGGGCGGCGAGCTGCGGGGCGAAGTCGCCCGCCTGGGAGTTCCACAGGCCGGGCGTCCGGATGACGTGGACGAACCTCGTGTAGGGGTCGAGACGGGGCGGGGACTGACCGTCCTCGTCGGTGGGGTCGTCGACGATCAGGTGACGGAACGAGGCCCAGGCGCTGTCGTTCCCGAAGTTGTCCATGTCCTCGTCGAGGTCATCGGCCAAGTAGTGCCGGATGTCATCGCGCCGCATGCTGGGCGGGATGCTCTCCGGCACGTCGCGTCCTGCCTGGATCAGCGCGTCGAAGAAGCAGTTGCCGCCAGGGGCGACATCCACGAGATCCCGCCCCAGACGCCGGCCTGCCCGCGACAGAAGCTGCCGCATCGTCCCTGGCGAGTCGGTCCCGTCCAGCGGACTCCGGACACCTGCCGTCTCCGCCGTCTCTGCCGCATCCTCCGCCCGGTCGAGCCCGGCTTCGTCGGCGAGGCGGAACGAGGGTGGGGTGTCGGGGAGGGCGGTGGAGAGGGGCGTGTCGGGGAGGAAGAGCGGCTCGGGGTCGGCGTACTCAAGCCCGCCACCGTCGTCCCATACGGCGAAGGGGTCGGGCGCGAGGGTGGTGTCGGGCGGGAAGACGGTGTCGGACGGCAGGCTGGGCTGGGGGAGGAACGCGGTGTCGAACGGGGGTGTGGTGCCGGTGAGAAACACAGAGTCGGGCGGGAAGCCGGGTTGGGGGAGGGCGGTGATGTCGAAGGGGAGGTCGGGTTCGGCGAGGGTGGTGATGTCGAAGGGCGGGTCGGGTTGGGGGAGTGAGGCGATATCGAAGGGGAGGGCGGTGATGTCGAAGGGGAGGCCGGGTTCGGGGAGCGAGGTGATGTCGAAGGGCGGGCCGGGTTCGGGGAGGGCGGTGATGTCGAAGAAGTGACCCGGCTGGGAGAAGGACATGGTGTCGTACGGGAGGTCGGAGACGAGGAGCGAAGTGGCGTTGAGAAGAGGGCTGGGTACGGGGAAGACGGGGCTGGAACCCGGGGAGAAGGCGGAGTCGAAGTCGGCGGTGGTGTCGGGCACGAGGGCGGGGCTCGCGAGGGCCGTGGTGTCATCGGTACCGGACGGGGCGGGGGCAACGGACTCCTCCGCGGCTGCCGTCGAGGCGATGGCATGGAGACGCACCAGCCCCAGATCGTGCCCCCCGTCGGCGGGCGCCGCGCTGTCGTAGTGCCGTCCGCGGAGGAAGCCCAGTTCGGTGAGCCGGGCGAACACATCATCGCGGCGGCCGGTCCTGAACCTGCGTACGGCCAGGTTGGATGTCACCAGGTCGTACCAGTCGCGGTCGACGGCTTCGGTGTACCGGTGCAGGCCGAGGAAGTCCATGACCAGGGTGAGTATCGCCGCATACGGTGCCTGGTGGGCCTCGTGAGGGTTCCAGATCCCCCTGTGCCAGTAGGAGACCGTGTCGTTGTCGAGCCCGATGAGGCGGTCCAGGGCCCTGGAGGGCACGCCCTGGACCAGTCCCTGGCGCCGAGGCTGCGGAGGGAGGATGACCACATGCCGCCGGGCCCGGGGTCGGAGCGCGTCCATGACATCGTGGATCGGGGGGCGCGCGGTGATGTCGTCGTACCAGGTGCGCTCGGGGCTGTCGGCGGCGTAGGTGTGCCGGCCGTGGGCCTCCATGGCCAGGGCCAGTGCTGTCACGTACAGCACGCGTCCCTTTGCCGGTCCGCGCGGTTTCCCCCATGACCTGAGAACGGTCTTGGTGACACCGAAAACGGCCGCCAACTGGTCCTTGTTCACATTGCGGAGGATGCCGCGCTCGTCGCTCGTCGTGGGCAGAGGCAGGGCGCTCTGGCCGCTCGGCTCCCCGTAGATCATGTCCAGGTTCAGATACGACCACACGTCTTCGTCCGAGGTGTGCGCGGCCCTGAGCCCGGCGGCCCGAGGGGCTGAGTCGGCGGGGGCCGGGGCGTGGCCGGTCATCGGGGAGGGCGGGGGGACCGTGCCGGGCGGGCCGGATGGCTCGGGGTCGGTCTCGGCCGGTGCCCAGGGATGGCTGAGGCTGATCGGCTCCGGATCGTGCCCACCGCCGGTGGGTTCCGGCTCGGGTGGCGGGTCGTCGCCGTCCTGGCGCTCTGGGCCGAGGCCCAGTTCGGTGAGACGTGTGACCACATGATCGAGGCGCTCGGTCCTGCTCCGCTGCACGTCGGGGTTGTGGAGGGTGGTGTTGTACCAGGCACGCTCGGGGCTGTCGGCGTTGTAGGTGTCGAGACCGAAGAAGTCCATGACGAGGGTGAGTACGGCAGCGTAGGTCGCCTGGTTGCTGTTACCCGGGTCCTGACGCCCGCTCTCCCAGCGGGAGACGGTGGTCCTGGCCACCTGCACCAGGCTGTCCAGCGTCGAGGACGACACACCCGAGGCCAGTCCCCGGCGCAGAGACCGTGGAGGGAGGACCACGATGTGCTCGTACGCCCGGGGAAGGAGTTCTTCCATGTAGTCCCGGACCGGCCGGTGGCTGGTCACCTGGTCGTACCAGGTCCGTTCGGGGCCGTCGGCGTCGAAGGTGTGCAGCCCGTGCAGGCGCATGATCAGCGCGAACACCGACACCCAGTGGACCCGTTTCGCCGTGATCTTGGGTCCCGTCGGATTCGCCCAGGCCACCACGCTGCTCTTGCTGACACCGAGGACATCCTTCAGCTGATCCTGGGTGATGTAGAGGAGGATCGCCTCGCGGAGGGCCTTTGACGGCATCAGTGAGTCGGGGAGCCGAGGCAGTGACGGCGCCTTGGTACCGCGGCCGTAGGTACGGTCCCTCGGCGGATCGAGGAGGGCTTCGAGGTCGCTGGGCCGGCGGTCGGTGAGGTCGCCTGTGCCGTCGTCCAGGGCGTCGGGGATCGTTCTGCCGTCGGGGCCGAGGACGACGGCGCGGGTGCGTACGGGCCAGTGCGCGGGCTGGTCGTCGCTGATCAGAGGGCCGTCGGGGGTCTCGGTCTGCATTTCGACCCAGCGCACCCCGGTCTCGGTGCGGTGCGCGGCGAAGGCGTGACCGGGCCTGGTGTCGTGCTGGATGAGGATCAGGCCGGTGGAGCCGGGCTCCGTCGCCGGGTTCAGCAGTGCGTCGCGGACCGCGGTGGGTGAGCTGACGGTGGTCCAGCCGGGGCCCGGTGCCAGGAACTGCTCGGCGTTCGTGGTGCCGGCGAGCAGCCCGGGGTCGTCGGGGAGACCGAGTTCGCGTGCACGGCCGGTGCTGTCCCGGCCGGTGCCGAGGTCGTCCACAGTGCGGGCGGATCCGGTCGCTGAGGGCCCGCTGCCGCCGGGTGCGCGGTCGGTGTCCCCGAGGGCGGAGGGGTTGGCGCGGGGGTGGAGGTGGTCGATCAGGTGTTTCAGCAGGACCACGCAGTTGATGACGTGGAGTGGGGTGGGGGCATGCGGGCTGCCGGCTCCGCTGCTGATGTCGGTGTCGGTGTCGGTGTCGGTGTCGGTGATGCCGGCCTGCTCGGTGCCGTGTTGTCGGCGCGCGGTGTCGGCTGCGGCGTCCACGGCCGCACGCAGCCGGCTCTCACCAGGGGAGGAGGAGGTAGGGACAGCCCCGGGATGCAGGAAGTCGGCGTCGGTCAGGACGCCGCTCTCCGTGGTCGCCGAGTGCCCGGAGGACCCGGAGTGCCCGGAGTGCCTGGTGCTGGTGGCTGCCGGGCCGGAGTCCGGGCCGGAGTCCGGGCCGGAGTGCCTGCCCGGTTCCGGGTCGGTGTCCGCCGGGAACACAGGGCTGAGGGGCGTTGAGCCGAGGTCGCCGCGTTGCTCTGCGAAGGCTGCGGTGCCGGTGGTGTCGTCGTCGGTGCCGCTGCTGTTCCCGCCCGGTGCGGGACGACGGAAATCCGTCCCCGGCCCGCCCGTAGCCGTGGGCGTGTCCGTGCCGGGCGAGAGCAGACCGAAGAGACCCTCAGCGATGCTGGTGCCGATGGTGCGGCGGACGATGCCGGACGTGGGTCCGTCGGTGCCGCGTCCGTCACCCATCGTCCGGGCGGGAGAGCCTTGCGCCTCGGTGCTCGCCCGGTTCCCTTGTCCGTGCCGCGGCTCGGCCACGTGCCCGGAGCGGGGCCGGTCGGCCGAGGGCTGGGACTCGCCTGCCCCGGGGTGGGGTGTCCTGGCGTCACCGGCCATGGGCCTGTCCGTGCCGGGGCGCGGTGTGCCGATGGCCTCCGGCCTGGGCGTGGCGGTGGAAGCGTTGTCCGGAACGGGCATGGTGACAACCGGCGGCGGGGCATCCCGCTCCGGCTGACCGGACGCGTCACGGTTCTCCGCCGTCGGCACCGGCACGTCACCGGGACCGGCGGGACTGGAATCCGGCTTCCCGTGCGGCGGGATGCCGTCCGGCAGCCGGTACACACCCTCACCACTCGCAACAGGGGCCGGATACGGCGACGGCAGACCATTGACCGGCGGTGGTCCGAAGACGGGCACACCGTAGCCGGGGACATCGACGGTCGGGACGCTGAGCGGTGTGGGAGTCGTCGCCGGAAATACCGATGGGCCGGACGGGTCGAAACCCTTCAGTACGCCGTCCATGGCCGGTGCGTTGAACGGGCCGGTGCCGGTGCCGGTGATGAGCGGGGGACCGGTGTCGATGCTGCCGTGGGCGCTTCCGCCACCGGTGTTCACCGGGTCCGCGGCCGGAGCCTGTGCCGCTGGTGGAGGTGGTGCGGGGACGGTGCCGGTGGTGGAGAGCGGCCCGAGACCGTCCGCCTTCGGTTCGGTGTTCAGGTTCAGGGCCGTGCCCAGGTTCAGGCCGAACGGTTTGAACTTGGCCGCGAGCCAGTCCGCCCCCATGTTGAAGCCGTCCGCGAAGCGTTCGCTGGTCATCGAGGTGAGGAATCCACCACCGCTGACGCTCACCTTCTGCTGGGTGATCGTGTTGTAGAACACCTCCGAACCGACGCCGGTCACGCCGTCACCGATCCCGTGGAGGGCGAACTCCGTGAACTCGCCGACCCATCCCCGTGGACCGAACCAGTGCTCCACCCGCTGCGACATGACCCGCACCACATCGTCGCCCAGCCCGGCGACCGGCAGCCGCCCGTCCAGCAGCACCGACCGCAGCGCGTCACCCAGACCGTCACGGTCCAGGTGCCGCAGAAAGATGCCCGCCCAGTCCTCGCCCAGCTCCCGCGCGAGGCCGTCACCGCCCATGTCGTCACCGAACCGGCGGGCGAAGACGTCCCCCATGCCATCGATGAACGACCGGCCCACGGCACCCGGATCACCACCCCGCGACAACCCGTCCACCACCGCGGACACCTGACCGGACAAGCCACGCGCGAACGCCCTGTCCCCACCACCGCCGCCCCGGCCGTTCCCGGTGGTGATGAGGGTCTTCCCGGTGAACCCGTCCGAGCCCTGACCCGGACGGGGCCGCGGCACCGGCTTCACCACCGGACCTCCCTCAGGTGCGTCCCCGGCGTCCTTGCCCGCAGGACCTCCCTGCCGCCCGGACAACGCCCTGTCCAACTCCTCGAACAGACCCTCCCCGGCATCGCGCGCCGTCCGCTTCATCAGGTTCTGCGCCAGCCAGGACGCGCCGAACTGCACCGGCACCGAGACAAAGCCCGCCACCGCGCCGAAAGCCGCCGCCTGTGTCAGGTACGTGTCTCCCTGGCCGGTGTGCTTGCCCTGCCCGGCCAGCGTCCACTGCGCGAGGCGGTCCATCGCCACCGCCAGCCCGCCCTGGAGCACCTGCTGCTCCGCGATCGCGAGAAGCACCCTGAACTTCAGGCTGGTGAGGATCCTGCCGTAGGCGTTGCGCAGGAACGCCTGGCGCATCAGAGCCTGCACCGGGTTGAAGACCGCCATGACGAACGTCGCCGCGAACTCGACCAGGAACATCCCGAGCTGGAACACGATCATGAGGTTCACGTACTCGACCTGGTAGGCCGACTCCTCCATCGCGTCGCCCAGCTCCCGGGCCGCGTCCCCCAGACCCGCCAGCACCGCCCTGCCCTCCGGCTGCGCCAGAGTCAGCATCGCCTCGTAATACGCCTCACTGAACGCGCCGTTCGACCCGCCCGCCACCGACTGCGCCACCCGCACCAGCAGCGCCTGGACCTCCGCGATCCGAGCCTCCAGCTCACGCTGCGGCGCCACCAGATAGGCGCGCATCAGCTCCGGATCGGCATCAGGCATCCGCTGCCCGGTCAACACGAGAAACAGACCGTTCAGTTCATCCGAAGCCATCCGAACACCCACCTCCTGGAGATTCGTCCCCCACCAACACGGCGAAGCGCCGGAAGACCGCTTTCCCGGTACAGGCCTCCTCCGACTTCGCGCAGATGACGGGAACCTCGGCCCATGCTTCATCCGCGACGCTCCACGGACAGCGCCGCCCCATCGTGGACGCGCACCTCCTCGCCCCACCGGTCGAGGCCGTCGCCCGCCGAGCAGACGAAGAACCACGCTTCTTCCATGGCCGGTGCCGGGGAGTCGATGAGCTGGTCAAGACTGCGCAGGTCGTTGGAGCAGATGCCGGACAGGGCCTCCGGGCAGAGAAAGCCGGCCTCCGGCGGGCCCGGGTCGAAGCCCCATCTGGTTGAGCGGCCGGAGCGGCCAGGTTCGCTGCCTGGACACCTCGGTGGCCATCCGCAAGAGTGCCGCCCCAACCAGAGGCCGCCACCCCACACGCACCAGGAGGAACGTCCGGAAGACGTCGGACCAGGACCACGGTGACACCTGAGAAAACCTCAGCCGACACCACCCGTACCGACGATCGTCGCGCCGACCGCCGAGGGTCCAGGACATTTCCACCGGACGTAACTCGCACATGGGCTGAGCATAGGTGCGTCGCCGTCGGGCTTACGGGCAGTGAGTGGCGCCCGAACGGGTGGGCCGCCCGCCGTGAAGCGGCCATGGCCCCACAGCGAGCCGGTCGGCATACCGACCGACCGGAAGGGTTTCATTGAGGCTGTGAGAATGCCGGGACCTGGGGCCGGATCGGCCGGACGCCCGTCGTGCAGGTCAGGGGGCGGGGCCCGGGACGGGTGTCGATGGCCGGCATGGCCTGCTACAAGCCTGGCCAGCGGTCTCGGTTCATGTATGCGACCCGCGAGTACCGGGGGCGTAGGGACGAGCCGAAGGGGTTCGGGTGGCGGGACTTCCGCGACCTGGTCGTCCGCGCCCGCATCCAGCCCGGCGGTCCGATCGTGCTGGTCTGGGACAACGTCCGCCTCCAAACACCGGCTCAAGCAGATCCAGTACCGCCCCGATGCGGTGGATGGCTGTCTCGCCGACACCGGCTTGAGCCTGGATCCGGCCTGTTGACGGACGTGGTGCTGCGAATGCCCGACCGCTGACCGCGGCAGGTGTGCCAGCATCACCCCCATGTCGTTGCTGACCTGGGAATACGACGGTGATCTGTACTGCGCTCGCACCACCGAGACCGGTACGGCTGAGGACCGGACCACACACTTCGAGCTCAGCGAGGCCCGCATGGTTCCGGGTGGAGCCCCTGCCATGCCTCCTTCACCGGCTCCAGGGCCGACAGCCGTGACGGTGCTCGTCTACGCGCCCGAGGAGGAGAAGCCGGCAGAGGTCTTCTTCGACGCGACGCAAACGCTGCCGTTCGCCGTCGTGCAGCGCTTCGTGGCGATCGTCGCCGCACGGCTGGCAAGCACGGAATCGTAGAGCAAGCGTCCGCGCGGCAGCGACGAGACCCTGAGCCGGCATCACGAGTTCAGACTCAGTGGCTTCGGCTGCGCATCATCGACATCAGCAGCCCGTGGGTCTCCTCGTCGGCGGCGGCAACAAGCCCACGCCCCGCCTCGCCAACCGGAGCACCGTCGATCCCGGTGACAACACAGCCGGCAGCCCGGCACAACGCGATACCGGCCGCGAAATGCACGCTTCCGGAGAGGTCGCCGCCATCGGTGACATACGCGGCGCGCTTGCCGGCAGCCACCCAGGCCAGCGCCAGCGTCGTGGATACGACGCGCGGCCTGAAACGCTCGACGAACCCGGGATGGGCCAGCAGATCCACGGCCCGGAATCCCGGGGCACTCGGGAACGGCGGATCCAGGTTGACGTCCACCAATCGGGTGGACGGCGTGGGCGTCAGCAGTGTGTCGCCGGCCCCGGCATGCCGCACCCGGGCGATCTCCCCATCGGTGAAGAAAACCTCGCCGCTGAACGGGTCGGCCACCGCCGCCGCCCCATCGCGCAGCGCCACATTGACGGCCACCAGCATGTTGCCGACGGCGTAGTTGAGCGTGCCGCACAGGGGATCCACCAACCACTGGCGAGCAGTGTCGGCGGCACCCTGCTGCCCGCCCTCCTCGCCGAGCACCGCATCACCGGGCCGTGCGGCACGGATCACACCGAGGATCACCTCCTCTGCTTCCACATCGGCGGCAGTGGCGAAGTCCCCGGCTCCCTTGTCGATACGGCTGAGCCGCCGCCCGTACATGTCACGGACCACGTCCGCGCCGGCCTGCGCCCCGGCTATGGCGACTGCGACATCATCGGAGCTCGCGTATGAGTCGATCATGCAGCGCAGACTATCGAGGCGAGGCGAAAGGCATCGCCCCGGCGAACCTTCCCGGTCTGAGCACTGGGCAGGCGGCCGGCTCGGCCGACGCCCTTGGGCGGCAGACCGACGTGGGGCGGGTGGCCCCCGGTCCGTGAGCCGGGTTGTCCACCCGGACGTGGCCGTGTGTGCCCATGACTTCCATGCTTCCTTCTGGAACGCGATGAGGAGTTCGGCACCTGCTCTGGCACGGGAGTCGTCGTTGCCCCCGCCGGAGGAGAAACAGCGGACCAGCGCTCGCAGGCCCGGCCACACCTCCAGCCTGATTGGCATCCCGAACGGATCATGCTGGGGCATCTGTGCGAAGAGCGCCTTCCACGCACAGGATGGTCAAGACGTTTTCGGGCCGGGGGAGCGAGGCCAGGCCGAGGATCGAGTCCCAGGTCAGGGCGAGGTGCGCGTGCTGCCCGGCGGGTCCGCCCAGGGCCGGAGCTGTCCCCTCCCCGGGTCCCCTACCGGCGCAGGACCGGCGAACGCCAACGGCTCCTGCGCCCGCCGAAACCGGTTGACGGTGGCGGCAGGGGCAGGAGCCGACTGGGATCCGGGCGCCGTACGGGCATGGCCCGAGCGGAGCCCGCTGAGCAGTGGGTCAGGCCGGGGTGATGTTCTCCGCCTGCGGGCCCTTCTGCCCCTGGGTCACGTCGAAGTTGACCTTCTGGCCCTCCTGGAGCTCACGGAAGCCGGACGAGTTGATGTTGGAGTAGTGGGCGAAGACGTCAGGCCCGCCGCCGTCCTGCTCGATGAACCCAAAGCCCTTTTCGGCGTTGAACCACTTGACGGTTCCGCTGGCCATCGCTGGTGCCCTTTCATTCGCTGTCGGAGGCCGCACCGCGCGGCCCCCGGAAGTGATCACCCTGGTCCGGCACTGCACCACAGCAAAGCGCCCGCGCACAGCGCGGGCAGGTGCAACGGACCACGGTATCCGGCTGTGACGCTACACGGAGAAATGATCTCTCACCAGAGATCAAGAGCTTCGGGGGGTTCAGCACGCCTTTGGACCTCTGCGGGACCTTGCCCGCAACACGAGCTGCGCCCAGCTGCGACCGGCGACCACATGGCCTCCGAGCCGAAAGCGATCTGTTCGGCAGCCAATGAACCGACCGGACCGGGCCAGGCCGCACACGCCTTCGACCAGGACGCCCAGCCTGATCGATACGGTGAAATCGCGCGGATTCACGGCATTTCTGCATACGGGCCCACCAGCACCCGGGACGGGAACCCCTCGCCGGGCTCCGGGCGCGGCCCGGCGAACGTCAGCCCAGCACCGGTACGAGAAGGATCCTGAGCAGGATCAGCGCGGACAGCAGCGTCCCGGCCCTGAGCATGCCGCTGTCCATGCGCCGCAGAAGCAGGGATGCTCCGCGCCACGTCCCGTAGACGGTCAGGGCCAGGGACGCGAGCAGGAGGACGAGGTACAGCAGGTCCGCGCTCGACCAGTCGTACGGTACGAGGGAGCTGGCGATGTACAGCAGGACCGGCGCGAACACCCCCAGGAGCCAGACTCTCCGCACCTCGCCCCGGGACGGTTCGGTCGGGGCGGGCCGGGGCGGGGGCATGCGCGGGGGTGGTGGAGGTGGACCCGGGGGAGGACCCAGAGCCCGCATCAGCAGCTGAGTGAAGTCCGGATCGGCCCGCAGCTCATCGGCCAGTACGGAGACGACGATGCCCGTCGAACCCTCCGAAGGGTGCTCGTGAAGCCGGGCCAACGCCGCGGCGCCCAGGGCTGTTCGGCCCAGCCGCCCCCGCACCAGTTCCTGTACGAACGCGCTCCGCCCGGCCGTCGGCGCAGCAGCCGCCGTCATGACCCGCACCGCCGCCGCGGCCAACTCCTCAGCTCGCAAGGTCGGTTCCTCTCTTTGCGCACGAGGGTAGAGGGCATGCCCGCCGGCCGACAGAGCGCATGCCATGCGGGCGAGCTGCGTGGTCCTCGGGTCGAGCGGTGGAGCGGGGGCGGCTGTGTCGGACAGCACCGCGATCACCAGAGGTATCCGATACGGCTGTTTTCGGGGAGATTCATCAGCACGGACGCCCCGGCGGCCAGGGCGGTGCATCTGGCATCCGCCGGTATCAGTGCGGCTGACCATCCGACCGGCTGACCTGGAGGCGTTGGTCCGGAACTGCGATTTCTGTGGTGCACCGATCACGTTGAGCCCGGGTGGTGACGCCCTCATCCTGGACTCGCGCAGCAGCGACGGTCCAGGAAGCCACACCATCATCTCCCACCGGACCTGCCTGGCCGAGCGCATCCGCCCGGAGAACGGTGGAGAGCGGGCGCGAGCATTGAAGATCGGAAAGGCGTGCTGAAGCCGCTTCACCCCCGCCACCGGGTTGTCGTCGAACAGCCCCAGACGGGGCGTGCCCCATGATTCGGGAGGTCTGTCTTCATCCCGCTGGGTGCCTGCCAGCGCAGCCTTCAGGAAGACTGGTGGCGTATCGCCCGCAGGGCAGCCCTCGACGGACGTTCCTGTGCTGGACCATCCGAAATCGACCGAGCCAGCCACCCGGCCGCTGGCAACAGCTCAGCTCAACACCCTTGCCCGGCCTTGGACGTGGAGAGGAGCAGCACCGGTATCCCGGCAACCCGGCCACCACGCCGCCGATATGTGTACTGCGCTTGAGGAATCCAGCACTGGGCGGTTCCGGGCTGAACCTCCCTCGGGACCAGGCGCCCGCAGGGCGACGCGGTGGGTGACGGCGGGTGCGTGTCCTCGTTGGGCAGGCGTGATTCGGCCTCGCGGCGATCGGCAACGGCAGCTGAGTGGCACCGTCCGCAGAAGGGAAACCGTGATGGGCCCGACCCCTCCCCCCGGTCCGCAGAAGATCATGGAGATGGCCTCCGGCCTCTGGGTCTCCAAGACCCTCTCCGTCGCACTCGACATCGGACTGTTCGACGCCCTGGCCGAAAGGCCCGGAAGTACCACCGCCCAGCTGGCCGCGCACCTCGGCCTTGAGGAGCGGCCCGCACGCTCCCTGATCATCGCCTGTGCGGCCCTCGGTCTGGTCACCAAGAAGGGCGGCGAGTGCTTCAACTCCCCGCTGTCCGCGCAGTACCTGGTCCGCAGCGCGCCCGAGTACTTCGGTGGCTGGATCGAGATGCTGGAACGGCACAGCTACCCCGGATGGATGCGCCTGGCCGACGCGGTGCGGACCAACCGGCCCACTTCCTGGGACGCCGACCGGCAGCAGTCCCTGTTCGACGGCGCGGGCCCCGTCGTGCTGGAGACCTTCTGGGAGGCCATGTGCGCGGTGTCCAGTGTCACCGCCCGCGAATTCGCCGCACACGTGGACCTCAGTGACTCGAAGGCGCTGCTGGACGTCGGAGGGGGCGGCGCTGCCTGGGACATCGAACTGTGCCGCAGCTATCCCCGTCTGCGCGCAGCTGTCTACGATCTCCCCTTCGTCTGCCGACTCACCGAACCGAAGATCGAGAAAGCGGGTCTGAGTGAGCGCATCACCGCTGTCGTCGGCGACCTCTTCGCCGACGCTCGGCTCCCCGAAGGCTTCGACACCATCCTGCTCTCCTCGATCCTGCACGACTGGGACGACCCCACGAACGGGACGATCCTCACCAAGTGCTTCACCGCCCTGCCCCCGGGCGGGCAGTTGATCATCAGCGAGCTCTTCGTCGACGACGGCGAGGAAGGCCCCCTGGACGCGGCTCTGATGGGTCTGGCCATGCAGGTGGAGGCCTGGGGACATGGTCTGACGATCCCGGAGGTCATCGCCTGGCTCGCCGAGGTCGGCTTCACGGACATGCGAACGGAGCGTTTCGCCGCACCCACGGCGAACGCGGTGGTGATTGCCCGTAGGCCCTGACCACGGGAGGAGGCCCGTTCAGACGGAACCCGCCTCCGCGCGGGCCTCTGTCGGGAGCGTGGGGCCGGTGCCGAGCAGGTCCCCTCCGGCTCCGGCCCGCTGCTGTCCCCGGCCGACCGCCCCACTGGACAAGCGCTGCGAGAGCATCACGGTCTTGCCCGCGTTCTCCAGCGAACCGCCTCTCAGGAGACGGGGAACCTCCCTGAACGGGAAGGTGTCGCCGATCAGTTCACCGGGGTCGAGGATGCCCGCGGCGAAAAGACGGATCAGATAGGGGAAGACTCCTCCCGACTGGCCCCGGGAGCCGATGAGCCGTGCGGCGGAGGAGACCCATGGGTTGGTGTCGATCCTTGTGGGCAGGTCGGTCCGGGAGAGAACGATGCAGCGGCTGTTCGGAAGCAGGGAGCGCTCGATGACCGGAAGCGTGGCGGCCGGGTTGCCCGACGCTTCGACATGCACCTCGGCCGAGAGCGCTCCCCGTTCGGCCAGGTGCCGGTCCGACGGCCAGGAGCCGCCCGGCGCGGGCGCGTGGCAGTCGAAGCCGAACTTGGCCGCCATGGCGCGGCGTTCGGGCAGGGGGTCGATGCCGATGACGCGTGAGGCGCCCGCAATCCGGCACAGCAGGCAGGCGAAGAGTCCCAACGGGCCCAACCCGTGCACGGTGACCCGTTCTCCGGGGCGCAGACCACCCCCTTGGATGAAGAGGGCGTTGTAGACGCAGCCGAGGGGTTCCAGCAGGCAGCCCGCCAGGATGGCTCGGTCGGCGTCCCAGCCCTGTTCGAGCAGTGGGGCCAGTGAGTGGCAGGTGGTCTCGGGGACGGTGATGTACTCGGCGAACCCGCCGGGGGAGGTGAGGCCGGCGAGGGTGACGTTCGCGCACTGGTTGCGCAGCCCCAGCAGGCACGTATCGCAGGTCCCGCAGGACTGGATGCTCTCCAAGGCGACGAGGTCCCCCGGTGCGACCCGGGTGACGCGCTCACCGACAGCGGCGACGGTGCCCGACACTTCGTGGCCGAGGACGACGGGCAGGGCGATCGGCCCCCCGAACGCCGACGTGTTGTCGCCATGGAACTGGCAGGCGTCCAGGTCCGTGCCGCAGATGCCGCATGCCTCGACGCGGACTTGGACCTCGGTGGGGCCAGGTTCGACGACGGCGACGTCCTCGATGGTGATCAGTCCACGGCGCCGGGCTGATCCAGGTGGTTCGGACGGGGGGCGCAGCACGACGGCGTGCATGGTGACTCCATGGATGGCTCGGCGGAGCTGGCGGGGCGCAGATCAGGAGCGTAGGACGCTCGAAAGCGGGTGGTCAGGGGAGTTTTCGCGCCAGGGTGATGCCGTCGGCCATGGCCATCATGACGAGCTCGACGCGTCGGTCCTGCGCGGCGTGCTGGTTGAAGGCGTGGATGGCGGCGGGCTTCTCGGCGGGCTGCGGATCGGTGACCTGGCCTCCGAAGAGCACGTTGTCCACGACGATCAGTCCGCCGGGGCGCATCCGGGGGACAAGTGCGTTCCAGTAGTCGATGTAGCCGGGCTTGTCGGCATCGATGAACGCCATGTCGAACAGCGTGTCCTCCGGGAGCCTGCCGAGGGTGTCCAGAGCCGGACCCACTCGCAGGTCGACCCTGTCGGCCACGGCGGCGGCTGCCCAGAAGTCCAGGGCGATGCGGGCCGATTCGGGGTCGATCTCACAACTCACCAGGCGGCCACCGGGAGGCAGGGCGCGGGCCAGGCACAGACCGGAGTAGCCGGTGAAGGAGCCGATCTCGACGATCTGGCGGGCGCCGGTCAGACGGACGAGGAAGGACAGCAGAGCGCCTTCCTCCGGAGGGGCCTGCATATGCGCGCGGTCCGGGAAGAACTGACGCGTCCGTTCGGCGATCCGGGCCGCCCAGGGGTCGGTCGGGGTTCCGTGCACGAGCAGGTAGTCATGGAGTTCCGGGGTGAGGTCCAGAGCCTTGGCGGTGAGCTGGAGTGTCATGCGGCCTCCATCGGCGGATGAGGATCGGAGGGGAGAGGGCGGCGAGGGCGGATGAGGTTCAGGGGGAGGGGGAGGAGGGCGGCAACGCCGGAGAGATTCAGGGGAAGGAGGGCGGCAACGGCGTACGACGTGCAGAGGGAAGGGGACGGCAACGGCGGATGAGGTCAAGAGGGAGAGGGAGAAGAGGGAGGCAACGGCGCCACGGCCGTCTTCACGTCGTCGACGGTGAAGTAGCCGCCCGAGGTGATGTCGGTGAGGTGGTCTGCCAGGTGTGTGACCGCTTCGGCGGCCGTCTCGGGGGCCACACCGTGGCCGGCTGCAATCTGCCGGCGGGTCCACTCGTGCACCCGTCGCCGCCAGACAGAGGGATCGTGGTGGCCGGCGAGGGCCGCGTCGGTGAAGCCGGTGAGGACGATGCCCGGGTGCAGGGCCGCGGTGTACACGCCGCTGCCACGGAGCTCCGCCCCGAGGTTCTCGGTGAGTTTGATGACGGCGGCCTTGGAGACGGAGTAGGCCGACACATGCGGCCAGCGGTGCGCTCCCGCGTGGCTGACGATATTGACGACGCAGCCGTTGCGGCGGCGCAGCATGGCAGGCAGCAGCGCATGGGTGGTCAGCAGCGCACCACGGACATGGATGTCCATCGCCTGCCACCACTCCTGGACATCGCACTCCCAGAGCGGGCCGAACGGGCCCTCGATACCGGCGTTGTTGATCAGCAGGTCGATCTCGCCCAGCTCCGCTTGCAGCTGGTCCAGCGCCGTGTGCAGGGCATCGGGCCGGGTGATGTCGGCCGCCTGGCCCGCGACTCTGCCGCCCCCCTCTTCCCGGCTCAGCTCCGTCACCGCATTCCGTACGCCGTCGGCCGATCGCGCCACCACGCCCACCCGCACACCGTCTCGCACCAGCTTCCGGGCAATGGCGAGTCCGAGCCCCCGACTGCCGCCGGTGACCAGCGCGGTGCCCGCCCGCGCCGTCACGGGGTGCCTCCCGCTCCGACGAGCCGGTGGCGCATGATCTTTCCGGAGGCGGTCCGCGGGATGACCTCCACCGCGTGGACGCGACGCAGACGTTTGTAGGGGGCCACCTCGGAGTTCACGAACGCGGCCAGCCCCTCCAACGCCACCGGACCGTGCAGCACGACGTACGCCACCGGGACTTCACCGGCGTTCGGGTCGGCGACGGCGGTGACCGCGGCATCCGCGACCTGAGGATGCCGGATGAGGATCTCCTCCAGCTCGATGGGCGTCACCTGGTATCCATTCGTCTTGATCAACTCTTTGCAGCGGCCAGTGATGCGAAGCTCCCCACCGTCGAGGCACACCAGGTCACCCGTGCGCAGCCAACCGTCGCCGTCCGCAGAACCCGGCGCCACCTGCGGCCCGCGCACCCACAACTCCCCGCTCACGACGCGGTGTTCGATGCCCGGTACGAACGGTGCGGACTGCCCGGCGTCCGGACCGCTGCCGGCGGCGACCGCCACGTACCCGGCCGTCTCCGTCAGGCCGTACCCCATCAGCACAGGGGCGCCGAGTGCCTGTCGGGTTTCCATCAGCAGTGCGGCGGCGGCCGGAGCACCGCCGGTGTGTACGGAGCGCAGCGCATTCAGCGGCGCCCGGGTGCGCCGTTGTTCGGCACACAGGGTGCGCAACATGGGTGGCACCGCGAACAGTCGGGTGATCCCCTGTCGGCCGAGGGCCCGCACGGCGGCCTGCGGGGTGTACCGCGCGAGGGTGACCACGGTGCCACCGCACCGGAGGGTGTGGTGGAGAACAGCCTGGAGCCCATACCCATGGGACAGGGGCAGCGCCGCCAGAACGCGGTCGTCCGGCGCCAGCGGCAGGGCGGCGGTACCGGCCGCGAGGGCGGCGATCAGGTTGGTGTGGGTCAACCCGACGGTCTTCGGTCGGCCGGTCGTCCCACTGGAGGAGGGAAGCAGCGCCAGACCGGCACTGCGGGCGATCGGGTCGGCGGGCGGGACGGGCGGGGTGATCCGGTCCAGTGGGCCGGCTGTCGTGCTGTCCCCCGTAGCCTCGATGGTCCACTCCGCGCCGGCGAGGCTCAGCTGACGTCGGACCTCCGGGGGCGGGTGACAGGGGTTGACCGGTACGACACAGCCGCCGGCCGACAACACCGCATGCAGCGCTACGACGAATCCGATGCCGTTCGGCACTCGGACGCCCACCGCGTCCCCCGGCCGCAAGCCCCTCGCGGTGTACTGCGCCGCCGCTCGGTCAACGGCGTTCCGCAGCCCGCCATAACTGATCCGGCGCCCCGTGTCCGCCTCGATCACCGCATCGTCCGCAATTCGACCGCCTGCGGCAGCGTGGTCCAGGACGTAGCCGGAAACATCCGCGGTCACATCAGACTCCCCTTGGTTTTTACCTCGCTTGCTCGTCCTCGCCGCAAGGGAGATGACGTGCCGTCAACGAGGGGGAGGCTACGCGGAGGCCGGGGTCGGAGCCGCGCCAGATGTCCGTCATCACTCGTCAGGAGCCGATAAACGCACTCCTTCGGTTGGTCCTGGCGTGTTGTGGGTCAGTTGGGCATCCGAAGCATCCCGACGGGCCTGCGCTGTCAGGGGGCCTGCTGTCCTTCCGCCAGAGGGGGCAGCGGGAAGTGCAGGGCTTCTGGTGAGGGGTGAGGGGTGAGGGGGAGTGGCTGAGGGTTTCGGTGCGGGAGGGCGAGGGTCTGCTGGCCGGTCTCTCGTCTGTCGGGGTGACATCCGTGCGCGGCCACCGGCGTTGACGTTCGGCGGTCCGGTACGACGGGACCCAGTCCGTGTCGTTCGGGTCGTCCGTGTGCAGTTCGGGTCGTTCGTATCGTCCGTGCCGGAGGCGTCTCGCGCGCCGCCGCCGTCCCGCAGGAGGAATCGCCGTGCCGGTCCCCACCGCCTTCGACCACCAGGTGAAGAACTACAGCGTTCCGCACGCCTACTGGCTGGCGCATGCCTCCGCCGTCGCCTACCAGGACGAAGCCGCCATCGAGCGGCAGGCGTATGACTGGGGCTTCGACCGGGTGCGCCATCACGAGACCCGGTTCACCCCGCCGTTCCCGCTCAAGGACACCCAGGCTTACACCATGGCCAGTGACGACATGATCGTCACGGCGTTCCGCGGCACCCAGCCGGTGGAGATCCGCGACTGGCTCTCCGACGCCTCCACACCGCCCTGGCCCGGCCCCGCCCGCACCGGCTACGTCCACTACGGCTTCGCCGAGGCCCTGGAGTCGGTCTTCCCGGACCTTCTGGACACCCACTCCGAGCTGAACACCGCCGGGCAGTCCGTGTGGTTCACCGGTCACAGCCTCGGCGGGGCCCTGGCGATGCTGGCCGCCACCCGGATGTACCTTGAGGAGCCGCGCCTCCAGGCCGACGGCGTCATCACCTTCGGGCAGCCCCGTACCTGTGACCGGCTGCTCGCCGCCGCCTGCAACAAGGGGTTCAAGGGGCGCCTCTACCGGTTCGTCAACAACAATGACATCGTGCCCCAGTTGCCGCCGGAGCCGGCCTACACCCATGTCGAGACGCTGAAGTACATCGACTCCTCGGGTCGGCTGCGTGACTCCATGGGCCTGGTGGCCGGACTCACCGACCGCGCCAAGGGGCTGACCGCCGACGCGCTCGCCCCCGCCGCCGACGGTGTGCGCGACCACGCCATGACCCGCTATCTCGCCGCCCTGGAGCAGAACCTCGCCTGACCGGTCGGCGGGCTGGGACGGGCATGGTCCCGGTCGGTGGCGTGGGCGTGGCGTCGGAGGGCTCGTATCGATCACGGGGGGGAGGGAGGCGGAGGGGGAATCGCATGCGGTGGGGAGTCGTCCGAGGTGGCCGGGTCTACTTCGGGTCGCGGTTGAACTGCGACGCCGACCAGCGGTAGCCGAGCACGGTCAGCCCGACGCACCAGGCGAGGGCGATCCACCCGTTGCCGCCGATCCCGGTGCCCAGGAGCAGGCCGCGGAGGGTCTCGATGGCCGGGGTGAAGGGCTGGTACTCGGCGATCGGCTGGAACCAGCCCGGCATCGTGTCGGCCGGGATGAAGGCGCTGGAGATGAGCGGGAGAAGGATCAGCGGCATGGCCATGTTGCCGGCCGCCTCGGGGTTCGGGCTGGCTGCGCCCATCCCGACCGCGATCCAGGTCAGCGCCGTCGCGAACAGGGTGACGAGCCCGAACGCCGCGATCCACTCCAGTGCCGTGGCGTCCGTGGACCGGAAGCCCATCGCCACCCCGACGGCGCCGACGAGGACCACGCTCAGTACGCACTGGAGCACCCCGCCGACGACATGACCGACGAGCAGTGAGCCCCGGTAGATCGCCATGGTGCGGAAGCGGGCGGTGAGGCCCTGGGTCATGTCCACGCAGACGGACACCGAGGCCCCGATCACGGTGCTGCCGACCGTCATCAGCAGCAGGCCGGGGACGATGTAGGCGATGTAGTCGGAGCGGTTCGCGGCGGCTCCGCCGATGCCGGCGCTCATCACATCGCCGAAGATATAGACGAAGAGCAGCAGCATCATGATGGGCGTGAGCAGCAGGTTCAGGGTTCCGGACGGGTAACGCCAGGCGTGCAGCAGGGTACGGCGCAGCATGGTGCCGCAGTCGCGCACGGCGAGCGGGAGGGAAGTCATCGGACGGTCTCCTCGGATGGGTGGGGAGCGTGGGCCGGGCCGGTCAGGGCGAAGAAGACGTCGTCGAGGTCGGGGGTGTGGACGGTCAGTTCGTCCGCCTCGATGCCCTCCGAGTCGAGCCAGTCGAGCAGGGAACGCAGTTCGCGCTGACTGCCGTCGCAGGGGAGGGACAGGGACAGTGCCTCGTCGTCGCGGGTGACCTCGCGCAGCGCCTCGGCGGCGGACCGGTAGGCGGCGGGGTCGGTGAAACGGAGGCGGATGTGGCCGCCCGGGATGAGCCGCTTCAGCTCCTCGGCGGTGCCTTCGGCGGCGATCCTGCCCTTGTGGAGCACGGCGATACGGTCGGCGAGTTCGTCGGCCTCCTCCAGATACTGGGTGGTGAGGAAGACGGTCACACCGTCGGCGACTAGGCCGCGGATGATCTGCCACATGGTGTGGCGGGAGCGCGGGTCGAGGCCGGTGGTCGGTTCGTCGAGGAAGATGATCCGCGGGCCGCCGACCAGCGTCATCGCGAGATCGAGGCGCCGCCTCATGCCGCCGGAGTAGGCCGAGGCGGGTTTCTTCGCGGCGTCGGCGAGGTCGAAGCGCTCCAGGAGCCCGGCGGCGACCCGGCGTCCCTCGCTCCTGGGCAGATGGTGCAGGTCCGCCATGAGCAGCATGTTCTCCTCGCCGGTGATCAGGCCGTCGACGGCGGAGAACTGCCCGGTGACACCGATCACGGCACGCGCCGCCTGCGGGTCGACGGCGAGATCGTGCCCGCCGACGTGCAGTTCACCGGCGTCGGCGGTGATGAGCGTGGAGAGGATCTTCACGGCGGTGGTCTTGCCGGCGCCGTTCGGGCCGAGCAGCGCGAACACGGAGCCTGTCGGGATCCGCAGGTCGATCCCGTCGAGGACCGGGTTCTCGCCGTACGACTTGCGTAGGCCGGTGGCGGAGATGGCGGGGGCGGCGGGGATGGCGGAGGTGGCGGAGGTGGCGGGGGGTGAGGGTCGTCGGCTGTTGTCGGGTGTGGATGTGGGCATGACAGATGGAGGCATGTGGGGTTCCTTTTGGGGAGGGGGAGGGGCGGGGAGGGGGGCGATGAGGGGGCGCGTCGAGGGCGTTGAGCGGCGCTGGTGAGAGGGCGCGTCAAGGGTGTCGAGGGGCGCCGATGAGGGGGTGTCGAGGGCGTCGAGTGGCGCGCCGATGAGGATGGGTTCGCCGGGGCGCGGGGCGCGGGGATTTAGGCGCAGGGTGCGGGGCTCGCAGGACTGACTGAGCCGGGTGTCGCTGGCCCGCGCGCTCACTCTCTCTCGCCCCCCGCGCGGCGGCGGCAAGGGCGGCGGTTGCTTCAACTGGCCTTTCGGCTCACGCCTGTTCGCCAGGATGATCGTGCTGCTCGCGAGGCGTCGCGCTCGCGGGAGTCGGGTGCCGGGGTGTCACTTCCCGGCCGTGCCGGGCCCCTTGCCGAGGGACTCCTGGTAGAGGTCCGCGTAGGTGCGCGAGTCCTTGATCAGGTCGTCGCAGAACGCGGCGACATCCTCGCCGATGAGTTCCAGGACACCCTTGCCCGTGGCGGCGCCCTCCTCGAAGAAGTCGACTATCCCGGGGAGCAGGGGCCCATCCGGCAGTTCGACCGGCCCGACCTTGAACAGGTACTTCTGTATCTCCTTGTAGACGATCTGGTAGTCCGGCGGGAGCGCCTTGACCCGCGCCATATGCGCCC
This sequence comes from Streptomyces sp. NPDC004610, assembly GCF_040609715.1. Classification (NCBI taxonomy): domain Bacteria; kingdom Bacillati; phylum Actinomycetota; class Actinomycetes; order Kitasatosporales; family Streptomycetaceae; genus Streptomyces; species Streptomyces sp. NPDC004610. The sequence continues at coordinate 54,801 of NZ_JBEXLA010000026.1, read as the reverse complement.
GCCACTGCTTCTTGCCCTCGATGATGTCCTGAATGCCCATGTCAGCCTCCCAGCCTGCTCAGTTTCCTGGCGACGTTCTGGTTCAACTGCTTGCGCCACCGGGCGCGATAGGTGCGAGACCCTTCTCCACCGGCCAGCGCCGTGCAGAAGCCCTGGATGTCGTCGCCGAGGACCTCCTGGACGCTCTGCCCGTCCCTCGCCGTCTCCTCCAGCAGTGCCAGGGCCGCGTCGAGGATCGGCATCAGATTGCGGCCGGTGAAATCCCCATAGGGAAAGAGGTGGGCCTTGATCTGCTCCCACGCCGCCCGGTAGTCCGCAGGCAGGACCGCCGCCCGAGCCTCGAACGCCTTCCATTCCCTGGTGAGATCGGTTCCTGTGATGGTCTCCCAGAAGTTCATTTCCCGCCCTCCTTGAGCCTGTCGATACGTGAGGACACGTACTGCCATTTCTTCCAGAATTTCGCGAGTTCCTCGCGTCCGGCGTCGTTGAGCGCATAGAACTTGCGTGGCGGACCGACCCCGGACGGTCGTTTCGTCACCTGGACGAGGCTGTTTCTCTCCAGGCGCAGCAGGATCGTGTACACCGTCCCCTCGACGACGTCGGCGAAGCCGAGCTCGTTCAGGCGGCGGGTGATGGCGTACCCGTAGGTCTCCTCGTTGCTGATGATTTCGAGCACACAGCCTTCGAGCGTGCCCTTCAGCATTTCCGTCAGGTCGTCCATCGCGCGTTCCCCTCGACCCAGTGGTACTCCGTAGTGCTGAGTACCACTATACGGTATCACCGAGTAGTGGGGAAGTGGGTGCGTGCGATGGCGTCGCGAAGGGGCGGTGCCGACGCTCCGCGGCCCCGCGAAGGGGCGCTATCGGCCCTCCGTACGTGCCCTCCGTAGGGGGGTGCTCATATGGACGCTCATACGGGTGCGGGCCCGGTGCGCTCGGCCTCTCTCAGGGCCTTGCGTGCCTGTTCCAGGGCTGTGGTGAGGCGGGAGCGGGTCAGCTCCTCGGGAAGGCCCGGGGTCGAGGCCGCTGTCGTGGGCGTCCTTCGCCGTGTCGCACGCGAAGACCTTGCCCAGGCCCGGCGCCAGGGCTTGGGCCGTGCTCAGGGCGCGGATTCCCGGGGGTACGAACCTAGTTCACCGGGGGGCGCAGCCCCTCCAGCTCACTCATGCCGTCATCTCACTGACCGTGATTCGACGCCCGGTAGTCCCGTTCAATTGCCGCTGCGGTGTCGCGGAGCAGCGGGAGCAGTCGCTCCGTCTGCTGTTCGATGCTCAGGCCCCGGGTCACCGACACCACGTTGAGCGCCGCGATGACCGTGCCGTCCTCGTCGTGCACGGGGACGGCGATGGCGTGGATGCCGTCCTCCAACTCGTCGTCGACGACGGCGAACCCGTTCTCCCGCACCTGGGCCAGGAGTGGCCGCAGTTCGTCCGGGTCGGTCGTCGTGGTGGCCGTGAAGGGGACGAGGTCCGCTGAGGTGAGGAGCCGCTCGCGTACCTCTTCCGGCGAGCACGCCACGAGGACGCGTCCGCTCGACGCGACGTACCAGGGCAGGCGCATCCCCAGATCGAGGGTCACCGAGAGGAACCTGCCTTCGGCGGCGGCCACCGCGACGAACACGACGCTGTCGCCGTCGAGGATGGCGAGCGCGACCGATTCGCCGGCCTCCCGCCCGAAGGCGTGCAGATGCGGACGGGCGACGTCCGGCAGCCGCAGGGTCGCCAGGTAGGAGAACCCGAACTTCAGGACCTGCGGAGTGAGGGCGAACTGCCGCCCGTAGGAGCGGACGAATCCCAGCGCCTGCAAGGTCATCAGGAAGCGGCGCGCTGCCGCTCGGGGGATTCCCGCGCGCTCGGCGACCTGGCTCAGGGTCATGCTCGGGTGCTCGCTGTCGAAGGCGCCGAGCACATCCAGACCTCGGGCGAGGGTCTGAATGAACGCCGCCCGGTCACCGCCGCTTTCCGGCCCGCTTTCCGGCTCGTTCGCGGCGTCGCCGACCGGCTGTCTGGCTTCAGTCATAGTCCGCCGAATATACCGCCGGGGCCGGTCAGGTCCGGGATGGGGGATCTGGAAGGTCGCTGGTTGGTGGGGAGGTGGCGACGGAGTTCGGGGGTGGGGTGTGGCGCCGTATCTGCATTGGCTTGGCCCGCCTCGGCTCGCCCTGCCCCGGCCCTGCCCGGCTCGCCACGCCCCGCCCCAGGGCCGCCCCGACCCGCCCGGATCATCCGGCTGGAGCCCGTCGGGCGGTCGGCCCTGCGGCTCGTCCCTGCCGGTCGGACTTACCGGTCGACCTTGCCTGTCGTCCCCGCTGACCGGCCTTGCCCGTCGTCGTCCCTCTTGGTCGGCCTTGACGCGTTCGCCACGTCGATCTAGCCTGATTCACAGAGCGCACGAGTGTTCGCTAGGCGCACAACTCAGGTGGGTGGGAGGCGGGCAGTGGCCGTCGCCGACGCGCGGCCTGACACGAGGTGCGAACGGTGAAGATCTCCGTGACGATCAATGACTCCGGCGGGTTTCAAGGAGGCTGCACGCCAGGTCACGGACTTCGAACGGGCCCGGCTCGATCAGGTCCTCACCTCCGAGGCGCACCGCCTCGACGCCGAGAGCCAGGTCGGCCACCTCGCCGCGACCACCGAGCGGATCGATCCCGAGCCCGCCCCGATGTCCACAGAAACTCTTTTCTCGGCTTCACAATTCACCACCATGGAGAAAGAAGAGAAAGAAGCAACATGCAGCACATTCAATTGGGAGACCTTGACGTCTCACGTATCGGCCTGGGCGCGATGGGTATGTCGTTCGCCTACACCGGGGCCGGTAGCGACGACGAGGAATCGGTGCGAACCATCCATCGTGCCTTGGATCTGGGTCTCACCTTCATCGATACCGCGGAAGTGTACGGGCCCTATACCAATGAGGAACTCATCGGCCGGGCGATCAAAGGCCGCCGCGATGATGTGGTGCTGGCCACCAAGTTCGGTGTCCTCTCCCACACCGGCCCCAAAGCCACCCCCGGGGCTTTCTCCGGACTCACCCTCGACAGTAGCCCGGCCAACATCCGTGCCGCCGTGGAAGGATCGCTGCGGCGCCTGAACACCGATCACATCGATCTCTACTACCAGCACCGCGTGGACCCGGACACGCCGATCGAAGACACCATCGGCGCGCTCGCCGAACTGGTCGCCGAGGGCAAGGTGCGCCATATCGGCCTCAGTGAAGCCGGTGTGAACACCATCAAACGCGCGCACGCGGTACATCCGATCACAGCGCTGCAATCGGAGTACTCCCTGTGGACCCGCGACCCCGAACCGGCGGTGCTGCCCCTGCTGCGCGAACTGAACATCGGCTTCGTGGCGTACTCACCACTCGGGCGTGGCTTCCTCACCGGAAACATCCGGTCGAAGGAAGATTTCGACGCCACGGACCGGCGAAACACCAACCCGCGATTCGTGGGTGACAACTTCCAGCTGAACGTCCGCAGGGCTGATGAGGTGCGGGCCATCGCGGCCGAGGTAGGTGCCACACCGGCGCAGGTGGCCATCGCCTGGCTGCTGTCCAAGGGTGACAACATCGCGCCGATCCCGGGCACCAAACGAGTCGTCCGGGTGGAGGAGAACATCGCCGCCGACAAGGTCGAACTCTCCACCGCTCACCTCGCCCAACTCGACCAGCTCACTCCGCCTGCTGGTGACCATCACGACCCGGCAATGATGCGGATGATCGACCGATGACGATCATCCGCACACCGTGGCGCCGAGGTGGCGGCGCAGGTCAACGGGCAACAACAGCTCAGGTTCGAAGGCCGCTCGCGAGCAACCCGATCGGCTTCGCAGGACTGAAAGAAGGTCTCCTTGTCACGACTCGCTAAAGCGCTGGCCGCTGTCAGTGCATGTGCCCTGGCACTCGCCGGATGTTCGACGGATTCCTCCCGTGACAGCGACAACGGGGGCGACGGCGGTGGCGACGCCGCGGTGGTGTCGGTGTCCGGAGGCTCGGTGCGCGGCACCGTGCACTCCGACTACCGGGTGTTCAAGGGAATTCCCTACGCGGCGGCACCGGTCGGCGCATTGCGGTGGCAGCCGCCCGAGCCCGCGCCGCCCTGGGACGGGATACGTGAGGCGTCCCGCGCGGGCGCGCAGTGTCCGCAGCCCGAGGAGTTCCTGCCGGGATTCGTCTCTCCGCTGCCGCAGAGCGAGGACTGCCTCTCGGTCAACATATGGGCGCCGTCGGACGAGGCCGACCGGCCGCGGCCGGTACTGGTCTGGATCCACGGCGGCGGCAACCTGGGCGGCAACGCCGATCTGTATGACGCGCAGCGCCTGGTGACCCAGGGCGATGTGGTGGTCGTGACGCTGAACTACCGGCTCGGGGCGCTGGGCTGGCTGGCCGATCCGGCCCTTGCCGCCGACGGGAAGGCGGGGAACTACGGAGCGCTCGACCAGCAGGCCGCGCTGCGCTGGGTACGGGACAACATCGCCGCGTTCGGAGGCGACCCGGCGAAGGTCACCGTCGGCGGCGAGTCCGCGGGCGCGCTCGGCGTCTGCACCCAACTGGCCGCGCCCGGCTCGGACGGTCTCTTCCGGGCCGCGATCATCCAGAGCGCACCCTGCTCGTCGGCACTGTCCACCACCCCGGAGCGCAGCCGCGCGTTCGCGGTCGCCGCCGGCTGTGCCGACCCGGCCGCCGCCGCCGACTGCCTGCGGCGGCTCCCCGTCGACACCCTGCTGAAGACACCCACCCCACCCGACGGCCCGGTCGCGGGCGGCCCAGGTCTCCCCGTGGCTCCCGCAGAAGCGCTGGCGAACGGCGCGGGAGACCGGCGACCGGTACTGATCGGCGACAACACCCATGAGGGCACCTTCTTCACCGCCCTCCAGCCCCCGGTGACCACCGACGAGGAGTACGCACGCACCCTGGACACCACCTTCCCCGACACAGCGGACCGCCTCCGGCAGGCGTACCCGGTCTCCGAGTACGGCGGCGACCCGTCACTGGCCCTCTCCGCGGTGATCGGCGACTCCCTGTTCTCCTGCTCCTCCGAGCACACGATCGACTCACTGCGCGACAACGGATCACCGGTGTACCAGTACGAGTTCGCCGACACCACCGCGCCCGCGCCCGAGGACATGCCCGACACCTCGTTCCCCCTGGGCGCGTCACACACCCTCGAACTGCGCTACCTCTTCGACATCAACGGCATCGGCCCGCTCACCCCGGCACAGCAGCGACTCGCCGACCAGATGGTCCGCTACTGGGCGCAGTTCATCCACACCGGCGACCCTGCGACGCCCGGACAGACCGCCTGGCCACCCCGCCGGACCGACACCCCGACCCGGCTGGCCCTGCGCCCGGACGGCCCCCACGTCACCACCGACCCCGGCCGGAACCACCACTGCGACCTGTGGCCCGAACGCCGCTAGCCACCAGCCCGCGCGTCAGCGGGATGCCCGGCGTGACAGAGCCGCCGAGCAACGCCGTCCCGCCCGCCCCGTACCGTCGGTGACACCTTCGGTGTGAAGGGCAGCACCTGAAAGGGGCCTTCGCGGCGGACGCAGTGCCGGGCGTGATCGACTTCTCGCTGCACTGGCGGCCTCCACTCTTCGCGGAGGCCGTCGTGGTCGTGGTCGCGGATGGCCCGCGCTATGGTTCGACCCTCCGCCGGACCCGCTGACGATCGGCAGCGATCACCTATCAGGGCTATTGACGACCAGCGGTGGACGTCGACCCGACCCGGATCAAGCCCCTCACGGCCACGGAGAACGCTCCGGCAGATCGCCCGCGTACATGTCGCACTCAGCCATCGGGTTGTCCCGTAGCGCCGTCACAGTGAGCGGCAGAAGAAGAGCGAGTCCCATGTCCTGTCCGATCAACAGGTGCATGTCCTCGATGCTCAGCTCCCCGATCGGCCGGCGTCGAAGGGCGTACCGGGTGCGGTTCCACGCTCGCGGGCGAGACCGTGGGGCAGCGCGGACGGCGGCACCGATGAGCCCAGTGGAAGAGCACCTCGTCTCGGCATGGCCGGCTTACCCAGCCCCGGAAACGTGCCACCAACTGAACGGTCTGTTCGGAGCGGAAGTCCGGGCCCGCTGACCTCGGTTCAGCGGCGCGTGCCGGAATCCGGTGTGCCCCCGGCCGGGATCCCGCACCTCATGGAGGACATCGCCCTGCTCAGGAGCCGTGGCGACGGTACCCCCGACATGGAGTGGCTGGATCGATGACCGGCGAGCAGTACGGCGGAGCGCCGCACATCAACGCCCACTGAACGCGGATTCAGCAGCGGCAGCCCCAGCAGTCATGACGGTGTCACCATCGCAGGCCGCCCCGCCCACGAACAGACGGCGGCGCTTTGCGGTGAAGAGTGTCCGGACGTCGCCGATCTGAGCGTTCGCGGCCGGTCCGGGTCGGTCCGTGGCCGGGTTCGAGAGTTCGAGAGCGTAGCCCTAGCAGCCCCATTCCTCCTGGCGTCGGGTGTCGCCCGCGGGTCGGCCGCAGACGAGGGTGATGTCGAAGCGGGCGCCCTCGGTGGGTTGGGTGATCCGGTAGAGGCCGATGCCGTGTCCGCGCAGATTCGGGTCGGTGGCGTCGGAGTGGCGGAAGGTGATGTGCCCGGTGGCGGCGCCGCGGAAGTCGACGGAGCGCAGGGCGGCCAGTACGGCCGGGGCGCCGCCGTTCTCGGGGACCTGGGCCTTGTCCGCGGCCCGGTGCAGGGCCGTCGCGGCGTCGTAGGACAGGGCCAGGAAGCCGTCGGTGAACAAGGGGTCCTGGTGGGTGGGGAGGCGGGCGGAGCCGAAGGCGCGTTGGGCGAACCCGTACAGGTCGGAGTGCTTGAGGGTCTCCTCGTAGGTCAGGGCGGCGTAGAGCAGCCGGGCGCCGGCGGGGAAGTCGAACGAGTCGTCCGCGAACCGCTTCTTGGTCATGTCGTCACCGGACAGGACGGTGATGGTGTGGCCGAGGCAGCCGGGATCCTGTGCCAGGCCCTGCATCAGGGGTTTGAGGTGACTCGCCCTGCCCGCCAGATAGACGATGTCGGCCCGCTGGTCACAGACGGTCTTGACGGCGTCGACGAGTTTGGGGCTGGTGCCGCGGACCGGATAGTCGATCCCGGGGTGCGGGGTGAAGCCCGCGCGCCCCAGTTCCTCCCGGGCGTAGCGTGACTGGTCGGCGCCGTAGGAGTCGCCGCTCCCGCCGCTGCCCGCCGGGGCGAGGACGACCGCGCTGCGCCCCCGGGCCGCTCCGAGGAGATGGACGAGGGCGGACGCCTGCTCCCGGTCGGTGGCGGCCATGCCCACATAGTTGCCGAACCGCTCGGCGAGAGCGGTGGCCGAGTTGGTGGTGCCGATCACGGCCAGGCCCGCCTTCTGGAACTCCCTGACGGCCGGGGCGCTGCCGGGGGTGTGGATGCCCATGCCGACCACTCCGACCACGGACCGGTCCCGGCGCGCGAGGCCGACGATCTTGGCGGCCATGGCTTCCTGGTGCCGCATGCCCTGGCCGCCGTTGGCGATCAGGAGCCGCACCTGGAGGGCGCTGTTCGACTCCTGGGTGCTGTTGATGTGGTGCTGTGCCAGATACACCCCGGCCAGTTGCCGCAGCACATCGACCGCTTCGCCGGACTCCTGGGCCCTGGTGGTCAGGGCACCGGCGAAGACCAGGGTGATGTGCTCCTTGTCGGGGTCGAGGTTGCGGTTCGCCTCGGTGATCTTTTTCTGGAGCCAGTCCAGGCCGATCCGGCGCTGGTCCCTGCCCACGCCGAGGACCGGGCCGTCGCCGACCGGCAACGGTGTACTGCTGGCGACGCCTACGCACTCGTCGTCGATCTGCTCCAGGTCGTGGTTCCAGACGACCTCCCGGCCGCCGCAGTACTTCCCGGTCAGATACTGGTAGTGGGCCGCGGCGCCGAGCGTGGCCAGGGCACAGACCGCCAGCAGGGTCCAGCGCGACCACAGCAGCCACGCACTGCGCGGGACGCGGAAGGTCTTGCGCCGGTGGCTCTCGGCGGAGGCGTAGCCGTCGTGGGGCCGGAGGAGTTCCCCGCTCAGGGCGACCGGGAGGATCCAGGGCAGCGCGGCGTTCATGCTGGGCGACTGGCCGGTACGCAGACTGCGTTCCACCCATGCCTCGTACAGCTCACCGACGTCACGGCCACGGGCACCCGGCGCCGGGAGCGGCAGCAGGGTGCGCTCGCTCAGCCCGGCCAGATCCGCGTGGGCGATCCCGGCGACCACCAGCAGCGGATCCTGCTCGCTGCGGCGGCTGCGCACATCACTGATCGCCCGCAGGAGCGGCAGCGCGCCATTGGCCCGGGTGGCACGGGGAATCAGCAGCAGCGGCGGAACGGTGCGTTTGCGGTGCCGAAGGTCCCAGGCCGGGCGGTGGCTCTCCCGCAGATCCTCCAGCAGCGCCAGCGTGCGTAACTGGAGGCAGAACTGACGGGCCACCTCCCGCTCGGCGGTCTGGCCCGTGGTCTCGCCCGCCGCGTCGACGGGCCGGGCGGCGGTCAGCAGTTGACGGACCACCTCGACGGCCCGTTCCTCCAGCGTGGCGCGGGACAGCCGTGGACGCCACAGCGACCAGACCGGCGCCTCGGTGCTCGGGGACACCGGGAACGTGGTGGTGGCGAACCAGCGGCAGCCGGGGCCCAGCCGCGCCGGGGCCGCCCAGTGCCGGACCCGGCCGCCCGCTGCCCACAGCACCAGGGTCACCAGCATCGCCCCCACCAGATACCAGGAGCCCAGCCGGGCCGCCAGCACACCCACACAGGCCACCGCCGCCGAGCCCAACGCCGTCGCCGGGCTCAGCACCGGTCCCAGCGTCTGCCGGAATCCGCCGGACCAGCGCCGGGCACCGGCCGGCCGGCGCAGCTCCGAGAGCCGGGCCACCACCGCCCTCGGGTCCGGGGTGCCCTCACCTCGGGCGGCCACATCGTCCAGCGCCTGATCGAGCGCGGCCAGCAACTGGGAGCACGGCAACCGGTAGGGACGGTACTGGGACCGGCCGCTGTTCTCCCACAGCCCGCCCGCGACCTCCTTCACCAGGGCCGTCGCCGCCGCGTACCCGCCGTCGCCCGTATCCGGCGCGTCTCCGGGCGGGCGGACGGGCAGCGCACCGGTCCCGGGCGGCGGATCGACACTGCGGCACAGGAGCCAGCGGGGCTTCTGCGCCAGGTGCACCAGGTCAACGATCTCCTTGACCCGGTCGTCATGCCGCCCCAGCGGGTCCTCCTCCGCCGCGTGCAGCACCACCACCGGCATCGGCCCCTGCCGCCGCGCGTAACCGTCGATCAGCTCCGAGCACAGGTCCAGGACGAGGCCGCCCCCGTCGTTCGGCACCGAGCCCCGCCACGCCTCTTTCCCACGCTGCCGCAACCCCATCGCGCTGCCCCCGTCCGTCGCCCGGCGGCACCGGCGCCGCCGTACTACGCAGGAAGGTAGGACCGCCTCCGGCCACCGCAGGGCGGATCGGACCGGTCGTCACCCGATAGGGCGGACGTGCGTCGACCTCCTCGCCGGTGACCACATCGCCTTCGGGGAGCTGCGCGCCAAGATGCGCCAGCGGCGGGAACCGGACGAACTGAGCGGGCTCTACGCGGTGTACGCCTCGGCGAGGCCGTCCGGGTGGAGGACAGGCAATGGTGGAGGACGGGGAACGCGGACCCTGGCGGCACCCCGGCAGCCGCGCGATACGTCAGCTCAGGTGCTTGTCGAAGAAGTCCAGGATGTACCCCATGGTCTGCTCGCTGTTCCACGCTCCGGCCGCGTCGGTGTCGCCGGTGAAGGACAGATCCCCGTGGTCGGCGCCTTCGAGGACATAGCGGGTGGACTCGATTCCCTCGGCCCGCAGCGCCTCATGCACGACGATGGTCTGGCTGGGGGAGACGAAGTGGTCCTCGGTGCCGTGCATCTCGATGAAGGGGGCCGTCTCGCCACTGATGTGACTGGCCGGGTTCGCGGCCTCGATCTCGGGCGTGGACTCCTCGATGGACCGATCGGTCCCCGGACCGTAGACCCAGCGGGCGAAGTTGTTGCCCGGGGTGTAGTACTCGTCCTTCATCGCGGTGTCGAAGTCGGCGGCGAGCCGCGAGAGATCCGAGGGGCCGAACTGGTCGACGACGCCCTGGACATCGCTGCTCTGGTCCAGATGGTCCCCGGACACGAACGACTCGTCCCCGTTGGTCGCCCCCGTCATCGCGGCCAGGTACCCGCCGGCCGACTGGCCCCACACGGCCACGTTCTCCGGATCGATGCCGTACTCCTCGGCGTTCGCCCACAGATGGCGCACGGCGGACTTCACATCGGCCACGGCGTCCTTGTAGGTGGCGTCGCCGTTGGTGACCGTGCGGTACTCGATGCTGGCCACCACATAACCCTGCTCGGCGACCCAGGTGCGCTGGTTGAGGTTGCCCGACTTCTGGGCGGAGCTGAACCCGCCCCCGGTGAGATAGACGACCAGGGGTTTGTCACCCGAGGTGTCCGGGGTCTGGATGTCGAGCTTCAGCGGGATCTCCTCGCCGTCCGCGGTGGTGGGCGTGGCGTAGGTGACATCGGTGGTCAGCTCGACCGCCGTCGTACCGCAGGTGATCTCCGGGCCCGACGGGGTGTAGACGGTGCTGGTGCTGTTGTCGCTCGGCGCGATGGTCTTGGCGACCGGGAGACCGCCCGCCGCTCCGCCGGGGGGCGCGGAGGGCATCCCGTCGGCGGGTGCGCCGGACGGCGCCGCACCGCCCGGCCCGCTGGCGAAGGAGGGCTCCGGGCACGGCTCCGGAGCGGCGCTGCTCGCCGCTGCCGAGGCGGTGCCGCTGTCGCCGGACGAGCAGGCGGCCAGCGTCAGACCGCACACGGCGGTCAGCGCCAGCGGCACCATGACTCGCCGCCGCTGGGACCGCCTACGGTTCAGCCGGGTGTCTTCGTGGTTCACAAGTGCTCCCTTCCAGAGCCGGAGTGCCGCACTCCGATGTGATCCACTCTCGCGACCGCCGCCCCTGCTCCGCGTCGTCCAGGCGCGGACTGTTCGCTACCACTGCCGCGGTACACCGCAGCCGCCCGGCCTGCCACGATGGCTTCCCCTGGCCCGCCAGACACCTACACACTGTCGCCGGGGCGCACCAGACCCGTCTGGTAGGCGATGACCACCAACTGGGCCCGGTCGCGCACACCCAGTTTCGTCATGGCCCGGTTCACATGGGTCTTCGCCGTGGCGGGGGCCAGATACAGCCGAGCGGCGATATCGCTGTTGGACAGACCGAGCGCCACCAGGGCCAGGACCTCGCGCTCCCGGTTGGTGAGCACATCAAGGGCCGAGGCGTCCAGGAGCGGGTCGCTGTCACCCCCGGAGAGATAGCGGGCGATCAGGGCGCGCGTCGCCTGGGGAGACAGCAGGGAGCTGCCGTCGGCCACGATCCGCACCCCGTCGATCAGTTCCGTGGGTGTGGCCCCCTTGCCCAGGAACCCGCTGGCCCCGGCCCGCAGGGCGCGCAGCACATACTCGTCCAGCTCGAACGTCGTGAGGATGAGCACCCGTACTCCGGCCAGGTCCTCGTCGGCGGTGATCTGCCGGGTCGCCTGGAGACCGTCCACCTCGGGCATCCGGATGTCCATCAGCACCACATCCGCACGGGTCGTCCGGGCGAGGGCGACGGCCTCCCGGCCGGTGGTGGCCTCGCCGACGACTTCGAGATCCGGCGCGGAGTCGAGAATGCCGCGCAGACCGGTACGGATCAGGGCCTGGTCGTCGGCGATGAGCACACGGGTCGTCACGATGACCCTTCGGATCGGGTGGCCATGGGCAGCACGGCGTGCACCCGGAAACGCCCCGGCACCGGGCCCGCGGCGAGGATGCCACCGACGGCGTTCACCCGCTCCCGCATCCCGATCAGTCCGTGTCCGCTCTCCCCGGCGGGTACGGGCGCGGACGACACCGGGTTGTCGATGTCGAGCACCACGGCATCCGGGCGGTACTCGATCCGCAGGGTCGCGCACTCACCCGCCCCGTGCTTGTGGGCATTGGTCAGCGCCTCCTGGACGATGCGGTACGCGGCCTGGTCGACCGTCCCGGGCAGCGGATGACCCGGCTCGCTCGCACGGTGCTCCACGCGCAGTCCGGCCGCCGCGGCCGACCGGAGCAGTTCACCGAGCTGGGCGAGGCTGCGGATCGGCTCGGTCGGCGCCTCGGCATCGTCGGTCTGCCGCAACAGGGAGAGAATGGTGGCGAGTTCGCCCAGGGTGCTCTGGGCCGCCTGGCGCACCAGGCCCAGGGACTCCTCGGCCCGGTCCTGGTGGGTGCGCAGGGTGTGTTCGGCGAGACCGGCGTGCACATTGATCACCGCGATGTGATGGGCGACCAGATCATGCAGGTCCCGGGCGATACGCAGCCGCTCCTCGCCGACCCGGCGGTGCGCCTCCTCCTCGCGGGTCCGCTCGGCGCGCAGCGCCCGCTCCCGTACCGCGGTGACATAGGCCCGGCGGCTGCGGGTGGCATCCCCGAGCGCGGTCGCCATACCGATCAACGCGACGACACCCAGCGGCGGACCGAGCCAGATCTCATCCGTGCACACCACGATCGCCCCGTACACCGCCGCCGCGGCGGCCCCGGCGAGCGGCCACACCGCCCGCCGATCGGCCTGCGCGGCGCCGGTACAGGCGCAGACGACGACTCCCGCGATGAAGCCCGAGAGACTGTTCCCCGCGGCGACACCCACGATCGTGAGCCCGGCCGACACTCCGAGCAGCAGCAGGGGGCACCGGCGGCGGGCCAGCACCAGCGCGAAGACGACGACCGCGACGAACAGATCCTGCCCGGTCACGGGCCGACCCTCCGACGTACCCGGCCGCCCGACCATGACCAGGCCCGCCACCACCACCGTGACCGCGAGCAGGACGTCCCACACCGCCGGTGGTATCCGCCGCCCTGACGGCGAGGTCCAGGCGCCCGATTCATCCATAAAGATCATCGTACTGGGGTGGGTGTTCCGGGGGCATCGGCTGGATGTGGTAGGCCGCTCCACCACGGTCGTGGTAGTTCCGGGCCGTGCGGGGGCATCGGGCCGCCGAGTCGGGTGCTCTCCGTCCGTCGTAGGTGGGCGTGAAGTGCGGATCCCCTCCGAGTCACCAGAGCGTCGACGGTCCCGAGAGGACCCAGCCGGTGTCGAGCGGCTTGACCCAGAAGCCGAGGGACACCTCCATGACCCGGGAGTCATGGACGACCTCGACATAGAAGCTGCCGCCCGCCTGGCCCCAGTGGAAGTCCCCGAGCGTCAGTTCAAGGAGCCAGGACAGGTCCTGTTCCCGCCCGCCGGTGGCCGAGAGGTTCCATGCCCTCTCGTCCGCCTCGGCGCTCGCGCCCAGTGAGCCCTTCCAGAGGGCCTTGAGGACATGCCGCATCGAGGCGTCGTCGATGAGCTGTTCGGCCTCGGCGAGGCTCCCGGCCCGGAGCAGGCCGAAGTAGCGGTGGACAAGGGCTTCGACATCGGCCGTGGCGGGGGGATCCGTCCAGATCTTCATCGCGGGATCATAGAGGCATGGTTGCTTCCGGGCGGAGGGAGGTGGTGGGACGAGGCGGCAGTCGTCGTAGCGGGCGAGCGGGTGAGCGGGCGGTTGGGTGGTCTGGCGGTCAGGGGGGTTGGGCGGTCGGGCGGTCGGGTTACGCGGGGTCCGCGACGGTGGGGGCCGGGGGGTGCTGGGGGTGCTGGTGGGGGTGCTGGGGACGGGGGATCCCGGCCTTCGTCGGGGCGTACTGTGCCGCCTGCGCGTCGAACATCGCGGCGTACCGGCCCCGTGCCGCGATGAGTTCGTCGTGCGTTCCGTGTTCCGCGAGGCGGCCCTCGTTGAGGACGTAGATGTGGTCGGCGTGGCGGACGCCGGACATGCGGTGGGTGACCAGGACGACGGCCCGGTCGGGAGCGGCGAGACCGCGGATGCGGTCGAACGCCTCGATCTCGGCCTCCGGATCGAGCGCGGAGGTGGGTTCGTCGACGATGAGGACGCTGTCCGCCCGTGAGGTCGAGCTGCGCCAGTGGGTGCGGGCGAGACCCACCTTCTGCCATTCGCCGCCGGAGAGTTCGATCGCCCCCCGGAACATCCGGGCCAGCAGACTGTGCAGACCGTCGGGGAGCTTGGCGACGACCGGACCGGCCCCGGCGTACTCGACCGACGGCTGGAGGTCCTGCGGTGCGGCGGCCCGGGAGGGGCGGCCCAGGCGGATGTTCATCGCGGCGGTCACCGGCCAGCGCTGGAAGTCCTGGGTGAGCAGCGAGACCCGCTCGAAGACGCCCGCGCGGTCCAGACCCCGGATGTCCGCCTCACCCCAGCGCAGGGTGCCGGTCTGGGGGAGCAGCAGGCCCGACAGGATCTTCATCAGCGTGCTCTTGCCGGAGCCGTTCTCGCCGACCACCGCGGTCACCGACCCCATCGGCAGGGTCAGTGACACCTGTTCCAGCGCGGCCGATTCCCGCTCGGGGTAGCGGTAGGTGACCTCGTCGAGGACGACCTCCCGGATCCGCTCCGGCACCGGGTCGCCGCCCACCGGGACGGTGCGCTGCGCGGCCTGGGCCAGGAAACGGCCGTGGTCGCGGACGTAGAGGGACTCCTCGTGGAGCTGATTGACGTTCATCACCAGCGCGCCCAGGCTCGCCGACCCGGTGCGTACCGCGATGACGGCGGTCCCGGCGACGGCGAGGCTCATGTGTCCGGCCATGATCAGCCAGAGCATCGCCCCGTACGTCACCGCCATCGCCAGGCCCGACAGGGCGGAGGCGACCCATTCGGTGAGCGCCTTGCTGGAGGCGAGGCGCTCCTGTTCGGCCTCTGCGCTCTCGGCCATCCGCCGGTAGCGGCCGAGGAGGAAGGTGCCGACGGCGTGCAGCCGGACCTCCTGGGCGGCGGTGCGCTCGGTGAGCAGATTGCCGATGAGCCGGCTGGCCCGCACATGCTCGATCCAGCTCATCACCGACACATACCGCTCCTGGGCGACGCGCATGGCGCCCCAGCCGCGCGGCGCGGCGATCAGGATCAGCATCGGCAGCAGGGCGGGGTGCAGGACGGCCAGCACACCGGCGGTGGTGAGCAGGGAGATGAGACCGTTCAGGGCGGCGACGCAGGCACCGATCATGCGGCGCGCGGAGACCGGGCCGTGCTCGGCGATGTCCAGGAGCCGCCGGAAGTCGGGGTCGTCGATGGCCTCCAACTCGACACTGACGGCGGCGGCCAGGTACTGGGTGGTGGCGATCCGCTCGACCTTCGGTTCCAGCCGCCCCGCGCGGGAGGTCGACCAGGCCGCCAGGGCGGAGTTCACGACCGCGACGGCGGCGGCCACCAGCAGGCCGGGCAGCAGCGCGTGCAGCCGCGCGTCGGCGCTGCCGGAACCGGCGAGCAGGGCGTGCATCACCGCGTTGACGGCGAGCAGGCCGACCGCGGCGGCGATGCCCTGGCCGATCTCGCTGACCACCACGGCGAGCAGCGCCCGCCGGTCCGCCTGCCACGCGAGGCGCAGGGTCGCGCCGACGAGCGCGGGCATGGAGCGCAGCGCGGACATCATGGTGAGGTCCAGGCCCGCGTGCTCATGCTGGGACCAGCCCAGGTCGTAGCGCAGCGGCCCGCCGAACAGCTCCTGCTCGGCGTCGGACACGTGGGGCTCCGCCATCTTCACCGGGCCGAAGAACCGGACGATCCGCTTCACCGGGCACCTCCCGGGGTGGCTGCGGCTGCGGCGGCTGCGGCGGCTTCGCGCACGGGTCGCGGCGGCGCAGAGCGGTGTAAGGGATGCATGCGGGCTCCTCGGAGGGGGATCGGGACCGGATGCGGACACGTGATCGGGTAACGGGGGGCTTTCCGTCGTCGTCACGGGTATGCGTGGGCGAAATCTAGAATGTGATTTCGATTGGGGGAGTCGGTCCCTGACGGTGGCGGAGTCGGTCCCTGCCGGGGGCTGGCTGAAGCATCACTGGGGGCTGGAGCTTTGCCGGGGGCTGGAGCCTTGCCGGAGGGGTGCGGCTTGAGGGGAAGGCCCGCCCCTGCCCGTGGTCTGCCACCAACTGGCCCTGGAGATTGCCCAGGGCGATGGGGTCGAGCTGTCTTCCGGGCCCGGTGCCGATCAGCAGCGGCCACATGAACGACTGCCATGGGAACAGGAACAGCATCAGCATCAGCCCCGCGCCGATCAGGGCGGGCCGGGACAGCGGCAGATGGGTCCCTCACACCCCCTGCGCGTTCTGCGTCCCGCTCGCCGCCCGCGTGCGCTGAACCGCTGGCGGGCTACCGCCCCGGTGCTCGACCTGTCCGAGGGCGGGAACACCGGGGCGGCATCAGCAGCCCCACCCACCCCGAGTGCGAACCCGGCAGGCGGGGCGTTGGTCACCTCCCGCCCCCGCCGACCAGGGGGCGGGAGGTGGTCATCGGCGGACGTCCACGGGATAGGTCCGCGTGAATGTGCCCTGGCACCCGGCCTTGTGGAGGTAGATGGTGCAGCCAGCCCGGGTCTCGCCAGGGTTGTCGAGCCGCTCGTAGGACTCGCCCTCTCTGATGGGCTCCCCGCACCGCTGGCAGATCATCGCCGCCCCTCCCTGCGCAGTCGACGCAGTGCCGCGCCGATGTCGCAGTTGCCGGCGTCGTCCACGCACTGCTCGCACATCGGCGCGTGATCCATCAGCGCCCGCCATGCGAGGAGGCCGGTGTGCTGTCGGCAGGCGCGGAGGAACCAGTGGCCGCTCCCGTCGCTCTGGCGCTCGCCGAGGTCGATGGCGGTCTCGGCGGACAGCCGGGCCTCGGCGGCGTCCCATACGCAGACCGCGCCACGCTGCTGGTCCGGCGTGAGCGCGTCCAGCGGCGGGAGGACGAGGAGGCCGAGCGCCTCGGCCGGGATGTCGTGCACTGTGCTCGTCATGGGGTCGCCCCCTCGGGCGGCCGGGCGGCAGCGTCCTTCATGTCGGCGCTCCTTCAGCGTCGTCCACACCCCGGGGCCGGTCGCGCGGTCGCCGGGGTTCGTTCTGCTCATGTACTGAGCGTCGTCGCGTCAGCGCACCTGCGGGATGACCGGCGAGGGTTACCGCCTCGGTAATACAGTCGTTGGCAGTTCAGAACCGCACACGGAAACGCATACGATCACTCCGGAAGTCGGCCCTCATGGACGCCACCGCCACCACCCCCGGCCCGCTCGCCCCCGACGTCCTCGCACGAGAGGACGTGAGGCGGGCCCTCGCGGAGCATGACTTCGCTGCGGCATTCGCCCTGATCAAGAAGTGGGGCGGCCTCTCGCAGAACCGGATCGCGTCGGCCTGTCGGCTCACGCCGGGCAAGGTGAGCACCATCATCAGCGGGCAGCAGCAGGTCACCAGCTTCGAAGTGATCTGCCGGATCGCTGACGGACTGCGCATCCCGGGGCGGATGGTCGGGCTGGCCGACCGGCCTTGGGAAGGACCGCCCGACGCACCGGAACCAGCATCGCCACCAGCCGCGCAGGCTGCGGACGAAGAGGTCTGGCGTCCGGAGTCGACCGTGAATCTGGCAGGAGAACTGACCAGGAGTGATCTCGTGATGAACCGCCGAGCCGCCACGCGCGCCCTTGCCGGTGCCGCGCTGACCGGGCCGCCGTTGCTCGACACCTTGGAGGGTTTCCTCCAGCCCGCAGGTGGCAACCGCAGCAGCCAGCGGCAGGGTCGCGTCGGACAGCGCGAGGTGGAGGAACTGGAGTCGACCGCCCGTGCCTTCCGAGCGTGGGACCACCGCCTCGGCGGGGGCCTGCGCCGAAAGGCAGTCGTCGGGCAGCTCAACGAAGTCGCGTCCCACCTCGAAGAACATCAGACAGCACCGGTCGAGCGAGGGCTCTTCCGGGTCATGGCCCACCTCGGCGGGACAGCCGCGACGATGGCCTGGGACACCGGCATGCAGAAGCAGGCCCAGAGCTACTACATGCTGGCGCTCCGCGCCGCCCACGCCGGAGGCGACCTCGCCTTCGGGGCCAACGTGTTGGCCGGGATGGCGCGCCAGATGCTCTACAAGGACCGCCCTCAGGACGCCCTCGAACTCGTGCACCTCGCGCAGAAGGGCGCCGGGAAGACGGTGGGGCCGCGAGTGCGGGCGATGCTCCATACCCGGGAGGCGTGGAGCTACGCGGCCATGGGCCGCCCGGCCGCTTTCCGGCGAGCCACCCAAGAGGCGCGCGAGGCTCTGGCGGACTCCGGCGCCGACGACCCCTATTGGATCGCGTACTTCGACGAGGCCGAGTTGGCCGGTGTGACGGGCGGGCGGCTCCTGGACATGGCCCGGTCGGACCCGCAGTACGCAGAGGACGCCGCCGACCACATTCGCGGGGCACTCCACCGCCGCGGCGCCGAAGCAGGCCGCAGCTACGCGCTCGACCTGATCGGGCTCGCCGAGTGCCACTTCCTGATGGGCGACGTACCCGGAGCCGTCAGCAACGCCCACCTCGCCGTCGACGCATCCACCCGCACGCGGTCGACCCGCGTACGGACCCAGCTCAGCCAGCTCTACCCGTACACGGTGGGCCGGTCGGTGTCGCGTACGGTCGGCGAGGTGCGGAGCCGAATCCGCGAAGTGCTCTCCAGCTGAGGAGTGTCGTGACCACGATCGCCGTGACCGGGCATATGGACCTCACAGACGCCAGTATCCCCCTGGTACGGGACGCCCTGCGTGAAGTCCTGAAGCCGTACGCCGACGAACTGACCGGCGTTTCGTGCCTCGCCAAGGGGGCCGACTCGCTGTTCGCGGATGCCGTGCTCGAACTGGGCGGGCGCCTGGTGGCGGTCATCCCCTCGCAGGACTACCGGCAGAGCAAGGTGAAGCCCGACCACGCCGAGACCTTCGACCGGCTCTCGACGGCAGCCGACGAGGTACTCGTACTCCCGCACGAGAGGGCGAACCGGGGCGCCTACGAGGACGCCAACCGGACGCTGCTCCAGCGGGCGGACCGTCTCGTCGCTGTCTGGGACGGCACGCCCCCGAGCGGCAAGGGCGGCGGCACCGCCGACACGGTTCTGGAGGCGCGGGCCGCTGGGCTGCCGGTCGAGGTGATCTGGCCCGAAGGCACCGCACGAGGCCGCGCCGCCGTGTAGCGCCGCCACGGACACGACGGTGTGCGCCTCCCGCGCGAGGGCGGCCGGGCCGGAGCACGCGGCCTGCTCGGCGCCGACTCACCTCCGCAGCTCCTGCTCGGCGCCGACCCACCACCGCAGGCCCTGGTCTGCGCCGACTCCCCCCACAGACCCTGTCCGGCGCCGACTCACCCCCGCAGACCCTGGTCTGCGCCAACGAACCTGATCGCCATCGGCGCGCTCGGCATCGCCCGCGTGCGCGGCCCGGACGTGCCGGGTGACCTGGCCGTCACCGGCTACGACGACGACATCGAGGCCGCGTCACTGGTCTCCCCGGCCCTCACCACGGTCTTCAACCCCGGCCGCGCGGCGGCCCGTCTCCGCCGGAACGCCCGGGGGACGGCGCGGCCCGCCAGGTGATCCTGGCGTGGCAGCTGATCCCACGGGGATCGGCGTAACGGGGGCCGCCGGGCCCCCGCTCGGCTAGCGCCGCATCCCCACGAACGCGTCGACCATCGTGGTCGCCACCTCCGCCAGGTGCTCGCTCATCAGGCGGCGGGCCGTGTCGGGGTCGCCGGCGCGGACGGCGGACAGCAGTGCGTGGTGGGCGGTGAGTTCCACGCCGGAGGTCAGATGGCGTTCCGCCTCCGGCATCAGATGGTGCAGCCGCCGTACCTCGTCTAGCTGGCCCCGGAGGATGGTGGTGGCCCGCTGGTTGCCGGTGACGGCGGCGAGGCGGGTGTGGAAGGCGCGTGCGGCGCGGAGCGGGCCGGTGAGGTCCGGTCCGGACTGGGTCTGCTCGGCGTAGAGGGCGGTGAGCTGGTCGATGTCGGACGCGGTGCGGCGGGTGGCGGCGGTGGCGGCCATCGCCGGTTCCAGCAGGTGCCGGATCTCGAACACCTCGCGGATGTCCTCCAGTTGGACCGGGCGCACGATGTAGCCCTTGCGGGGCATCACCGTGACCCAGTCCTCCTGCACCAGCAGCCGCAGCGCCTCCCGTACCGGCGTCTTGGACACGCCGTAGCGGGCCGCCAGCTCCGGTTCCAGGAGGAGCCTGCCGGGGGCGCAGCGCGCTTCGAGGATGTCGTCCTTGAGTCGCTGGTACACCTGCTCGGTGAGCGAGAGCCGGGGGGCGCGCGGTTCGTGCCCCGCCCCGGCCGGAAGGATGGACCGTCCCTGCTCGCTCATCGGGTGCGCCGCCTCTCTCAGATCCCAGAAAAATATCTGGCGTACGTGAGAGGGGTCAATGTGATCCTGTCCGGGGAGGGAAGGGCACAGGCGGCAGGCAGGCAGGGCCGGGCCGTCAGAGATCGGCCAGCAGCACCGCCGGGTTCTCCACGCGGTCGGCCACATGGCGCAGGAAGCCGCCCGCCGCGCCGCCGTCGCACACCCGGTGGTCGAAGGTGAACGACAGCTGGGTGACCTTGCGTACGGCGAGGGCGCCGCCGACCACCCAGGGTCTGTCCACGATCCGTCCGACGCCCAGCAGGCCCGCCTCCGGGTGATTGATGATCGGCGTGGAGCCGTCGACCCCGAACACCCCGTAGTTGTTGAGGGTGAACGTCCCGCCGGTGAGCGCGGCGGGCGGCAGCCGACCGGCGCGGGCCAGCTCGGTCAGCCGGACCAGTTCGGCGGCCAGTTCGGTGGTCGTCATCCGGTGCGCGTCCCGGACGACGGGGACGACGAGACCCCGGTCGGTCTGGGCGGCGAAGCCGAGGTGGACAGGGCCGTGGCGGACGATCTCGTCGCGCCCGGTGTCCACCGAGGCGTTGAGTTCGGGGAACCGGCGCAGCCCGGCGACGGTGATCCGCGCCAGGACGGCCAGCAGTCCGATACGGGCGTCGGGGTCGGCGGCCCGCAGCGCGTCCTTGGCGGCGAGCAGCGCCGTGGCGTCCGCGTCCACCCAGGTCGTGGCGTCGGGGATCTCGGTGCGGCTGCGGGAGAGTTTGTCGGCGACCGCGCGGCGCACACCCCGCAGCGGGATCCGCTGCGCCTCGGTATCGCCTACCGCCGGACCCGGGGCCGTCCGCTCCAGGGCCTCTTCGACGTCCTTGCGCTGGATGATCCCGTGCGGGCCGCTCGGGGTGAGCCGGGCGAGGTCGACGCCGTGGTCGCGGGCGAGTCTGCGGACCAGGGGGTTGATCACCCGGGGGGCCTCGACGGTGGCGGGCACGGGCCTGGGGGCGCCGTTGCGGCGATGGCTGCGACGCCTGCGGGAGGGGGTGGAGTGGCCGGTTCCGTAGCCGATCAGGACGTTGCCGGAACCGGCGAGTTCCTCCTCGCCGTAGCGGGCGGCGGCGGGGTGCTCGGCCGGGTGCTCCGGCGGGTCCTGTGGCGGTCGTCCAGGTGGGTGCTCCTTGGTCCTCTCCGCCGGGGCCGGGGTCTGCGGGGTGGCGCCCCGTGCCTGCGGTGTCCCTACCGAGATGAGCGGACCGCCCACCGCGACCGCCGTGCCCGCCTCGGCGTGCAGTCTCAGGACCGTCCCCGCGTACGGCACCGGCACCTCGACCGCCGCCTTCGCGGTCTCCACCTCGACCACG
Organism: Streptomyces sp. NPDC004610; assembly: GCF_040609715.1. Lineage (NCBI taxonomy): Bacteria > Bacillati > Actinomycetota > Actinomycetes > Kitasatosporales > Streptomycetaceae > Streptomyces > Streptomyces sp. NPDC004610. The sequence continues at coordinate 33,226 of NZ_JBEXLA010000026.1, read as the reverse complement.
ATCTGGTCGATGCCGACGGTGTCGCCGACGGCGACCTTCCAGTCGATGATCTCCGCCTCGGTGAGACCCTCACCGAGGTCCGGCAGCAGGAACAGCTGCTCCTGGGACCGCCCGGTCATGACACCTCCAGGGACGACAGATGGACGAGATCGGGCTCGCCGTCGAACTGGAGCCGGTCCACCGCGTCCAGGACCCGGTCGACACCCGGTAGGTGAGCGTGCTCCAGCTTCGGCGGCGGGTAGGGGATGTCGAAGCCGGTCACCCGTAGCACCGGCGCGGCCAGCGAGTGGAAGCAGCGCTCCTGGACCCGGGCGGCGATCTCCGCGCCGACCCCGGCGAACCCCTGGGCCTCCTGGATCACCACACAGCGCCCGGTCCGCCGTACCGACTCCACCACCGTGGTGTCGTCGAACGGGACCAGGGTGCGCAGATCGACCACTTCGAGGTCGATGCCGTCCTCGGCGGCGGTCTCGGCGGCCTGGAGGGCGACGGAGGTGGTGGGGCCGTAGGCGACGAGGGTGGCGTGGCGGCCGGGGCGGCGGACGGCGGCCCGGCCGAAGGGGGCCGCGGCGCGGGTGGTGAGATCGGCGTCCGCCTTGGACCAGTACAGCCGCTTGGGCTCCAGGAAGACCACCGGGTCGGGGTCGTCGATCGCGTCCCGCAGCAGCCAGTACGCGTCCTCGACGCTCGCCGGGGTGACCACCTTCAGCCCGGGGGTGTGGGCGTAGTACGCCTCGCTGGAGTCGCAGTGGTGCTCGACCCCGCCGATGCCGCCCGCGAACGGGATACGGATGACGAGGGGCAGGGCCAGGGCGCCCCGGGTGCGGTTGCGGAACTTGGCGACATGCGAGGCGATCTGCTCGAACGCCGGGTAGGCGAACGCGTCGAACTGCATCTCCACCACCGGGCGGAAGCCGCCCATCGCCATCCCGACCGCCAGCCCGACGATCCCCGCCTCGGCGAGCGGGGTGTCGAAACAGCGCTCCTCGCCGAACTCCTCCGTCAGTCCGTCGGTGATCCGGAAGACCCCGCCGAGGGGGCCGACGTCCTCGCCGAAGACCAGGACCCGTTCGTCCGCGCGGAGCGCGTCGCGCAGCGCGGAGTTGAGCGCCCGCGCCATCGTGATGGGGGCCATCTCAGTCCTCCTGGTCGGCGAGTTCGGCGGCCAGCAGGGCACGCTGCTCGCGCAGTTGGGGCGTGGGCTCGGCGAAGACATGGTCGAACAGCTCCAGCGGATCGGCCGCCCGGTCCGCGTTCATGACGGCCCGTACCTGGGTGGCGAACTCCTCGGCCTCCTCCCTGGCCGCCGTCGTCTCCGCCTCCCCGATGATCCCGCGCCCCCGCAGATAGGTCTCCAGCCGGGCCAGCGGATCCGCCGCCTCCCACTCCCGCACCTCGGCGTCCTCGCGGTAGCGGCCGGCGTCGTCGGCGTTGGTGTGGGCGTCCATGCGGTAGGTGTGCGCCTCCACCAGGAACGGCCCCCGCCCGGACCGGGCATGCGCGACCGCCTCCGTCAGCACGGAGAGAACCGCCACCAGGTCGTTGCCGTCCACCTGCTCGGAGCGCACCCCCTACCCGATGCCCTTGTACGCCAGGGCGGGCGCGGCCGTCTGCCGGGCCAGCGGCACGGAGATCGCGTATTTGTTGTTCTGCACGAAGAACACCACCGGGGCCTTCAGCACCGCCGCGTAGTTCAGCGCCTCGTGGAAGTCGCCCTCGCTGGTGCCGCCGTCGCCGATGAACGCCATCGCCACACCGTCCCCGCCCCTGCGGCGCAGTGCCTCGGCCATGCCGACGGCGTGCAGGGTCTGGGTGGCGAGCGGGGTGCACTGGGGGGCGGTGCGGGTGGCGGCCGGGTCGTAACCGCAGTGCCAGCCGCCCTGGAGCAGCGTCAGCACCTCGGCCGGGACGATGCCCCGGGCCACCAGCGCCATCGAGTCGCGGTAGGTCGGGAACAGCCAGTCGTCGTCCCGCAGGACCAGTACCCCGGCGATCTGGCACGCCTCCTGACCCCGGCTGGACGGGTACACCGCGAGCCGGCCCTGCTTGGTCAGCGCGGTCGCCTGGGTGTCGAACCGGCGCCCCACCACCATCCGCCGGTACCCCTCACGCAGCACCTCGTCCGGCGGCTCGGCGTATCCACCGGACGGGGTGACCCGGGTGCCGTCCTCGGCGACGAAACGCACCGGGGTCAGCGCGGGCAGCAGACGGTTCACCGCCTGACGCGGAGCCTTCACGGACATACCGACACTCGCTTTCGCTGGACGCTTTGTTGTGAGATCGTCCTTCGCTTGTGCGAGTTGTTCAAGATGGCGGCTGAGGTGGAGACGAATGGTCTAAGTGGAGGGGGATACTCGACGTTTCGTCCTCGGGGTGGGTGTGGGGGGTGGGGCCGGGCGGACGTTTGGTCGGGGGCGGGGTGGGGCGGGGCGGGGGGCGAGGCTGGGTGGCGCTGGGGTTGGGGGCGGTGGTTCCGTCCGGGTGGGGGAGCGGACGACGATCGCCGTCCCGGCGCGGATCCGGCCCGGCCCGGCGGCCCCGGGGCGGGTCGGGTCGCGGAGGTCGGCGCGGCGTCCGGGGCCGCGTACCGCTCCATCGCGGGGCTCGCGCCGGACGCCGGGGCTGGGGCGGCGGCGCTGAGGCTCGTGCCGCGCGCGACGGGTGATCCCGGGCGGCCCATGCGCGGCATGCGCGGCAGGCCGTCGGGAAGCTCATCGCCGTCCTCGGCGAGCAGTTGGGCCGCGGTGCCGCGCAACCCCTCCCGAGAGCCCGGTGATCCGGTCGCCGGAGGGCATTGTCAGTGGCAGCCCGTAGCGTTCTGGGCATGACGTCGAATGTTCAGGCGTACGCCTACGCCCAGCCGTCCGCCGTGCGTACGACCGCGCGGGGGACGGCGCTCGGTCTGGAGACCTCCGGCGGGGTGACGCCCGCCGGACCCGTGGCCCGCCCGCGGTTCTACTCCGGGTTCCTGACCCGGCCCCAGGTCGCCGCGGCGGGACTGCTGGCGGTGGCCGATGTGGCGGGCGCGCGCTACCACCGGCCGGAACTGGCCCGGCTGCTGGACCCGGTGGTCACCGCGCAGGGCGACCGGCTGCGGTTCGAGTCGTTCTCCGGCTGCTGCGGGGTGTACGCCCGCCTGGACGTGCTGGGCGACGGCCTCGACGGCGGCGAGATACGGCACGGCACCACCAATGTCGACGTCAACAACCCGCTCCGGGACGCCCTGGCCAGGATCGGCGGCGGCGATCCGCTGCATCTGCGGGTCGGACCGGAGGAACTGGCGGTCACCACCCTCGACGGGCCGGTGGTGGAGAAGAAGGTGCCGCTGCCGGAGCGCTGGCTGCGGGGGTTCGCCGAGACGCAGGTCATCTCCGCCGCGTTCGACCTGCGCGCCGAACTGGGCGCCGCCGACACCCTCCGCTTCCTGCGCGGCCTGCCCCGGACGGGACGGCCCGGGGCCGCCGTCCAGTGGCTGCTGCCCACCGGCCGCGGACTGCGCCCCACCAGCCGCCCCGCCCCCGGCGCCGTCTGCCTCCCCGGCCCCTGGCGCCTCGCCACCCTCCACCGCGTCCTGCGCCACGCCACCGGCCTGCGGCTGTACGGCCCGCCCGCCGCCCCGGACAGCCCGCCGCTCGCCTCCGGCTGGCAGGCCGACCTGCCCGGCATGCGGCTCACCCTGGTCCTCTCACCCGGCGTGGCCCGGGGATTCAGCGGCGAGGGCGCGGTCCTGGAGGCCCTGGCGGGCGACGACACGGCCGCCGACGCCGAACTCGTCGCCGTCCTCCTCGCCTGGGAGCCGCGCGTCGACCCCGCCGACCTCGCCGCCCGCTCGGGCCTCACCCGCGACCGGGTCCGGGCCGCCCTGACTCGGCTGGGCACGGCGGGCCGGGTCGGCTACGACACCGCCGAGGCCGCCTACTTCCACCGCGAACTGCCCTACGACACCGACCGCGCCGAGCGCCACAACCCCCGCCTGGTCGCCGCCCGCGCGCTGGTCGCCGAGGGCGCCGTCACCCTCCGGGAGGAGACCGGTCGAGGCGCCGGCCCGGTCGCCGAGGTCCGCTCCGGTGACCGCACCCATCTGGTCCGGCCCGTCCCGGACGCCCCCGGGCTGAGCTGCACCTGCCCCTGGTGGTCCGACCACCGGGGACAGCGCGGCCCCTGCAAGCACGCCCTCGCCGTCCGCATCGCCCACCGCCGAGACAGCGCACTCCTGGAGCACCGATGATCCGCTGGCCCGCCCGATCCGCCCGCCCCGCGAGCCCCGCCAAGGTCCAGCGCTTCCGCCACGAGGCCGGGAAGGACCCCGCCGCCGCGCTCCTGAAGGCCGTCGAGGCCGGTGCCCGCAGCGAGATCCCCGTCCTGCTCGCCGACCTCGACGACCGGGCCCGCCGCGCGCTGCTGCCCGACCTGAAGCGGCTGCGGGAGGACGGCACCGCGCCCACCGACACCCGCCGGGCCGCCTACCTCGCCGCCGCCGGCTGCCACACCGGAGCCGTCGCCTGCGCCACCTGGCTCAAGCGCCCCTACAGCCACGAACAGGACCCCTACCTGGTGGGCGCCGTACTGGCGGGCAGGCCCCCCGAGTTCCTCACCACGGTCCTGGAGCGACTGGCCGCCCGCACCGACATGGGCCGCTGGGACTTCCTCCTGCTGCGCACCCTCTCCGACCTCGCGAACCTCCCCCTGCCCCGCACCGAGGCGACCGGCGCCCAATGGCAGTTCGAGGCCTACGACCGCCACTACGAACGCTGCGCCCACCGCCCCCGGCAGCGGCGGCGCGGCGAGAGCGCCGCCCCGGAACCCGACCTGGACACCCCCTGCGGCGGGCTGCTCGCCGCGCTGCGCGAGGACCCGCTGACCCCCCGCATGCTGCCCTTCCTCATCGACACACCCGAACTGACGGGGCAGTTGGTGTGGGCGGCCTGCCGGGAGGGCGAGCACCTGGTCGACACCTGGCACGGCGCCTACGCCGCCCTCGCCGCCGAAGGCGTCCTCGACCGCGCCGCCCTGACCGCGACCTCCGTCGTCGTCCTGCTGCGCGGCACCTGGCCGCTGAACGGCGTCCGCTTCTGCGTCGCCCTGCTGCGCGCCCTGGACCTGACCGCCGACGAACGCGCCGCGCGCACCGCCGACTGGATCCGCATCGCCGCCGACGCCCCCTCCGTCGCCGCCGGACTCGCCCAAGAGGCCCTGCGCGCCCTCTGGCACGCCGGTCGGCTGACCCCCGCCCATCTCGCCGAGACCGCCCGTGGGGTCTTCTTCCGCACCGAGAGGCAACTCGTGCGTACCCAGCTCTCCTGGGTGGAGGCCGCCCTGCGGCGCGACCCGGAGAACGCCCCCGTGCTGCTGCCCACCCTGGGCGATGTCTTCGGCCACGCCGACACCGCCCTCCAGCAGCGCGCGCTGCGCCTGACCGGCCGCCACCTCGCCCACGCCGGACCCGCCGCCCGCGAGGACCTCGTCGCCGCCGCCGTCCTGCTGCGCCCCGGCCTCCTCACCACCGCCGCCGACCTCTTCGACGCCCCCGAACTCCTCCCCGACCCGGCCGGACCCGCCGCCGCCCCGCACCGCGACGCCCTGCCCGAGCCTCGGACCCCCGCCCCGCTGCCGCCCCCGCCGCACAGCGCGGCGGAGTTCGCCGCCGAGTTCGCCGCCGTCCTCGCCGCCGATCTGCGCAACCGGGCCACCAGCGGCCCCTACGAATGGGCCCTGGACGGCATGGTCCGGATGGCCCACCAGGACCGCGAAGCCCTTGCCAAGGCCCTGGAGCCGGTCGCCCAGCGCCACGACGACTGGCTGAACCGCATCAACTGGCGGATGCACGGCGGCTTCGGCCTGCTCCCGCTGCTCGCCGCCGTCACCGGCCGGATCGACGCCGGTGACATCAGAAAGGCCCGCCGCGCCACCGCGCACAAGGACTGCCCGCACGCCCGCTTCAGCGCCCCCTGGCGCCACCGCCTCGCCGAGCTCAGCCATCTCATGGCCACCGGTTCCGTCCCGCCCTTCCTGCTGTCCACCCCGAGCCGCGACTCCGGCGAACTCCACCCCGAGGCTCTCCTCCACCGCCTCGACACCTACCGCGCCCAGGGCGCCGACCCCGCCCCCGTCGACTTCGACACCGCCCTGCTCCGGCTGCGCCACCCCGCCGACCCGGCCGCCCACATCACCCGCGCCCGCGCCCTCGGCACCCCCGAGGGCCACCGCCTCGCCGACTGGCTGGCCACCCCGCCCCCACCCCCGTCCGCCCCCGAGCGCACCGCCGTACGGATCGCCGACGACCTCACCCGCCCCGAGCTGACCGACGCCCCCAGCCGCCCCCTCGCCAAGGCCCTCCCCGCGCTCCCCGGCATCGGCGACGGCTACCGCCCCGCCGCCCGCTGGTGCGGCTGCCTCTACGGCTCCGCCCGCAAGTGGGTCTCCCTGCACCCCGACCGGCCCGACACCCTCGCCACCCATCTGATACGGCTGACGGCCGGTTCCGCCGTCCACACCGACCGGGTCGAGACCGGGATCCTGCTCACCCTCGCCGAGGCACCCGGCCCGGCCGGACCCGCGCTGCACCTCGCCCTCGCCTACGGTCTGAGCGCCCGCCACGCCGACGACCGGCTCGCCGTGATCGACGCCGTCCTCACCCTCGCCGCCCGAGGCACCCTCGACGCCGCCCGCCTCGGCGCGGACCTCGCCGAACTGCTCGCCCAGGGCGCGGTCAAGGCCAACCGGGTCGCCGACGCCCTCGGCACCACGGTGTCCGCCGGTGCCCCCGCCACCGCCTGGTCCATCGGCGCCGCCCTGCTCCCGCCGCTGCTCACCGCCACCGCCCCGCCCCCGCGCGGCACCGGCGACCTCCTCGCCGCGCTGGCCGGGGGAGCGGAAGCCTGCGGCGCCCGCGCGGACGCGCCCTGGCTGGCCGACCTCGCGGCCCGGCGCGGCTCCGGCCGACTGGTCACCGAGGCGAGACGCCTGCACCAGACGCTCACCGGCTGACCGGCCCCAGGGCCCGCCCCGGGCGCGGGCTCAGCCCGGGGCGATCAACTCGGCTCGATCATCTCGGCGTGGCTGAGATCCTCCACCCCGACCGGCCGCGTCCCCTCGAACAGCACGGCGAGTCCATAGGGGTCGCAGATGGGCAGCCGCCCCTCGAACCGCAGCAGCCAGGAATCGTCGTGGAAGGTGAACTGCGGTGACTCCAGCGGGAATTCGGACATGTCGGCGTCCAGTAGCGGGGCGGCCTCCGCCGGGGTCAGCCCGAAGAACGCGGGATCGTCGCGCAGCGCCTCGCGCACGAAGCGCAGGGCCGCCATGAGAATGTCGTCCACCCCGGCCAGCACCTCGGCGATCAGCGGCAGATCGGCCCGGTCGAGATCGCCGGAGTGCTCCAGCAGAATCTGCGCGTCCACGGGGGCGTCGTAGAGCGCGCTGGTGGGCGGGTGATCGACGGTCCACATCCGGAGTCCGTCGGGCGCCGGGCGGGGGGTCAGGCATCCGATGCCGGGGCGGATGAGGCTCGTGGACATGAGGGTTCCTCTCGGGGGAGGGGAGGGAGGAGGGAGGAGGGCCCGGGGGAGGGTGCAGCGGGAGCCAGAGGGGGACGGCTTCGGCGGAGGGTGGCGGGCGGACGGCGGACGGCGGAGGGCGGAGAGGTGGACGGCGGAGCGCGGAGGGAGCGATGCGGCCAGGTCAGTAAACCCGGGGGATGGGCGGCCGGTGCCGCCGGGTGGGGTTGGGTGGGGAGTGCGCGCCCGGCACGGACAAGGACGGCAGCGGGTCCATCGACGCGGACGAGTACCGCGCGCTCTTCCGCACCGCGTTCCATCGCGACCCGGCCGCCGCCACCCGGCCGCCGCCTCCCGGGCCACGTACACCTGGGCCACCTACACCCGGGCCGCGTTCGTGAAGGACTCCCTGTCCTTCATGTCCGGCCGCGCCCGCTCGACGCCCTATGACGCGGTGCTGATGGACCCGTAGAGGTCCGGTTCGCGGGCGTCACCGGGTGTGAGCGCACTTCGGGACCGCGCCGGGACAGCCCCGGTCCCTCCACCCGCCCCGCCGCTTACCCTTGCCGCAGGGTGGGCGGAGGGAGCGCGTGATGAGGGAACTGGTCTCGCAGCTCGCGGCGGTGGACCTGGCCGCGGCCGAGAGCTTGAAGGTCATCGGACTGTTCGACGCCCTGGTGGAAGGCCGCGCCCCGCTGGAGGCCCTCGTGCGGGCCGCCGCCGCGTTCGTCGCCGCGCCCGCCGGGCTGCTCCACCCCGACCGGCGGCTCGCCATCCGCGTCGACGGTGACGGCACCCGTACCGGCGGCCCCGCCGACCACGCGGAGATCGAGGCGCGCTGGCCCGCGCATCCCTTCCCGGACGGCGGGCTGGTCTGGGTGGAGCGTCCCGGCCCGCCCTCCGCGCGTGAGCTGCTGCTCCTGGAACGGCTGGCCGTCGCCGTCCGGCTGTCGCTGGACCGGCTCAGCGGCGGGCTGCCCGACACCGCCGCCGCCGTCGCCGTCCTGCTGGACAGCGGTGCCTCCGACGGGGCGCGCACCCGGTCGGCACGAGCGCTCGGGCTGCCCGGTACCGCGCCCGCCCGGGTCCTGCTGCGCCCGCCGGGTCCGCGCGGCGCGGCGCTGCCCGCGCGGACGGCGATCGTGCCGACCCCGGCCGGGCCGGTCCGGGCGACCGTCGCCCCGCCCGCCGTGCCGCTCCCCGACGACGGACCGGTCGGGGTCGGCACCATCGCCCCGGTCACCGCGCTCCCGCCCACCCTGGGCGGCGCCCTGGCCGCCCTCCGGCTCGCCTCGCCCTGGCATCCGGTGCAGAGCGCCGACGACCTCGGCCTGCTCGCCTCCGTCGAGATCACGCTCCCCCTCGACCGGGGCCTCGCCACCGCCGTCGCCCGGATCGCCCGGATCGCCGCCGAACCCTGGGGCCCGCAGACCCTGCACGCCCTGACGACCACCGACAGCGTGCGCGCCGCCGCCGCGCTCTGCGGGGTCCACCACTCCACGCTCCAGGCCCGCTGCGAGCAGATCTCCGCCGCGACCGGCTACGACACGCGCGGCGCCACCGGACGCGTCCGCCTCACCCTCGACCTGGCCGCGTACCGGCTGGTCACGACCACCTTCTGCCACGACGAGACCGGCTGACCGAGCCGCGGGAGACCGCCCCCCTGGTCGCCCCTCCCTGGTCGCCGCCCCCGGGGCGCCCCGGCCGCCATCCGGCGGGTGATTCCCCCGCAACCGCGTGTTCCTGGCGGTCCCGCCGTACCCGTCCCGAGTCGCACAGTGGGTCGCAGCCCGCACCCGGAACCCTCCAGGAGGCAGCCATGACCCTCGCCCGACCGCCGTACGACCCCGAGCTGAACGCCTATCTGGAGTCCGACGACCGCGCCCCACTGGACATCTCCCTCGACCGGATCGCCGAGATGAGGGCGAGCATGGCCGACCTCGTCCCGCCCCTGGCGGACCTCGTCGCCGAGGCCGGTCTCGAACACATCGAGCGGACGGTGCCCGGCCCGGAGGGCGCGCCCGATGTGACGCTCTCGATCGTGCGCCGCCCCGGTGCCGCCGGGGCCACCCCCTGCGTCTACTACATCCACGGCGGCGGAATGATCATCGGGGACCGGTTCGTCGGGTCCGACTCCTTCCCCGAGTGGATCGAGCGGTTCGGGGTGACCGTGGTCTCGGTCGAGTACCGGCTCGCACCCGAGCACCCGCACCCCGCGCCGGTCGAGGACTGCTATGCCGGACTGGTCTGGGTGGCCGGGAACGCCGCCGAACTGGGCGTGGACCCGGACCGGATCCTCGTCGCCGGGGCCAGCGCGGGTGGGGGACTGGCCGCCGCGGTGGCGCTGCTGAGCCGGGACCGGGGCGGGCCCCGGCTCATCGGCCAGCTACTGCTCTGCCCGATGCTGGACGACCGCGACCGGACGGTGTCCACCCGCCAGTACGAGGACGCCGCGATCTGGAACCGGCGTCACAACGACGTCGGCTGGACCGCGCTGCTCGGCGCCGCCAAGGGCACCGACGATGTCTCGCCGTACGCCGCGCCCGCCCGTGCCACCGACCTGTCGGGACTGCCGCCGGCCTTCATCGACACCGGCTCCGCGGAGGTCTTCCGTGACGAGGACGTGGACTACGCCTCCCGGATCTGGGTGGCCGGGGGACAGGCCGAACTCCATGTCTGGGCGGGCGGCTTCCACGGCTTCAGCATGTTCCGCGAGGCCACCCTCAGCCGCGCCGCGAGCGACGCCGCACACAACTGGATGGGCCGCGTCCTCGACGCGTAGCCCCTCCGGGGCCCTCACCCCAGGACCTCTCCTCGCAGCAGCGCGTGTGCCTGGAAGGCGATCCACAGTTCCGTGATGTCGGCCGTCTCGGCGAGTCGGCGGGACGTGAGGTCCTCCACCCGCTGTACCCGGTACATCACCGTCTGCTTGTGGACGTTCAGCGCCGCCGCCGTGCGCTGCCAGGAGCGGCGGTTGACCAGGAACGCCCGCAGTGTGCCGAGCAGCTCGGTGCCGTTGGCGCGGTCGTAGGCGATGAGCGGGCCCAGCACCCGGTCCACCACCGCGCGGGCCTCCGCATGGCTGCGCAGCACCGTGAACCCGGTCTCGTCGCCGTAGCGGACCAGACCCCCTGTGGAGGTGCGGGCCAGGGCGAGGGACCACACCGCCTCGTCCCGGGCGTCGGAGATCCGTTCCAGGGCGCATCGGCCGCTCAGCCCGACCGGTGCGCCCGGTCCCAGCCGCTGGTGGACGGCGGCCACCTCGCCGGGGCGGTCGGCGAGCAGCGCCAGCAGCAGATCGCTGCGGTTGAGGAGCAGATGCGGGACGCGTCGGCGGCTCAGCGCCAGATGGAGATCGCGCTGCTCGGCGACGTTCTCCTGCGGCACCGCCAGCACCACCAGATCCTCGGCCGGCAGCCGGTGCGCGGCCAGTTCCTCGCGGGCCGCGCCGGGGTCGACGCGGGCGTCGAGGAGCTGGGCCAGCAGTTCGGAGCCGAGGCGCCGCTCATGCTCGCGGAGCATGCCCTGCCGGGCGGTCTCCACGGCAGCCGCCGTCGCCAGATGGTGCAGCAGCGAGGTGTCCAGACCTGGCAGCTCGACGGCGACCAGCACGGTCGGCTCCTCGGCGGGCACCTCCACCGCGAGGACCGTCGTCCCTTCGGTGAAGGGCACGTGCAGGACGCCCGGGATCCGGCCGTCGTGATCGCTGACGGCGGTGAGCAGGGCCTGGCGCAGCGCGGGCTCGGGCGCGCTGCCCTCCGGGTCCACCGGATGGGCGGTGGCCGTGTCGAGCAGCAGCAGCCGGCAGCCCAGGTCGCGGCCGAGCCGGGCGGTGGGCGAGTCACCGGTGCGGTCGCCGAGGCTGTCGCGCAGGGCACCGTAGATCTTCTCGATCTGGCCGAAGCGGGCCGACGCCTCCCCGGTGTTGGCGTCGGCGACCGCGCGGGCCACCGCCACGAAGCTGACGGAGTACGCGGCGGTCAGCACCGCCAGTCCATGCCGGTCGGCCGCCGCCGCGAAAGCGCCGGTCAGCGCGGGTGTGTCCGGGTCCTCGCCGATCAGGATGCCGCTCGCGCCGGCCACCGCGCAGCGCTCGACCAGCGCGGCCTGGGCGGCGCCGCTCACCGGCAGGGTGCAGCCGTTGCGCATCAGCAGTTCGCCGCCGGCCATCCAGTCCCAGGGACTGTCCAGGTCCGAGGCGTGCGCCCAGGACACCGCACGGTCCAGGCCCGCCGCCCCGGCGAACAGGCTGAGCCGCAGATGGGGCAGGTCCAGCACGGTGTGAATGGTGGTCGGCACGGGTCCTCCGCCTCCCTCCGCAGTCCGTCACGCCCTCGGGGGTGACATCGACATGCCTTACAACGTCGACACGCTTTGTAACTTCGATGCAATCCTGTTGTGTGATCGCTCAAAGGGCAAGTGGCGATTGTGGTGATCGCTCGGTAGATCTGGGAGTACCGGCGACGCAGACTCCCTGCACGTCCGCTTCGTGCGGGGCGGACGGTGTCCCATCGCCACCCCGGCAGGGGGCCAGGTAAGGAGCGGCGCATGTCGAATCCTCCAGTCGCGTCACACCCGGCGGGCGCCGCCGGTCCCCCGGACGGCCCCGCGCCGGAGAGCCGGCTGAAACGCGGTTTCAGCTTCCGCTCGGCGTTCTCGCTGGCCTTCGCCGATGTCTCCCCGATCGTCGCCCTGTACGCGATCTTCACCCTCGGGCTGTTCTCCGCGGGCCCCGCGTTCTTCTGGGCCTTCCCGATCGTGCTCGCCGGTCAGCTGCTGATCGCCTGCGTCTTCGGCGAACTCGCCTCCCGCTGGCCCTACGCCGGCAGCGTCTACCAGTGGGCCCGCCATCTGCGCGGCGCCTCCTGGGGCTGGATCGCCGCCTGGGCCTACTCCTGGGGCCTGACCATCGCCCTGTCCACCCTCGCCTACGGCGCCGCGGGCTTCCTGCTCCCGGCGGCCGGTGTCGACGACCCCGGCAAGGGCGTCACCGCCGCGACCGCCATCGGCATCCTCGCGGTGGGCAGCCTCGCCAACATGGTCGGCCGCCGGGTCCTGAAGATCATGGTCATCGCCAGCATCATCTGCGAGGTCATCGGCTCCGTCGGACTCAGCACCGTCCTGCTGATCTTCCACCGGGTCAACCCCGTCGACGTCCTCTTCGACGGCTTCGGCACCCAGGGCCTCGGCTCCTGGGTCGCCGGACCCCTGCTGGTGGCGATGGCGTACGTCGGCTGGTCCTTCGTCGGGTTCGAGGCCGCCGGGTCCATCGCCGAGGAGGTCGAGGAGCCGGAGCGCAATGTGCCCAAGGCGATCATCCTGTCGCTGCTGTGCGTCGCCGCGATCGTGATGTACTCCAGCATCGCCGTCATCCTGGCCATCCCCGACCTGGACGGCGTCATGGCCGCGAAGACCGGCGACCCGGTCACCGACACCCTGGTCAGCGCCCTCGGCTCCGGTGTCGCCCGGCCGCTGCTGATCATGTTCGTGATCGGCTTCCTGTCCAGCTTCCTCGCCGTCCAGGCCGCCGTCACCCGCTGTCTGTGGGGCTCGGCCCGGGACAACGCCCTGCCCGGGTCGAAGTTCCTGGTCAAGCTGGCGGGGCCGGAGCGGCTGCCGGTGAACGCCATCGCCCTCACCGCAGTCGTCGCCGCGACCCTGGTGCTGCTCGCCGGGTCCGACCTCTACCGGGTGCTGGTCAACTTCACCACCATGGGCTTCCAGATCGCCTTCGCCGTCCCGGTGATCGCCGCGCTCATCGCCCGTCTCACCGGCAAGTGGCAGCCGGGCGCCTTCAGCCTCGGCCGCTGGGGACTGCCCGTCACCCTGCTCGCCGCGCTGTGGGCGGTGGCCCAGACCGTCAACATCGCCTGGCCGCGCGCGACCATGGGCGACACCTGGTACCTGCGCTGGAGCATGATCCTCACGACCGGCCTGCTGGCCATCGCCGGAACCGTGATCTACGCGATCGTACGGCGCCGGATCAAGCCGCCACTGGCCGTACGGCTCGCGGCGGAGCAGGAGCGGCCCGTCACCACCGCCGCCCCCGACACGGCCCCCTAGCGCACCGCCCCGCACCCCACGCCCCCCCACCACCACCCCGCCCCCTCAGAAGGCAGGATCATGAAACACCCCCGGGTCGCCGTGGTCACCGGTGCCGGAAGCGGTATCGGAGCCCGGATCGTTCACGAACTGCACACCAACGGCTGGCAGGTGGCCGGGATCGACCGGCAGCCCGTCATCGACGACGCCCTCACCCTGTCCCTGGTCGCCGATGTCGCCGACGGCGAGAAGGTCCGGCAGGCCGTCGACCATGTCCACCGGGCGCTCGGCCCCGTCGAAGGGCTCGTCACCGCCGCCGGGCACTACGCCGCCGCCCCCGTCGACACCCTCACCCCCGAGGAGTGGCACCGCATGCTCCGGGTGCACCTCGGCGGCCTCTTCCACACCGCCCGCGCCGTACTGCCCTCGATGATCGAGCGCGGCGGCGGCAGCGTCGTCGCCATCTCCTCCGAACTCGCCCTCGGCGGCGGCGACGGCGAGGCCCACTACGCCGCCGCCAAGGGGGCCGTCATCGGCCTGGTGCGCAGCCTCGCCGCCGAACTGGCCCCCCGGAACATCCGGGTGAACTCCGTGGCCCCCGGTCCCACCGACACCCCGCTGCTCGCCGCCGACTCGCCCTGGCGCGACCCCGCCTATCTGGCCACCCTGCCCACCCGGCGGCTCGCCCGCCCCGACGAGATCGCCGCCACCGCCCGCTACCTCCTCCAGGACGCCACCTTCTGCACCGGGGAAGTCGTCTCGCCCAACTCCGGAGCCGTGATCTGATGACACCCCCGACAGCCCCGACACCCCCGACGCCCTCCGACCTGTCCGCGACCCGCTCGCCCTTCGCCCTGGTCACCGGCGCCACCCAGGGCATCGGCCGGGCCATCGCCCTGCGCCTGGCCGCGGACGGATCCCGGGTCGCCGTCGGCGCACCCGCGCCGGGCCCCGATCTGGACGCCGTCGCCCGCACCGCCGACGCCGTCCCCGCGCCCGCCGATGTCCGCGACCGGGAGCAGGTGCACGCCCTGGTCGACCGGCTGCGGCGCACCGTCGGCGACCTCGACGTCCTGGTCTGCAACGCCGCCTATATGACCATGGGCGGCTTCCTCGACCACGACGAGGACGACTGGTGGCGGATCGTCGACACCAATCTCAGCGGCACCTTCCATCTCGTCCAGGCGGTCCTGCCGGGCATGCGCCGCCTGGGCCGCGGCCGGATCGTCGTCATCTCCTCCGAGTGGGGGGTGACCGGCTGGCCCCACGCCACCGCCTACGCCGCCTCCAAGGCCGGACTGATCGCCCTGGTCAAGAGCCTCGGCCGGGAACTCGCCCCGGAGAACATCCTCGTCAACGCCATCGCCCCCGGCGTCACCGACACCCCCCAACTGGCCGTCGACGCCGCCGACGCCGGGATCACCCTGGACGAGATGCACCGGCACTACGCCGCCGGCATCCCGCTCGGCCGGATCGGACGGCCCGAGGAGATCGCCTCGGCGGTCGCCCATCTCACCGATTTCTCCCATGGCTCGCTCACGGGCCAGACCCTTCAGATCAACGGAGGCAGCACCCGATGCCGAGCCTGAGCCCCGACGCCCGCACCGAGCCGGTCGCCGCCGCTGCCGACGCAGCCGCCGAAGGGTCCCGTATCGAGCCGGTCGGCCCCGTCGACGGGCAGCTCAGCCCGCGCTACGCCGGACTGACCACCTTCGCCCGGCTCCCGCGCATCGAGGACGTGCCCCGCTACGACGTGGCCGTCGCCGGGGTGCCCTTCGACGCCGGGGTCACCTACCGGCCCGGCGCCCGCTTCGGCCCCGGCGCGATCCGGGAGGCGTCCCGGCTGCTGCGCCCGTACAACCCGCGGCTGGATGTGATGCCGTTCCGCGCCCAGCAGGTGGTGGACGCGGGCGATCTGCCCTGCAACCCCTTCGACATCGCGCGGGCCGGACAGGAGATCGAGGCCGCCGCCCACGCGCTGATCCGCGACGGGGCGCGGCTGATCACCCTGGGCGGTGACCACACCATCGCCTACCCCCTGCTCAAGGCCATGCACCGCGTCCACGGCCCGGTCGCCCTGGTCCACTTCGACGCCCATCTCGACACCTGGGACACCTACTTCGACGCCCCCCTCACCCACGGCACCCCCTTCCGGCGGGCGGCCGAGGAGGGCCTCTTCCGCCCCGGCGCCAGCGCCCATGTCGGTATCCGCGGCTCGCTCTACGACCCGGAAGACCTGATCGCCGACGCCGAACTCGGCTTCACCGTCATACACAGCGCCGACTTCGAGACCCGTACCGTCGCCGAGGTCGTGGACCGGCTCCGGGCGACCATCGGGGACGCCCCGCTGTATCTGTCGGTGGACATCGACGTACTGGACCCGGCCCACGCCCCCGCCACCGGCACCCCCGAGGCCGGTGGACTGACCAGCCGGGAACTGCTCGGCATCGTCCGCGGACTGAAGGGCCTCAACCTGGTCGGCGCGGATGTCGTGGAGGTCGCCCCGGCCTACGACCACGCCGACATCACCAGCGTCGCCGCCGCGAACCTCGCCTACGAGTATGTGTCCCTGTGCGCGGGGGCGCCCCGATGATCTCACCGACCCGCCCCGCGGACCCGGTCCGCTGGCCCGACGGCCACCGGGCCGCCGCCGCCCTCACCTTCGACCTCGACGCCGAGTCCGCCGTCCTGCACGGACACCCCGGCGCCCGGCACCGCATGTCCGTGATGACCCATCAGTCGTACGGCCCCCTGGTCGGGGTGCCCCGGCTGCTGGGGATCCTCGAACGGCACGCCGTCCGGGCCACCTTCTGCGTCCCGGGCTGGACGGCGCTGCGCTACCCGGACGTGGTGCGGTCCATCGCGGCGGCCGGGCACGAGATCGCCCACCACGGCTATCTCCATGAGCGGCTGCCGGACGCGGACGCCGCCACCGAGGCGGAGTACCTGGACCGGGGCCTGGCGGCCCTGGAGTCCGTGACCGGCGTCCGGCCCGTGGGCTACCGGGCCCCGATGTGGGAACTCACCTACCGCAGCCCCGCCCTGCTCGCCGAGCGCGGCTTCCTCTACGACTCCAGCCTCATGGACGCGGACGTCCCCTACGAACTGGCGCTGCCGCAGGGCGGGTCGATCGTGGAGATCCCCGTCCAGTGGGCGCTGGACGACTGGGAGCAGTACTGCTATATCCCCGGGATCTCCGGCACCGGTCTGATCGAGAGCCCCGCCAAGGTGCTGGAGATGTGGACCCTGGAGTTCCAGGCGCTGCACCGCGAGGGCGGCTGCTACGTCCTCACCAGCCATCCCTTCCTCAGCGGCCGTGCGTCCCGCGCCGCCGTGCTGGAGACCCTGATCGAGCGGATCACCGCGACCGGCGACACCTGGATCGCCCCGCTCGCCGACATCGCCCGCCATGTCCGCTCCCTCGGCCTCACCCCCCGGATCCTCACCCCACCGGACCCGGCGACCTGAAGGGAAGGGGGCGGGAGGGGCGGGAAGGGGGGCGGGCGGCTTCAGTCGAACCAGTCGGGATCACCGGCCAGGATCAGCTCCTTCAGCAGCGCGCGGTCGCCGAACACCTGGTGCAGCAGCGACCCCAGCTTTCTCAGCGCGTCGGGGTCCTCGCCGTAGGCGACGAACATCCCCGCCTCGCTGTCGTACCCGAACCGGCCCGCCAGTTCCGGGGCGCGCTCGCGCACCGCGGATCTGGCGACGCCCTCCCAGCCGTAGCCGCCTGCGTCCTGCCCGCACTCGGTGAAGACATCCGCCACCGCCACGATGTGGCTGTCGCCGAGCATCAGGCAGTAGGAGCCGGGCTTGTGGTCGTACTCGAAGAACACCAGAGGGGCGTAGGTCTCACGATCGGTCATGGGTCCGACTCTAGGAGCCGGCACTGACATCGGGGTCCGCGTGCTCGTCCGTGTACTGGCCCGCGTACTCCGCCGTCGGCGCGATGGGGCTGATGATGTCGATGAGGACACCGCTCGGGTCGGCGACGATGAAGTGCCGCTGGCCGAAGTCCTCGTCGCGCAGGGCGAGCAGCGGGGCGAGTCCCTCGCGGACCACGAGCCGCTCCCACTCGGCGTCCACATCGGTCACCTCGAAGTTGAGCAGCAGGCCCCGCGCGGGGTGGCGGTGGCCCTCGGGGATCGTCGGATGGGTGTGGTCGAGGAGGGCGAGTTCGTGGGTGCCCCGGCGGAGGCTGATGTACCAGTCAGCCTCGAAGGTCGTCTCGAAGCCCAGCAGCCGGGTGTAGAAGTCGTGCGACTCCTTGAGTCGGGCGGTGCCGATCACCGGATAGAAGCTGGTCAGGTGGGTGGGCGCGGTCGAGGTCATGAGGTCCCTTTCGCATACCGGCGGTATGTGAAAGAAGGTATGGGCATACCGCCGGTATGTCAAAATGGCCGCTGCGGGATCAGCGATCAGAGATCAGAGATCAGAGATCACAGATCAGGGATGAGGGACGAGGGGCGATGCGGGAACAGGGCATCCGGGCCCGGCAGCGGGCGCAGACCCGGCGGACCCTGCTGTGGGAGGGCCGAAAGGCGTTCGCCGAGCAGGGTTACGCCGGGGTCGGACTCGCGGAGATCGTGCGGGCCTCGGGGGTCACCAAGGGTGCGTTCTACCACCACTTCCCCAGCAAGGCGGAGCTGTTCCACGCCGTGCTGGAGGAGGTGCAGCAGGAGGTGGGACGCCGGGTCGCCGCGGCGGCCGAGACCCGGGACGACCCGTGGGAGCAGCTCATCGCGGGGTGCGGGGAGTTCCTGGCGGCGGCCACCGATCCGGAACTCCAGCGGATCATGCTGGTCGACGGCCCCGCGGTGCTGGGCTGGGCCGAGTGGCGGGCCATGGACGAGGCCGCGTCCGTCCGCCATCTCACCGACGCCCTCACCGCGCTGATCGACACCGGACGCATCACCCCGCAGCCGGTGGCCCCGCTGGTGCATCTGCTGTCCGGCGCGATGAACGAGGCGGCGCTGTGGCTGGCCACGCCCCCCGGCTCCGGCCAACTCGCCCGCACGCGGGAGGCGCTGACGACGCTGCTGGGTGCGTTGCGCACGGACTGACGGCTTGCGGTGAGCGGGGTGAGCCCGGCCCAGGTCGGGGCGGCGGTGCAGGTGACACGGCCCCTTCAGGCCGGTTCAGGTCACCTCCGGTCAGGTCACCTCCGGTCAAGTCATCCCACCCCCCTTCGGACACCCCCGCTCACCCCACCCCCCTCCGCACCGTGCTCGCCCGTACCCGGAGCCTGCTCGGGACCAGGGTCGGCTGGTCCACCCGCTCTCCGTTGAGGCGGCGCAGCAGCATCTCCACCGCCGCTCCGGCCTGGTCGGCGGGGCGGAGATCGATCGCGGTGATGGGCGGGTCGGACTGCTGGGCGAACCGGTTGTCTATGCCGATGGCCAGCAGCAGATCCTCCGGCACCCGGATGCCCCGTTCCCGGCAGGCCCGGGTCGCGCCCTCGCTGTACTGCTCGGCGGAGGCGATCAGCGCGTCCGGTGGCTCATCGGCGTCCAGCAGCGCGCAGGCCGCGCGGTAGGAGTCGGCCTCCAGCCGGTCCACCGACACCTGGGCGACGAACGGCCGCAGCCCGTGCCCGGCGCACCAGGACTCGTACGCCTGAGTCCCCTCCAGGGTCCATGCCCAGGTCGACCGGGCGGACAGCAGGGCGATCCGGCGGGCGCCCTGGCCGTGCAGATGGTCCAGCAGGTCCCGCATATTGCGGTCGTTGTCGCCGGACACATAGAACGGCCGCTCGGGGCGGTCCGGGTCGCGCTCGATGGAGACGACCGGGATGCCCATGCCCTCCAGCAGATCGATCCGGGGGTCACCGGCGGCCGGGTCGCACAGCACCACCCCGTCCGGCCCGATCAGCCGCCACTCGTCCGCCGTGCTGATCCGGGGGGTCAGCATCACCGCGTACCCCTCGCTGAACGCGGCGCGGGCCGAACCGGAGGCGATGGTCATGTAGTAGTCGAGGCCGATCATGTCGTACTCGTTGCCGCTGACGTCCCGGTGCGGCAGGACCAGCGCGATGGTGCCGGTGCGGCCGTGCCGGAACGCCTGGGCGACCCGGCTGGGCCGGTAGCCGAGGGAGTCGGCGGTGCGCCGGATGCGGTCGCGGGTCTCCTGGCGGAGCTTGCCCTTGCCGTTCAGGGCGTCGGAGACGGTCGTCACCGACACCCCCGCGGCGGCGGCGACATCACGGATCGTCACCCGGCCGCCCCCGGCACCGTTCGCCTTCACCTCGGCATCACCGCCCCCACCAGCATCCTGATCGGCCTCACAGACTTCAGCGGCATCAGCGGATCCAGCCGTTTCACTCGCAGCCCTGCCCGACATCGACTCGGAACCCGGAACTCGGGGGACGGACACCGGGCACCCACCCGGACGCCGGTCCCGTACCGGTGACGACGCCGCCCACGCATACAGTACGACGGGCCCCCGCCAGGCTCCGGCAGCCGCAGCCGCAGCCGCAGCCGCAGCCGCAGCCGCAGCCGTAGCCGTAGCCGCCAAGGCCCCCGCATCTGTCCCGGTACCCCGGTCGCGCGTGCCACCGGATCAGCCCACACCCGCCGGGGCCGTCCAGGTCTCGCCCCGGCGGGCCGCCACCACCCGCCCGCCGCGGACCGTCCAGCGCGGCCCCGGCTCATTGCGCAGGGCGTGGGTGAGGGAGGTGGCGGCGAGGACGACGAAGTCGGCCGGTCCGCCCGTGGCGGGGGCGGCGAAGGGCACCCCGGCGGCGCGGGCCGCGTGGTCGGTCACCATCCGCCAGGCCGTCTCCACCCCCCGGTCCGCCTCGTCGGCGAGCGGTACCGCGTGCCAGGCCAGCCGGGCGCTGTCCAACGGGTCGAGATTGCCGAACGGCTCCCAGTTGTCCTGGAGATTGCCGGTCCCGGCGGCGACGGCCACCCCGGCCGCCAGCAGTTCGGCGGTCCGGGAGACCCCCCGCCAGGGGCGGGAGC
Source organism: Streptomyces sp. NPDC004610 (assembly GCF_040609715.1). Lineage (NCBI taxonomy): Bacteria > Bacillati > Actinomycetota > Actinomycetes > Kitasatosporales > Streptomycetaceae > Streptomyces > Streptomyces sp. NPDC004610. Next base: position 12,726 of record NZ_JBEXLA010000026.1, on the reverse strand, counting down.
CGCTCAGATTGGTCGGGCAGACGGTGACCGTGATGCCCGCCTCGGCGACCTTCTCGATCACCTGCCGGGCGTCGTCGTCGCCGTAGGTCTCCAGGGCGCCCACATGGTTGGCGTTGACCAGGCCGCTCATGCCATGGGCGAGGGTCCGCTCGGCCAGCGGCAGCAGCAGCCGCTCGGCGGGGTCGGTGAAGTAGTCGACGTTGATGTCGATCCCGACGCCGAACCGCTCGGCCAGCGCGAACACCTGGTCGAGATGGGCGAGCCGGTCCTCCGGGGTGCGCTCGTTGTTGGGCCAGCCACCGACCCGGTGGGCGCCCGCCGCCAGCGCCGCCGCGACCAGGTCGTACGCCCCCGGATCCTGCACCAGGCCCTCCTGCGGGAAGGCCGTCACCCGCAGATCGAGCAGGTCGGCGTGGGCGCGGCCCGCGTCCATCACCCCCTCGAAGGAGGTGAGTCGGGTCACCGAGTCGATGTCCGCCTGGCCCGCGACCGTGCCGACGCCCTGCGCGGCGGCCAGCCGCAGGAACGCCCCGGCGCGGTCCGCGACCTCGGCGCGAGTGAAGGTGGCCTTGAGATCGCGCTGACGCTGCATCAGATCCGGCCGGTGGGTGAGCGGGAACGGCAGTCCCAGCGGGCCGATCGAGCAGCGGCTGAGCGCCTTGTCGGGGTGGCTGTGCGGCTCGACGAACGGCGCGGTGAGCAGCCCGCCGTCCCCCGCGATCCGCTCCAGGGCGGCCACCCCGGACCCGGCGCCGGGCCCCAGCGCGGCGATCCGCCCCTCCCGGACGACGACATCCACCGGGCCGTCCGCGACCCGGCCACCGGCCTCGACGGGCCGGACGCCGGTCACGATCAGGTCGGCGGGCGGGTGCGGGTCAGAAACCGTCACGGTTGATGTCCTTGTAGAGGAGGTACGAGGGGCGGGTCGAGCCGGTCGCGTAGAACGACTGGGGGCAGTAGGGGGCCATGTAGACGAAGTCCCCGGCGGAGACCTCCACATGGTCGTCGCCCAGGTAGTAGACGCCTTCGCCCGTCAGCATGTAGAGGCCGTGCTCCTGGTGGTGGACCTCCACCATCCGGAACCGCGAACCGACGTCGAACCGCATGAAGTTCATCGCCATGTCGTAGCGCTCGTCGTCGGGCAGCAGCGGGGCGTAGGTGCCGCCGATGGTGTCGTCGGGGTGATGGGTGACCTCGTCCACATGCCCGGCCACCGGCTCCGGCGGCGCGATGCCGTCCACCCGGTCGTAGCGCCGCTTCACCCACAGCGCCCGGGACTCACCCTCCGACACGACTCCGAACTCGGTGCCCTCCGGCAGGAACACATAGCCGCCGGGCTCCAGCGGGTAGGTGTCCGCACCGGCCGTCACCACGAGATGCCCGTCCAGGACATAGAGGAAGTTCTCGAAGCCGGTGCCCAGGGGCCGGGTGCTGTGCCCGCCGGGCTCGAACTCCAGCAGATACTCGCCGAACCGGGCCGGCAGGGAGCGGGGTGTGGCCAGCGGCTTGGCGATGACCCCGGTGAGATGGGGGAGGGCGTTCTCGACCAGGTTCTCCGGGCACATCAGCGTGTACGCGGGCCGCACCCGCCCCCGGCTGGCGCTCACCTGGTGGACGACGGGACTGGCGGGGGTGGTGGTGCTCATGCTCAACTCCGTTTCTCTGCTCATCAGTTGTCGCCGAAGGGTCCGGCATAGGTGCCGTCGGTCAGTACGGTCTCCCCGTCCACCCGGACGTCGGGGCGGGCCACGACCATGTCGACATGGACCGGGGACTCCCAGTCGGCGCCGGTGAACTCGGGGAAGGGGTGGCCGAAGGCGAGATGCGTGCCGGGGACGTTCTCGTCGAACAGCAGATTCCCGGTGAGGGCGGTCAGCGCCCGGTTGGTGCCGAGGGCGAGTTCGCCCAGGCGCAGTCCGTCCGGGGCGCCGCCGAGCCAGTCGCGCAGCCGGGACTCCAGCTCCCGGTCCGGATGGCGCAGGGACACCGCCCGGCCGCCCGCGACCTCGATCAGCAGCGGTTCGGGCAGGAGCCCGGTCGCGCTGTTGAAGGGGTAGCCCACGACGGACACCGCGAGGACGCCCTCGGCGTCCACCGGCGTGCAGAACACCTCGCCCTGCGGCAGCCGCCCGCCCTCTCCGGCGCACCCGTACAGCCCGGTGAACGGTGTCCAGGGCCGCTCGGGGGCGCAGGTCAGGTCCAGTTCGGTGCCGGTCGCGCTGGTGATCCGCACCGACCGGCAGCCGGTGAGCCGGTCCCGTACCGCGAGGGTGAAGCGGGCCACCTCGGCGTAGTCGACGGCCATCCCGACACCGAGACAGACATCGTCCAGGGCCGGCATGTGCGCGTGCCGCGCCCCCAGCCGGTCCAGATGCGCCCAGAACGTGCCGTCCCAGGCGACCAGATCACCGGGGTCCGCCGCCGCGAACACGGTCACGGTCGGCCGGTGCTCGTCCAGCACCCGCCCGATCTCCGCCCGCGCCCGCGCGTACCCGTCCCCGGTGACCTCCGGTACGACGGCCAGCGCGGCACGGGTCAGCGCACGGGCCTCGGCCACGATGACGTCCGCCAGCGGCCGGGTGCGCCGATCGGTGATCACCAGCACCCGGTCGTCGCCGGTGACGGCGAGGCAGCTCCGCAGGAGTTCGCGGGCTCCGGCGAGGAGGTCGGGGGTGGGGGTGCGGGTCACTGCGGGCATGGCGTCCCCTTGGTCCTTGCCTCGGTCTCGGTCTCGGTCTCGGTCTGGGCTATGGCTGCGGTCCAGGTCCCGGTCCGGGCTGCGGCTGCCGCTCCGGTTCCGGTCAGGGCTTCGGCTCCCGTCAGTGCCACAAAGCGCCCCGTCCCCTTCCCCGCCAGCACCCGCCCGTTCGCCGCCACCGTCCTCCCCCGGACCACCGTTCTGACGACCCGTACCGACGCAGTGCGGCCGTCGTAGGGGGACCAGCGTTCCTCGGTGAGTTGCTGGTGCTCCGCGCTGACCACCCAGGGTGCGGCCGGGTCGAGCAGGACGAAATCGGCGTCCAGGCCGGGGCGCAGCGCGCCCTTGCGGGCCTCGGCGCCGCACAGCCGGGCCGGGCCGCTGGTCAGCAGCGGCACGATCCGCTCCCAGCCCAGGCCCCGGCGCAGCGCCTCCGTGAGGACCAGCGGCACATACTCCTGGACGCTCTGGATGCCGAAGGGGCAGCCGAACGCGTCGTCGGTGGCGCCGAGTTTGTCGGCCCGGCCGTAGGGACAGTGGTCGGAGACGATCGCCTGGACGAGTCCGGCGCCGACCCGGTCCCACAACTCCTCCACCCGGGCCGGGTCCCGCAGCGGGGGCGCGCAGACGCCGAAGCCGCCCAGGCCGGGGAGTTCGTCGGCGGTCAGCAGCAGATGGTGGGCGGTGACCTCGCAGGTGGCGTCCAGACCGGCCGCCCGCGCCTCGGCCACCAGGTCCACGGCCTCCGGCGTCGACAGATGCACCAGATGGACCGCGCAGCCGGTGCGCCGGGCCAGCCGCAGCACCCCGCGCACCGCCTCGATCTCCGAGGACGGCGGCCGGGCGGCGAGCAGCGCGCCCAGATCCGTACGGCCCAGGGCCCGCTGTTCGGCCTCGCCCCGGGCCAGCGCGGTGCGGTCCTCGGCGTGCACCAGCACCCGAGCGCCGAGGCGGGCGGCGGTCGCCATGCCGGTGAGCAGGTCGGACTCGGTGGCGGGCGGGAAGTCCATGTCGTTGTCGGGCAGGAACGCCTTGAAGCCGGGCGCGCCCAGCGCGTGCTGGCCCGCCATCTCGTCCAGCGACGGGGCCGTCAGCGCGCCCCACAGCCCGAAGTCGACCACCGCCCCGGCCCCGGCCCGCCCGATCTTGTCGGCGTAGCGCGGTGCGGTCGTGGTGGGCGGGTCGGAGAAGGGGTGCTCCACGACGAAGGTGACCCCACCGGCGGCGGCGGACCGGGTGCCGGTGTGGAAGTCGGCCTCCAGGGAGATCCCGGGCACATCGAAGTGCACATGGGGATCGATCACCCCGGGCATCAGCAGCAGCCCGCGCGCGTCCAGGGTCTCCCGGGCCCGGACGGGCGCCCCGGGCTCCACGATCGCCGTCACCTTCCCGGCGTCGACCAGCAACGTCCCGGGACGGGACCGGACAGCGCCGTCCGGCCCCTCCTGCGCGAGCAGCGTCGCGCCGGTCACCGCCAGGTCCACGACCGCCGCCGGTCCGTTCTCCGGGTTCACGCCCGCACCCCGGCCGCCGTACGGTCGTCGCCGGGCAGCCGGAGTCCGTCGCGCGCGTCCGTCACCCGCCGCCCCACCAGCCGGCCCCGGCGGAACGTCGTCCGGGTGCCCGGCAGTCCGGCCAGGGCCGTCGCCCGGTCCGGTGCCTCGAAGAGCACCAGGTCGGCGTCCTCGCCGACCGCGATGTCCCCGTCGCGCCCGCCCAGGACGGCCGAGGCACGCCCGGACACCATCTCCCAGGCGAGATCCACGGCGCTCTCGTCCTCGAACCCGGCCCCCAGGAACGTCATCCGGGCCCGGTCGAGCGGGTCCAGGGTGCCCAGCGCGTACCAGCCGTCGTTCATGTTGTCGCTGCCCGCCGCGACCACCGCCCCGGCCGCGATCAGCTCCGCCGGACGGGACAGCCCGCGCGGACCGCCGTCCACCAGGTTCAGCGGGACCACCACCACCCGTACGTCGGCCTCGGCGACCTTGGCGACGACCCGGGCGGCGTCGGTGTCGTCGTACACCTCAAGTCCGCAGCAGTGGCTGGCCAGGACCCGGCCCCCGTAGCCGCGCCGGAGGGTTTCCCCGGCGACGAACTCCAGCATGGTCTCGGTGGGGTCGATGGCGCAGTCCACATGGATGTCGACCCCGGCGCCGAAGCGTTCCGCCAGGTCGAAGGTCTCGCGCACGCTCGCCCGCTGGGCCTCGGTGCCGTCCTCCACATTGGGCCAGCCGCCGATCAGATCGGCGCCCGAGCGCAGCGCCTCGGCGAGCAGTTCGCGCGTCCCGGGATCCCGGGCCAGCCCCTCCTGCGGGAACGCGACGATCTCGACGTCCATCAGATGCGCCACCCGCTCCCGCGCGGCCAGCACCCCGTGCAGTCCGCGCAGCCCGGCCACCGAGTCGACATCGACATTGGCGCGCAGCCGGGTGACCCCGCCGGACGCAGCGAGCCGCAGTGCGCGGGCGGCGCGTTCGGCGACGTCCTCGGCGGTGAACCCGGCCTTGATCAGCCGGGCCCGCTCGAACCCGTCGAGGGCTCCGGCGGGCGCCCGGTCCCTGGTGTACGCCTTGTCGGGGTGGTAGTGGGGCTCGGTGAAGGAGCGGGAGAGCAGACCCCCGCGGGCGTCCAGGGCGGTGTCCCCGGCGCCCGCCGTCGCGGGGTCGTCGTCCGGTCCGGCGGGCAGGATCGCGCTCACCTTTCCGTCCCGGACGTACAGATCCACCGGCCCGCCGCGGCCGTGGACGCGGGCGTTGCGGATCAGCCGGCGGGAGCCGGGCGCGGGGAGTCGCTGTTCGGACGGCATGGCGGTGTCACCACTCCCATTCGTTGGCGGGGACCCGGATGTCCGTCGGGTGGGCGGTCACCGCCGCCAGCCCCGCCCGCAGGGCGGCGGTCTGGAGGGCGAGGTCCATGCTGGGACCGTTGTGGCCGAGCCGGGCGACATGCTCCGGGGTGTCGGGCAGATGGACGAAGCCGCACCGGGTGGGCAGCCCGAAGCGGGCGGCCAGGTGCAGCGCGGTGTACATGACGGCGTTGCAGCCGTGGGTGGACGCCGAGTTGGAGATCAGGGCGGGCACCCCGGCCGCGCGCATCGCCGTCGTCATCGCCTTGACGGGCAGGCTGGCGAGATAGGCGACGGGGCCCTCGGGGTAGAGGGCCTCGCCCGCGGGGCGGCGGCCGTCCTCGGCGAACTGGAAGTCCTCCACATTGACCGCGGTGCGCTCCACGGTGACGGTGGTCCGGCCGGAGAACACCCCGCAGGACACCACCGCAGCGGGCGGCGGCCCCCCGGCCAGCTCGGGCGACAGCAGCGGGAGCAGGGCCTCCTCCGGGTGCTCCTTCCACACGAGGGGGCGTCCGACCACCCGGTGGCCGCCGATCTCCGCGCCGTCCAGGGCGAGCGCCACGGCGGAGCTGGGGTTGTCGGCGTAGTGCAACTCGGTCCGGTTCGCCAGGGTGCCGAAGGCGCCGTTTCCGGTCACCAGGATCCAGGGTCGGGTCATCGCTCATCTTCCGGTGGATGGAATGCGTGGCTCAGGGGGGGGCGGAAGCACGCCAGGTCCGGCGGGGGCCTGGGCCCGGCACCGCACACCGCGCCGCAAAGGGCCGCGGTGTCGCCGCGGAGGTCCGCGGTCTCGCCATGGCTCAGCATCATGACGGAAACGGCGAAGAAAAGAAACGTTTCTTTTTCTCGAAGAAACGTTTCTTTCAGGGGCTTGACCCGAGTTGTCCCTCGGTGTTGACTGCGGCCATCGAGCCCACGCCCAAGGGCTCAGCCGGCACAGCCGGGACAGAGCCGGGACAGAGGGCAGCACCCCGCCGGGACGGTTCGTCTGCTGTCCGCCCACCCCCCGCACGCCCCCGGCACCCCCCAACGCATCAGGCCGATTTCTGCCTTGTGCGACGAGTCCTCAGTGACCCGCATCCCCCGCTGCGGGCCCACGCGCCCTGCGTGACCCCGAATCCCTCGCGGAGGTACCACCCTTGAACGCCCTCCCCGTCCCGCCGCGCCCCGGACGCCTCGCCGTCTCGCTGGCCGCCGGGGCGCTGCTGCTCACCGCCTGCTCCGGCGCCGCCACGGACGCCAAGGACCCGGCGCGCGCGAAAGGGGTCTCCGTCACCGAGCTGACCCCGAAGCCCTCCGGCCCCCTCGACCGGGTCACCTGGGCCGTGTCGGCCGAACCCGCGTCCTTCGACTGGATCTACAACGCCAGCTTCGAGACCGGGCAGATCATGTCCAATGTCTGCGAGGGCCTCTTCCGGCTCGACCCCGATCTGTCGGTACAGCCCGCGCTCGCGGAGTCGTTCACCAACCCCGACCCGAAGACCTGGGTCTTCGCCCTGCACCGGGGTGTCACCTTCCACGACGGCACCCCCCTCACCGCCGACGACGTGGCGTTCAGCCTCAACCGCAACCTCGACCCGGAGGCCGGCTCCTACTGGTCCGGCGCCTACGAGAACGTCTCCTCGGTGAAGGCCACCGGCCCGCTGGAGGTGACCGTCACCCTCAAGCAGCCCGACGCCCTGTTCACCTCCTATCTGAGCAGCCCCGCCGGGATCGTCGACAGCAAGGCCACGGTGACCGGCAAGGGCAAGGAGTACGGCACCCCCGACGGCGGGGTGAACTGCGTCGGCCCGTTCGAGCTGAGCGCCTGGGACAAGGGCCAGTCCATGACCCTGACCCGCGACGACGACTACTTCGACGCCGACCACCGGGCGCAGGCGAAGGAGGTCGTCTTCCGCTTTGTGCGCGACCCCGCCGCCCTGGTGAGCGGGCTGCTCTCCGACTCCATCGACGGCAGCTGGTTCCTCCCGCCGTCCGCCCTCGGCCGCCTCACCTCCAGCGGCAAGGGCACCGTCTACTACGGCGAGTCCACCCAGGGCTTCCACGCCATCGTGATGGACGCCGAGGGCCCCCTCAAGGACGTGCGGATCCGGCAGGCGCTGTCCATGGCCATCGACCGCCAGGGCATCATCGACTCCGTCATCAGCGGCGCCGGCCAGCCCCAGAAGGCGCCCGCCGTCCCCGGTTCCTGGGGCTACGCCGAGGACACCTACCGCTCCGCCTGGGACGGGCTCGATGTCACCGAACGCGACCTCGACGCCGCCAAGAGCCTGGTCGCCGAGGCCGGAGCGCCCGGGGAACCGATCGTCGTCGCCACCACCAGCGCCGAGGCCGAGGTCCCGGTGATCGGCGCCGAGATCCAGTCCGCGGCGAAGAAGATCGGCCTCGATGTCGAGGTCCGCTCCATCCCCGCCGACCAGTACAACGGCGTCTACACCGACCCCGAGGCCCGCAAGGGCATCGACCTCTACCTCACCGGCTGGGGCACCGACTTCCCCGACCCGCTCCAGATGTACCAGTACTTCCGCACCGGCCACTTCTACAACTTCTCCGGCTTCTCCGACCCCGAGTTCGACCGGCTGATCGACGAGGCCGGACGCACCCAGGACCCGGACCGCCGCGCCGAGCTGGTCACCGCCGCCCAGCGGATCGTCGTCGACGAACTGGCCTGGATCCCGCTGTACGCCCCCTACAACACCCTCTTCCTCAACCAGCGCCTCACCGGCACCCCCGCCTCGTACATGCAGCTCCACTACCCGTGGGCCGCCGACCTCGGGGCGTCCTCGTGAAGGGCGCGGCGGGCGGGCTGCCCGGTGTTCTCATCACCCTCGCCAAGCGGCTCTCGGCGCTGGCCCTGCTGATGCTGGCGACCTCGTTCATCGTCTTCTCCGCGATGTATCTGGCGCCCGGCTCACCCGAGTCGTTCCTCGCCCGGGGCAACTCGGTCACCGCCGACACCCTCCAGGCCATCCGCGACCAGTACCGCCTGGACGACCCGTTCTTCGAGCGGTACCTGTCCTGGCTCGGGGGGATCCTCACCGGGGACTTCGGGCAGTCCCTCCAGTTCCGCCAGCCGGTCGGCGATCTGATCGGCTCCCGGATCACCACCACCGTCACCCTGGTCGGCTACGCCTTCGTCCTGATCCTGGTCTCCGGCATCCTCATCGGCGTCCTCGCCGCGGTCCGGGGCGGCCGTACCGACCGGGCCGCCATCATCGGCACCACCGTCGCCATGGGCACCCCGTCCTTCGTGCTGGCGATCGGGCTGACCTCGCTGTTCTCGGTCACCCTCGGCTGGTTCCCCGCCTTCGGCGCCGGAGAGGGCTTCACCGGCAGGATCCAGCACCTCACCCTGCCCGCCATCGCCCTCGCCCTGTCCTCGGCCGCCCTGGTGGCCCGCGCCACCCGCTCCTCGATGCTGGCCGAACTGCGCAAGGAGTACGTCGAGACCGCCCGCGTCCGGGGGATCCCGCAGCGCCGGGTCATCTGGCGGCACGCCTTCCGCAACGCCCTGGTCCCGGTCGTCACCCTCGCCGGACTGGTCGTCTCCGGGCTGCTGGTGACCACCACCCTGGTGGAGACCGCCTTCGGCCTCAACGGCATGGGCTCCCTGCTGGTGCAGTCCGTCAACGCCAAGGACTTCCCGGTCACCCAGGCGATCGTGCTGATCATCGTCGGTGTGTTCGCGCTGTGCAATCTGCTGGTCGATCTGCTGCACCCGCTGGTCGATCCGCGGGTCCGAGGAAAGGTGGGCGCCTGATGCCGGCCGTCACCGACACCCCCGCCCAGCCCGTCCCGCCCGGCCCGAAGCGCGGCCCGAAGGGCGGTCCGGAGGCGGGCACCCAGGACGACTCGAAGGGTGGCACCGCCGGTGGCACCGCCCTGGTCCGCCGCCGGATCTGGCCGCGCCGCACCGGCGGGAGCCTCTCGGTCATCCTGTCCGTCGCGATCCTCGCGCTCTTCGTGCTGGTCGCGGTGTTCGCCCCCTGGCTCGCCCCGCACGACCCGAACGCCGTCTCCCTCTCCGACAGCCTCCAGGGCACCACCGCCGACCATCTCCTCGGCACCGACCAGTCCGGCCGCGATGTGCTGTCCCGGCTGATCCACGGCGCCCGCACCTCCCTGCTCGGCCCGCTCGGTGTCGTCACCGGCGCCACCCTGCTCGGCGTCACCATCGGTGTCGTCGCGGCCTGGCGCGGCGGCTGGGTCGACACCGTGCTGTCCCGGGCCATCGAGCTGATCTTCGCCTTCCCCGGTGTCCTGCTCGCGATCCTGCTGGTGGCCGTCCTCAGCGCCGGACTGAAGGCGACCGTCCTCGCCCTCGCCATCGCCTACACCCCCTACATGGCCCGGATGACCCGCAGCGCCGCCCTCGGCGAACGCCACCGCCCCTACATCCGCGCCCTGGAGATCCAGGGGTTCTCCGCGCCCGCCATCATCGCCCGGCATCTGCTGCCCAACATCGCCCCGATGGTCCTCGCCCAGGCGTCCCTGTGCTTCGGCTACGCCATGATCGACCTCGCCGGACTGTCCTTCCTCGGCTTCGGCGTCCAGCCGCCCCAGGCCGACTGGGGCGCCATGATCTCCGAGGGCCAGGTGGCCCTGCTCCAGGGCGCGCCGCTGTCCGCGCTCGCGCCCGGCGTCCTCATCGTCCTCGCGGTCGTCGCCTTCAGCCTGATCGGCGAAGGGGTCGCGGACCGGATCAGACGGGCGGACCGATGACGAGCGCTCCGCGCATGCTGCCCGCCCCGGGCCTGCTGCTCGCCCCGGGCCTGCTGCTCGCCCCGGGCGTGCTGCTCGCCCCGGGCGTGCTGCCCGCCCCGGGCGTGCTGCTCGCCCCGGGCGTGCTGCCCGCCCCGGGCATGATGCCCGCCCCGCGCACGATGTCCGCCTCACGCATGACGCCCGCCCCACGCATGATGTCCGCCCCCCTCCGCCCGCCCCGCGTCGAAAGGTCTTGCCGATGAGCACCGCGGCACCCGCCCCGACCGCCCCGCCGCGCACCGCGATGCTCGATGTGGCCGGGCTGTCCCTCACCGTCCAGCGCGGCCAGGACCGCAAGCCCATCCTCGCCTCCGTCTCGCTGAGCTGCGCCGAGGGCGAGATCGTCGGCCTGGTCGGTGAATCGGGCTCCGGCAAGTCGATGACCCTGCGCACCGCCGTCGGTCTGACCCCGGAACACGCCGAGGTCGGCGGCCGGGTCCAGGTGTCCGGCCGGGACGTACTGGGCGCCACACCCCGCGAACTCGCCGAGGTACGGTCCCGTACCGCGTCGATGATCTTCCAGGACCCCCGGGCCCACATCAACCCCTTCCAGCGCATCGGCACCTTCCTCACCGAAGGGCTGCGGCTGCACCGGGGCCAGTCCAAGGCGGAGGCGACCCGCACCGCCACCGCCCTGCTGACCGAGGTCGGACTGCCCGACCCGGCCCGGCAGTTGCGCCAGTACCCGCACGAACTGTCCGGCGGCATGCTCCAGCGGGTGATGATCGCCGCCGCCCTGGCGAGCGAACCGAGGCTGCTGCTCGCCGACGAACCGACCACCGCCCTCGATGTCACCACCCAGGCCGAGATCATGTCGATCCTGCTGCGGCTGCGCCGCGACCGGGGACTGTCCATCGTCCTGGTCACCCATGACCTCGATCTCGCCGTCGCCTGCTGCGACCGCATCCATGTGATGTACGCGGGGTCCATCGTGGAGTCCGCGTCCGCCGCCGAACTCGCCCGCGCGCCCCGCCACCCCTACACCGCCGCCCTGTTCGCCGCTCGCCCGGCCCCCGGCCGCGCCGAGCTGCGAACCGTCTCCGGCCGCCCGCTGGGGCTGTCCGAGGTGACGGGCGGCTGCGCGTTCGCGCCCCGCTGCCCCCGGGCCGCCGAGGTCTGCCACGAGGCCGCGCCGGAGAACCGGGAGAGCGGCGGGCGCGCGGTGCGCTGCCATCTCGCGGACGAGCTGCCCGGCTCCGGCCCGGTGTCCCCGGGTCCCGCGGACGAGCTGCCCGGCTCCGGCCCGGTGTCGCCGGGTCCCGCGGACGAGCTGCCCGGCTCCGGCCCGGTGTCCCCGGGTCCCGCGGACGAGCTGCCCGGCCCCGGCCCGGTGTCGCCGGACCCCGCGGACGAGCCGCCCGGCTCCGCCCCGGTGTCCCCGGCCTCCTCGGAGAACCCGGAGCGCTCGGTGTCCTCCGACCCGCTCACGAAGGGAGCACGGCCATGACCGCCGCCGCCCGTACCGCCCCCGAGGCACCCCCGGTGGTCCGGGTCGAGTCACTGCGCAAGACCTACGACCGCGGCCGGGTCGTCGCCGTGGACGAGGTGTCCTTCGACGTACCGGCGGGCGGCTCGCTGGGCATCGTGGGGGAGTCCGGCTCCGGCAAGACCACCACCGCCCGGTTGATCGTCGGGCTGGAGGAACCGGACGCGGGCCGGGTCCTGTTCGACGGGGCGGAGGCCGGCACCGGAGGCAGCCGCGCGGCCCGGCGGCACCGGGCCCGGACCGTCCAGCTCGTCTTCCAGGACCCGTACCAGAGCCTCGACCCCCGGCAGACCGTCGGGGACGCCCTCGACGAGGTGCTGCGGCTGCACCGGGACCTGGACGGCCCGGGGCGGGCCCGGCGCCGCGCCGAACTGCTCGGTCAGGTAGGGCTCGGCACCCGGGAGGCGGCGGCGCTGCCCCGGGAGCTGTCCGGGGGTCAGCGGCAGCGCGTCGCCATCGCCCGCGCGCTGGCCGCCGATCCCAGGGTGCTGGTGCTGGACGAGGCGGTCGCCGCGCTCGATGTGTCCATCCAGGCGCAGATCCTCAATCTGCTCTCCGAGATCCGCCGGGACACCGGGGTCGCCCTGATCTTCGTCAGCCATGATCTGGAGGTCGTGCGCTGGGTGGCCGAGGACGTGGTGGTGATGTTCCGGGGCGCGGTCATCGAGAGCGGCACCACCGCCGATGTACTGGACCACCCCGAACACCCCTACACCCGGCTGCTGCTGTCCAGTGTGCCGCGGCTGGGCTGGGACCCGGCCGAGGTGTCCCGGGCCCGGCGGGACTTCCTCGCCACCCGCTGACCGCCACCGCCCCGTACCCGTCTTTTCCCTTTCCCAGGAGTCTCAATGACGAAGTCAAGCCGCTTGCGTGACCGGTGGGGCGGAGGTGAAGATCCGTCCGTCACGCAGCAGGGCCCACAGAACGCCC
>NZ_JBEXLA010000025.1:37868-146366 GCF_040609715.1 Streptomyces sp. NPDC004610 | reverse complement strand
AAACGCCCGGTTACATTCCGAACCCGGAAGCTAAGCCTTACAGCGCCGATGGTACTGCTGGGGGGACCCGGTGGGAGAGTAGGACGCCGCCGAACTTCTTTTAGAGCGCTGGCTCTTGGGCATGCAGCCCGAGAGCCAGCGCTTTTTTGCGTTGAGGTAGGGTCGGGGGGCATCGTTGGCTCTTTTTTCACAGGAGGCCCCCGGGTGGAGGTCCAGGAGACTCGTGTCCAGACGGACCGGGTGCTCACCATCCCCAACATCCTCAGCATGGCGCGGCTCGTTGGTGTGCCGCTCTTCCTGTGGCTGATTCTGCGGCCCGAGTTCGGTGGTCCCAAGAGCGATGGCTGGGCGCTGTTGGTACTGGCCCTGAGTGGTATCAGTGACTACCTGGACGGCAAACTGGCGCGGCGCTGGAATCAGGTCAGCAGCCTTGGCCGGCTTCTCGATCCCGCGGCTGATCGGCTCTACATTCTGTCCACCCTGGTCGGGCTGACCTGGCGTGAGATCCTGCCCCTCTGGTTGACCGCTGTACTGCTGGCGCGGGAGCTGGTTCTGCTGGTGATGGTGGGTATCCTCCGCCGGCACGGCTATCCGCCGCCCCAGGTGAACTTCCTCGGGAAGGCGGCTACCTTCAACTTGATGTACGCGTTCCCCCTCTTGCTGCTCAGTGACGGAAGCGGATGGATCTCGTCACTGGCTGCTATTTTCGGATGGGCGTTCGCTGTTTGGGGTACAACGCTGTACTGGTGGGCAGGAGTGCTGTATGTGGTGCAGGTCCGCCGCCTGGTTCGTGCGGACGCCACGGCCGATGGAGCTCGCCGATAGGTGCGGCCACAACGGCGCGATGGCCCGCAGAGGAAAAGTGCGGGACAATTCGGACGGGTGAAGTCGGCTAGACCGTCGTCTCTTCGAGGAGGACGCTTCCGACATGAAGGCCGTCGTGATGGCCGGTGGCGAGGGCACACGCCTTCGCCCCATGACCTCAAGCATGCCCAAGCCGCTCCTGCCGGTCGTCAACCGGCCGATCATGGAGCACGTTCTGCGGCTGCTCAAAAGGCGTGGGCTCAATGAGACAGTAGTAACCGTCCAGTTCCTGGCATCGCTCGTCAAGAATTACTTCGGTGACGGTGAAGAGCTCGGAATGGAGCTCACCTATGCCAACGAGGAGAAGCCACTCGGTACCGCCGGAAGTGTCAAGAACGCCGAGGAGGCGTTGAAGGACGACACCTTCCTTGTCATCTCCGGCGATGCGCTGACCGACTTCGATCTGACCGAGCTGATCAATTTCCACAAGGAGAAGGGCGCGCTCGTCACCGTCTGTCTGACGCGTGTGCCCAATCCGCTGGAATTCGGTATCACGATCGTGGACGAGGAGGGCCAGGTCGAGCGGTTCCTGGAGAAGCCGACCTGGGGGCAGGTCTTCTCGGACACCGTGAACACCGGCATCTATGTGATGGAGCCCGAGGTCTTCGACTATGTCGAGGCCGATGTTCCCGTCGACTGGTCGGGCGATGTCTTCCCGCAGTTGATGAAGGAGGGCAAGCCCATCTATGGGTTTGTCGCCGAGGGCTACTGGGAGGATGTCGGCACGCACGAGAGTTATGTGAAGGCGCAGGCCGATGTCCTGGAGGGCAAGGTCGACGTCGAGATCGACGGGTTCGAGATCTCGCCCGGGGTCTGGGTCGCCGAGGGTGCGGAGGTGCATCCGGACGCGGTGCTGCGGGGGCCGCTCTATATCGGGGACTACGCGAAGGTCGAGGCCGGGGCCGAGATCCGTGAGCACACCGTCGTGGGGTCGAACGTCGTTGTGAAGTCCGGGGCCTTTCTGCACCGGGCTGTGGTGCACGACAACGTGTATGTGGGGCAGCACAGCAACCTTCGGGGCTGTGTCGTCGGGAAGAACACCGACATCATGCGGGCGGCCCGGATCGAGGACGGGGCGGTCATCGGGGACGAGTGCCTGATCGGTGAAGAATCGATCGTTCAGGGCAATGTGCGGGTCTATCCCTTCAAGACCATCGAGGCCGGCGCCTTTGTCAACACCTCGGTGATCTGGGAGTCGCGGGGCCAGGCGCATCTGTTCGGGGCCCGGGGTGTGTCCGGGATCCTGAATGTGGAGATCACGCCCGAGCTGGCCGTGCGTCTCGCCGGTGCCTATGCGACGACCCTGAAGAAGGGGTCGACGGTCACGACCGCGCGGGATCACTCGCGTGGTGCGCGGGCGCTGAAGCGGGCGGTGATCTCGGCGTTGCAGGCCAGTGCCATCGACGTACGGGATCTGGAGAACGTGCCGCTGCCGGTGGCTCGGCAGCAGACGGGGCGGGGGAGTGCCGGGGGGATCATGATTCGGACCACGCCCGGGGTGCCGGATTCTGTGGACATCATGTTCTTCGACGGGCAGGGTGCCGATCTGTCGCAGGGCAGTCAGCGGAAGCTGGACCGGGTGTTCGCGCGGCAGGAGTACCGGCGGGCGTTTCCCGGGGAGATCGGGGATCTGCATTTTCCGGCCAGTGTCTTCGATTCGTACACGGGGTCGCTGCTGCGGAATGTGGATACGAGCGGGATCTCGGAGGCCGGGCTGAAGGTCGTGGTCGACGCGTCGAACGGCAGTGCGGGCCTGGTGCTGCCGAGTCTGCTGGGGAAGCTCGGTGTCGACTCGCTGACGATCAATCCGGGGCTGGACGAGTCGCGGCCGACGGAGTCGGCGGAGACCCGGCGGTCGGGGATGGTGCGGCTCGGGGAGATCGTGGCCTCGGCTCGTGCGGCGTTCGGGGTGCGGTTCGACCCGGTCGGTGAGCGGTTGTCGCTGGTGGACGAGAAGGGGCGGATCGTCGAGGACGATCGCGCGCTGCTGGTGATGCTCGACCTGGTGGCCGCGGAGCGGCGCAGCGGGCGGGTGGCGCTGCCGGTGACGACGACCCGGATCGCCGAGCAGGTGGCGGCGTACCACGGGACGCAGGTGGAGTGGACGACCACCTCGCCCGACGACCTCACGCGGGTCGGGCGGGACGAGTCCACGATCTTCGGCGGTGATGGGCGGGGCGGGTTCATCGTCCCGGAGTTCAGCAGTGTCTTCGACGGTACGGCGGCGTTCGTACGGCTGATCGGGCTGGTGGCGCGGACGCAGCTCACGCTGAGCCAGATCGATGCGCGGATTCCGCGGGCGCATGTCCTGAAGCGGGATCTGGCGACTCCGTGGGCGGTCAAGGGGCTGGTGATGCGCCGGGTCGTCGAGGCGGCCGGAGAGCGCTTCGTGGACACCACTGACGGGGTGCGGGTGGTGGAGACCGACGGGCGCTGGGTGATGGTGCTGCCGGACCCGGCGGAGGCCGTGACGCATCTGTGGGCGGAGGGGCCGGACGACGCCTCCGCGCAGGCCCTGCTGGACGAGTGGTCCGCCGTGGTGGACAGCGCCGGGCGGTAGTCCCGGGGCGTGCCCGCGTGCCGGACAAGTGCCCCCAAGGGGGCCTGTCCGGCACGCGGGTGGGGCCATTCGGAGGTAGGGGCCGCGACGTGCGACGATGTGCCCCATGCCGCAGCAGCCCCCCATTCGGAGCACACCCGCGCGTGCCCCCGCGTCCCGCCCGGACGCGTCCATGTCGCTGCTCACCAATGTGATGGACCACAGTCTGGACGACGGCTACGCGGAGGCGGCGGCGCGTCGGGAGGCTGCTGGTGACCGGGGCATGCCGAGGACGCTGAGGGCGAAGCTGGGCCTTGCGGCGGGGCTGGTGCTGGCGGCGCTGGTGGTGACGGTGGGGGCGGCGCAGGCGAGGGTCTCGGCTCCGGTGGTGGCCAAGGAGCGCGAGGAACTGATCGACCGTATCGACCGGGAGACCTCCGCGGCCGACGATCTGGAGCGGGCCGTCGACGGGCTCCGGGACGATGTGGAGGCGCGGCAGCGTGAGGCGCTCCGGGAGAGCGGCGGCGATGACGGCGATGACCTGGTGGGTGTGCTCGCCGGTGCCGTCGAGGTGCGCGGGCCCGGGGTGAAGCTGGTCGTGAACGACGCCAAGGAGGCGTCCGGCGAGGGGGACGCGAATCCGCGCGGGACGTCGGGGTTCTCCGACACGGGCCGGGTGCGTGACCGGGACATGCAGCGGGTGGTCAACGGGCTGTGGGAGTCGGGCGCGGAGGCCGTGTCGATCAACGGGCAGCGGCTGACGGCGCTGTCCGCGATCAGGGCCGCGGGTGACGCCATACTGGTCGACAATCGGCCACTCGTACCGCCGTACACGGTGCTGGCGGTGGGGGACGGGGACCGGATGAGCAGCCGGTTCCAGAACAGTGCGGACGGGCTGTATCTGCATGCCCTCCAGGAGAACTTCGGGGTCCGGACGGCGATTTCCGTTCAGGAGGATCTCCGGCTGCCGGCCGCGCCGAGTGTGATGGTGCGGACCGCGCGGCCGGGGACCGGGGCCGGGCAGCCGAATACCGAGACTGAGAAAGGCACATCGTGATCGCCGTACTGGGCCTCGTCGTCGGAGTCGTGGCCGGACTTCTGGTCCGGCCCGAGGTTCCGGCCGTCGTCGAGCCTTACCTGCCGATCGCCGTGGTGGCGGCGCTGGATGCCGTCTTCGGGGGACTGCGGGCCATGCTCGACGGCATCTTCGACGACAAGGTCTTCGTGGTGTCGTTCCTGTCGAACGTGGTGGTGGCCGCGCTGATCGTGTTCCTCGGCGACAAGCTGGGTGTGGGCGCCCAGTTGTCGACGGGTGTGGTGGTCGTGCTCGGTATCCGGATCTTCTCCAATGCCGCGGCGATCCGCCGCCATGTGTTCCGGGCGTGAGGGCGATGAGCAACCATCACGGGGCGCACCGCAGTCCGCTGCGCAAGGAACTGCCGCAGGAGGTGCCCGCGCAGCCGGGGCCCGCCGAGGAGCCCGCGGGGCCGGTGCAGCCGGAGCTGACCGGGCGGCAGCGGCTGGCGCAGGGGCTGTGGCCGCCGCGCGTGTCGCGGGCGCAACTGATCGTGGCGCTGCTGCTGTTCGGGCTCGGATTCGGGCTCGCGGTGCAGGTGGCTTCGCACAGTGACGGGGACAGTGCGCTGCGTGGCGCGCGGCAGGAAGATCTTGTCCGGATTCTCGATGAACTGGACGACCGTACTGAGCGTCTTGAGGACGAGAAGCAGGGTCTTGAGAAGCAGCGGGACGAACTGGAGAACAGTTCGAACCAGGCGGAGGAGGCCCGTAGGCAGACGGTCGAGAAGGAGCGGCAACTCGGCATCCTGGCGGGCACGGTGGCCGCCCAGGGGCCCGGGATCACCATGACGATCGAGGACTCGAAGGGAACGGTCGAGGCGGACATGCTGCTCGACGCCATCCAGGAGCTGCGCGCCGCGGGTGCGGAGGCGATCCAGGTGAACGGCGTGCGCGTGGTGGCGAGCACCTATCTGACGGATTCCGGGAACGGAGTCGCCGTCGACGGGAACAAGATCAACGCTCCCTATCGTTTCCAGGTCATCGGCAAGTCGCAGGACCTCGAACCGGCGCTCAACATCCCGGGGGGTGTGGTGCAGACGCTGGAGAAGGAGCACGCCACGGTGAGTGTCGAGCGGTCGGACAAGATCATCGTGGATGCCTTGCGGGCCGCGGAGCAGCCTGACTACGCTCGGTCGTCCTCCCCATGAACCGGGGGTGCATGGGGGACGTCCGACCAGGGCATGAGGTTGCGGGGGGTCGGCGCACCGAACGGGTGGTGCGTGGTGGAAACTGTCCGGTGGCTACGGACGTTGTGAGGTTGTCCGGGTCAGCCGGATTGTGCAATCAGGGTTCGTCCTGCCCCACGGGCGGGTCTGTTTCGGTCAAGGGGAATCGCCCGTGAAGTTGTTTGCGAAGTTGTTCGGCAAGAGCTCGCGAGAGGGCGGCGCCAACGCGACCGCCCGTCATCGCGCACAGCCTGACGCGGAGGGGCAGCGCCCGCTGTTCCGGGACCAGGTGGGTGGTCCGGGCGCGCCGTCGGTTGACCCTGCCCAGGCCGGAGGCATAGGTTTCGGGCAACCGTCAACCTCAAGTACGGGTGGAGGGTTTTCCCCCGATCCGTACGCGTCCAATGCCCCGGCGGGGCAGCCGCGGCAGGAGGATCCGTCGATGTCGGCCCTGGTGTGTTCGAGGTGCGGCAACCGCAATGCGGAGAACAGCCGCTTCTGTTCCAACTGTGGTGCCCCGCTGCGTCCCGGGGTGATCCCGGAGCGGGCCTCCGAGACGACGTCCACGATCTCGATCAGCGGCCTGGAGGCGTACGACGCCGAGGTCACCGGTCAGACCCAGATCCCGGCCCTGTCGCCCGAGGCGCAGGCCGCGGTGGACGCCCTGCCGCTGGGCTCCGCCCTGCTGGTGGTGCGCCGCGGGCCGAACTCCGGCAGCCGCTTCCTGCTGGACAGCGATCTGACCACGGCCGGGCGCCACCCGCAGAGCGACATCTTCCTGGATGACGTGACGGTCTCGCGCCGCCATGTGGAGTTCCGGCGCGCACCCGACGGATCGTTCACGGTCGCCGATGTCGGCAGCCTGAACGGCACCTATGTCAACCGGGAGCGGATCGACCAGGTCGCGCTGCACAACGGCGACGAGGTGCAGATCGGCAAGTACCGGCTGGTCTTCTACGCGAGCAGGCAGGTCGTCTGACCTCACCGGACACGGTCCGGGGATCCCAGGGAAGGTCCATGCTGCATACACCGAGCGGCGGTGCCGGGCACGGCGCCGCCGCCACGGACAGCGGGCTGATGAGCATCGGCACGGTGCTGAACGTGCTGCGCGAGGAATTCCCCGAGGTCACCATCTCCAAGATCCGGTTCCTGGAGGCGGAGGGGCTGATCGAGCCGCAGCGGACCCCCTCCGGGTACCGCAAATTCACCGCGGACGATGTCGAGCGTCTCGGCCAGGTGCTGCGGATGCAGCGCGACCACTATCTGCCGCTCAAGGTGATCCGCGAGCATCTGGCGGCCGTCGAGCGCGGTGAGGATGTCCGGCTGCCGGTGCTGGGGAGGTCCCGGGACGGTGAGGGCGCCCGCGAGCCGTCCGGGGTGCCCACGGTCGCCCGGATCGGCCGTGCCGAGCTGCTGGCCGCCGCCGGGATCGGCGCCGAGGAACTCGCGGAGTGGGAGTCGTACGGGCTGATCATGCCGGTCGAGGACGGGGTGTACGACGCGGAGGCGGCCACGGTGGCCTCGCTGGTGGTGGAGCTGGGGCGATCGGGGATCGAGCCGCGGCATCTGCGGGTGATGAAGGCCGCCGCCGACCGCGAGGCGGGGCTGGTCGACCAGGTGGTGGCACCGCTGCGCCGGCACCGCAATCCGCAGACCAGAGCCCATGCCGAGGCCCGGACGAAGGAGCTGGCGGGACTCGCCGTGCGGCTGCACGCGGCGCTGGTGCAGTCCGCGCTCGGGGTGCGGCTGCCCTGAGGGGCAGACCTGCGGCCGGGGCAGGTCCGGATCCGGACCTGTGGCCGTCCCGACTACCCAAACATCCCGGGCACGGCCTAGGGTTGCTGTGTGAACGAGCTCGATGTCGTAGGTGTCCGGGTCGAAATGCCCTCCAACCAACCGATCGTGCTCCTGCGCGAAGTGGGAGGCGACCGCTACCTCCCCATCTGGATCGGGCCGGGGGAGGCCACGGCCATCGCCTTCGCCCAGCAGGGCATGGCGCCCGCCCGACCGCTGACCCACGACCTGTTCAAGGACGTGCTGGAGGCCGTCGGCCAGGAGCTGACCGAAGTACGCATCACGGATCTGCGTGAGGGCGTCTTCTACGCCGAGCTGGTCTTCGCCAGCGGGGTGGAGGTGAGCGCCCGGCCGTCCGATGCCATAGCGCTGGCCCTGCGCACCGGAACGCCGATCTACGGCAGTGACGGGGTGCTCGACGACGCCGGTATCGCGATCCCCGATGAGCAGGAGGACGAGGTGGAGAAGTTCCGCGAGTTCCTCGACCAGATCTCGCCCGAGGACTTCGGCACCAGCAGTCAGTGACCCGGTGGGCCGGTGAGACGGGGTGCGGCCCGGCGGGCACGGGGTGTACGCCGGGCTGAGTAGCCGAGTGAGGGAACGTATCGTCCCGTATCGCCTCGGTCCGGCAATTGCCAGGGGCGCGTGAGAGCGTCCTGCGGCTCCCCGTCGGCGCATTCGGCTAGCCTTTCCCCGCGGTGGGGCACGGGAAACCACTCCTAGGGTGATTATCACTCGGCGTGCCGAGTGTGGCGATCGTTGACGCACCCTCGGTGACTGCCTACCGTCGAGAAGGCAGGTCAAGGACGGAGGTCGGCGTGAGAAGCAGCGGCGACGGTACGGCTGGGGGTGCCCCCGGGCGCAGTCTCGGGGAGAGCGGTCCGTACCCGCTTCACGGGAGCACGACCGGTCACGCTCCGCAGCGACCGACGGCCGTGCCCAGCAGCGGAGGGGCGACGTCGATGACGTCCGAGCAGATCGGCTACCGCGGGCCGACGGCCTGCGCGGCCGCCGGCATCACCTACCGGCAACTGGACTACTGGGCGCGCACTGGGCTGGTCGAGCCCAGCGTACGGCCCGCTCACGGGTCGGGGACGCAGCGGCTGTACAGCTTCCGGGACGTCGTCGTCCTGAAGATCGTCAAGCGGTTCCTGGACACCGGGGTGTCGCTCCAGAACATCCGGACCACCGTGCAGCATCTGCGTGAGCAGGGCTTTCGCAATCTGGAGCGGATGACGCTGATGAGCGATGGCGCCACGGTCTACGAGTGCACCTCGCCGGACGAGGTGCACGCGCTGCTCCAGGGCGGTCAGGGGATCTTCGGGATCGCCGTGGGCGTGGTGTGGCGGGATGTGGAGAGCGCGCTGTCGCAGCTGCACGGGGAGCGGATCGACACGGGGGAGACGCTCGTCGGCCACAATCCTGCGGATGAGCTGGCGCGACGGCGTAGTCGGGCGGTTTGAGGGCTGTCTGAGGGCTCTTTGAAGGTGGTTTCTGAGGGGCGTTCGTCCGTCGCGCCGCGGGGATTTTCGGGGGCGTGGGCAGCGGTCGGCGTTTCCCGGCGGCACAGGTGATGGTCGGGGGTCTTCCTAGGGGCATTGTCAGTGCCGTGGTGCAGCATCGTAGGTGTGAGGAGAACGCCCACGATCCTGCATCTCGACATGGATGCCTTCTTCGCCTCGGTGGAGCAGGCGTCCAAGCCGAGCCTGCGCGGGAAAGCGGTGATCGTGGGCGGCCTGGGCCCGCGCGGGGTGGTGGCGACCTGCTCCTACGAGGCCAGGGTGTTCGGGGTGCACTCGGCGATGCCGATGGCCCAGGCGCGGCGGCTGGCGCCGAATGCCGCGTATCTGGTGCCGCGGTTCGGGCTGTACCGGTCGATCAGCGAGCAGGTGATGGCGTTGCTGCGGGCGCTGTCGCCCCTGGTGGAGCCGCTGAGCCTGGATGAGGCGTTCGTGGATCTGGAGGCCGGGGGAGCGGCCTGGGACCCGGAGTCGGCGCGGCTGGCGGGGATCAAGCTGCGCGCGGACATACGGGCGGTCACCGGGCTGACGGGATCCGTGGGGCTGGCCGCGTCCAAGATGCTGGCCAAGATCGCCTCCGAGCAGGCCAAGCCGGACGGGCTGGTGCTGATCGAGCCGGGGACCGAGCGGGCGCTGCTCGCGCCGATGCCGGTGCGGACCCTGCCGGGGGTGGGGCCGGCCACCGGCGACCAGCTGCGGCGGGCCGGGATCACCACGGTCGAGGAACTGGCCGAGGCCGGTGAGGACGAACTCGTCCGGCTGCTGGGAAAGGCGCATGGGCATGCGCTGTACGCGATGGCGCTGGCGCACGACGACCGGCCCGTGGTCGCCGAGCGGGAGACGAAGTCGGTGTCGGTGGAGGACACCTACGACGTGGACATCCATGACCGGGTGCGGGTCGAGCTGGAGGTGCAGCGGCTCGCGGACCGGTGTGTGCGGCGGCTGCGCGGGGCGGGGCTGTCGGGGCGGACGATCGTGCTGAAGGTGCGGCGGTACGACTTCTCCACGCTGACCCGGTCCGAGACCCTGCGGGGGCCGACCGACGATCCCGCGGTGGTGCGGGAGGCGGCGGCCCGGCTGCTGGACTCCGTGGACACCACGGGCGGGGTGCGGCTGCTGGGGGTCGGGGTGAGCGGGCTCGCCGACTACACCCAGGAGGATCTCTTCGCCCAGGCCGCCGGGGAGTTGCGGGACGAGCATCCCGAGGAGCACCCCGAGGAGGGGGAGCGCGAGGACACGGAGGGGCACGGCGAGCGGCGCTGGCCCGCGGGGCACGACGTACGGCACGCCGAGTACGGGCACGGGTGGGTGCAGGGGAGCGGGCTCGGGCGGGTGACCGTGCGGTTCGAGACACCGCGGTCGGAGGGGGCGGGGAGGGTGCGGACGTTCCGTGTCGAGGATCCGGAGCTGGAGCCGGCGGAGCCGCTGCCGCTGACCGAGGTGGGGGGTGCGCTCGGGGAGGCGGAGGAGCGAAGACCTGGGGGTACGGGAACAGGGGGAGGGGGAGGCGTGGGTGGGGTGTCCGGCTCGCTCCGCGGGTGAGTTTTGGCGGTCGGCTTGCCTGGCCCGTATGGCGCTGAGCGGGGGGAGGGGATCGGGCCGGTTCGGGGCGGTGCGGGCGGGTGCCGGTGTTCGGTGTCCGGTGTTCGGGTCTGGTCCCGGAGGGTGGCGTGCGTCCGGGGGCGGTTGGTGGCGGGGGCGCGGCCCTTTCGGCGGGAGGCGAGGTATGCGGAGGGCGTGGACGGAATGGGGTGGGTCGGGTGCGGGTGGGAGTCGTACGGGGCGGGAGCTTCGGGGAGCAGGGTGCGCGGTGGGGGCTGGGTTTTCGTGGTTCTTGGGCTAGCTGTCGTCCTGGCCTGCCATTTTGCCGAAGTCGTGGTCCGGTGGGGGCGGGGCGGTGACGTCCAGGCCGTAGTGGTGGTAGAGCTGGAGCTCCTGTTCTGGGGAGAGATGGCGGCCGACACCGAAGTCGGGGGCGTCCTTGATCAGGGCGCGGTCGAAGGGGACGTGCAGGGTGCCCTCGATCAGTTCGCTGGGCTCCAGCGGGACGAAGGCGTCCCGGCTGAAGAGGCCCGTCCGTATGGCCGCCCACTCCGGGACGCCGGTCGCGTCGTCGAGATAGACCTCGTCGATCGTGCCGATCTTCGTGCCGTTGCGGTCGAACGCCTTGCGGCCGATCAGGTTGCGCGGATCGATATCGGTCTGCACGGTCCCTCCACATGGTCGCAACTCATCCGTAAGCACTACGAAAGAGCACATTGGGGCAGGCGGCCACTCGAAGGCCCGTTCGTGGACCGCGCTGGTAGGCTGACAGCGGCTGCTGACCCCGTGCGGGAGAGTCCTCCGGGAAGATCCGGAGGCGCCGAAGGAGCAAATCCTCCCCGGAATCTCTCAGGCCCCCGTACCGCACGGACGAGGTCACTCTGGAAAGCAGGGCGGCGCCGACGGCGTTCGCTCTCACCGACGGTGAAAGCCGGGCCGGCGCCCGGTGAAGCTCTCAGGTTGAGATGACAGAGGGGGAGGCCGTCGGGGTACCCGTGCCGGGGTGCCCCCCGAAGGTCGTGTCAGACCAGGAGGCCCTCCGCAATGACCGCCCACCGCATTCCGCTCTCCGAGCTTGAGCAGGGGATCCCCTTCGAGCAGCGGCACATCGGCCCCGACCAGGAGGCGCGGGCCAAGATGCTCGCCCAGGTCGGTTACGGCTCGCTGGACGAGCTGACCGCCGCCGCCGTCCCCGATGTGATCAAGAACGCCGAGGCGCTGGAACTGCCGGGGGCGCGTACCGAGGCCGAGGTGCTGGCCGAGCTGCGCGCGCTGGCCGACCGCAACCAGGTGCTCGGCTCGATGATCGGGCTCGGGTACTACGGGACGTTCACGCCGCCGGTGATCCTGCGCAATGTCATGGAGAATCCGGCCTGGTACACGGCCTACACGCCCTATCAGCCGGAGATCTCGCAGGGCCGGCTGGAGGCGCTGCTGAACTTCCAGACCATGGTCGCCGACCTCACCGGGCTGCCCACCTCCGGTGCCTCGCTGCTGGACGAGGGGACGGCCGCCGCCGAGGCGATGGCGCTGTCCCTGCGGATGGGGAAGAACAAGAAGGGGCTCTTCCTCGTCGACGCGGACGCGCTGCCGCAGACCATCGCGGTGATCCGGACGCGGGCGGAGCCGACCGGGGTCGAGGTCGTCGTCGCCGATCTGAGCGCCGGGATTCCGGAGGAGGTCGGCGGGCGGGAGATCAACGGGGTGCTCGTCCAGTACCCCGGCGCCTCCGGGGCCGTACGGGACATCAAGGTGGTCGTCGACCAGGCGCACGAGCGGGGTGCGCTGGTCACCGTGGCCGCCGATCTGCTGGCGCTGACGCTGCTGAGGTCGCCCGGGGAGCTGGGCGCGGACATCGCGGTCGGCACCACCCAGCGGTTCGGGGTGCCGATGGGCTTCGGCGGGCCGCACGCCGGTTACATGGCGGTGCGGGAGAGCTTCGCGCGCAGTCTGCCGGGGCGGCTCGTCGGTGTCTCGGTGGACGCCGACGGCAACCGGGCGTACCGGCTCGCGCTCCAGACGCGGGAGCAGCACATCCGGCGCGAGAAGGCGACCAGCAACATCTGCACCGCGCAGGTGCTGCTCGCCGTGATGGCCGGGATGTACGCCGTCCACCACGGGCCCGAGGGGCTGCGGACGATCGCCTGGCGGACCCACCGGTACGCCACCGTCCTGGCCGCCGGGCTGCGGGCCGGGGGCGTCGAGGTCGTGCACGGGTCCTACTTCGACACCCTGACCGTCCGCGCCGAGGGGCGGGCCGAGCGGATCGCCGCCGCCGCGCGGGACAACGGGGTCAATCTGCGGGTCGTGGACGCCGATCATCTCTCCCTCGCCTGCGACGAGACGACCACCAGGGCGCAGCTCAGCGCGGTGTGGCACGCGTTCGGGGTCGAGGCCGATGTCGAGGCGCTGGACGCCGGGACGGAGGAGGGGCTGACGGAGGGGGCGCTGCGCAGTGACGAGTTCCTCGCCCACCCCGTGTTCCACCAGCACCGATCCGAGACGGCGATGCTGCGCTATCTGCGCCGGCTGGCCGACCGCGACTACGCGCTCGACCGCGGGATGATCCCGCTCGGGTCCTGCACCATGAAGCTCAACGCCACGACCGAGATGGAGCCGGTGACCTGGCCCGAGTTCGGGCAGTTGCACCCGTTCGCGCCCGCCGCGCAGGCACAGGGCTATCTGACGCTGATCCGGGAGCTGGAGGAGCGGCTCGCCGAGGTCACCGGCTACGACAAGGTGTCCCTCCAGCCCAACGCCGGGTCGCAGGGGGAGCTGGCCGGGCTGCTCGCCGTGCGCGGGTACCACCGGGCCAACGGGGACGAGCAGCGGACGGTGTGTCTGATCCCGTCCTCGGCGCACGGCACCAACGCCGCGAGCGCGGTGATGGCCGGGATGAAGGTCGTCGTCGTCAAGACCGCCGAGGACGGCGAGATCGACGTCGCCGATCTGCGCGCCAAGATAGAGCAGCACCGCGACCGGCTCGCCGTGCTGATGATCACCTACCCCTCGACGCACGGGGTGTTCGAGGAGCATGTCGCCGATATCTGCGCCCAGGTGCACGAGGCGGGCGGGCAGGTGTATGTCGACGGGGCCAATCTGAACGCGCTGGTGGGGCTGGCCAAGCCGGGGCACTTCGGTGGCGATGTCTCGCATCTGAACCTGCACAAGACGTTCTGCATCCCGCACGGCGGCGGTGGTCCCGGTGTCGGCCCGGTGGCGGTGCGCTCGCATCTGGCGCCGCATCTGCCGAACCACCCGCTCCAGCCGGAGGCCGGTCCGGCGACCGGGGTCGGCCCGATCTCGGCCGCGCCCTGGGGGTCGGCGGGCATCCTGCCGATCTCCTGGGCGTATGTCCGGCTGATGGGTGGCGAGGGGCTGAAGCGGGCCACCCAGGTGGCCGTGCTGTCCGCGAACTACATCGCCAAGCGGCTGGAACCGCACTACCCCGTGCTCTACACCGGCCCCGGCGGGCTGGTCGCGCACGAGTGCATCATCGATCTGCGCCCGCTGACCAAGGCGACGGGTGTGAGCGTGGACGATGTGGCCAAGCGGCTCATCGACTACGGGTTCCACGCGCCGACCATGTCGTTCCCGGTCGCCGGGACGCTGATGATCGAGCCCACCGAGTCCGAGGACCTGGCGGAGATCGACCGGTTCTGCGAGGCGATGATCGCCATCCGCGCCGAGATCGACAAGGTCGGCGCGGGCGAGTGGCCCGCCGAGGACAACCCGCTGCGCAACGCGCCGCACACCGCCGCCGCGCTGGGCGGCGAGTGGGCGCACGCGTACCCGCGGGAGGACGCGGTGTTCCCGGCCGGGGTGTCGGCCGCCGACAAGTACTGGCCGCCGGTACGCCGGATCGACCAGGCGTTCGGTGACCGGAACCTGGTGTGCTCCTGCCCGCCGCTGGACGCGTACGAGGACTGAGGTGCGGGTGAGGGGCGGCTGCGGGGAGCCGCCGCTCGGGTAGGTGGGGTGTGGGGGAGGGTCCTGCGTCGGGTGGCGCGGGGCCCTTTCTCGTTCAGTCGTTCGGGGGAGAGAGGCGGGGTCAGCCCGCGTGGACCTTTGGGCGGCGGGTGCGGTCGGGTTCCGCTTCGCGGAGGACCTCTCGGGTGACGGGGGCCACCTCGCCCTGGCCGAAGAGGAAGAAGCGCAGGAAGTTGGCGAACGGGGTGCCCTCGGTCCACTCGAAGTAGATGTGCGGGATCCGGCCGGTGGTGTCCCGGATGTGTAGCAGCAGGGCGGCCAGCGCGTTGGGGACGGACGAGGACTCCAGGGTCAGTACGCGGTAGCGGTGGTGCAGGACCTCGCCGTGGACCGTCAGGACGGCCTCGAACTCGGAGGGGTCGGTGACCGTCACCTCCACGAAGACGAAGTCCTCCGGGCCCGTCACATCGTTGTCCTGGCGGATCTGCTCGATCTTGTCCCGGTACTCGGCGAGATCGCGCCGGTCGGGCTCGTTGGCGATCAGCCGGATCTTGCGGCTGGCCACATCCCGTACGAAGCGCGCCGCCATCGGATCGAGGGTCACGCCGGTCACCCGTAGCTCGAAGGCGCGGGTCAGCCGGGAGGCGAACGAGAGGATCATGATCCCGGCGATGAAGCAGGCGCCGATCTTCACACCGTCCGGGCGTTCGATGACGTTCAGCACGGTCGTGTAGAGGAAGACCGCCGCGATCACGGCGAAGCTCAGGAACCATCTGCGCTGGCCGGCCCGGTGGGCGGCGATGGTGACGGCGATGGCGGCCGAGCTGATCAGCACCAGGACACCGGTGGCGTAGGCGCCGCCCTGGGCGTCCACGCTGGCGTCGAAGAGCCAGGTCACCAGGAAGGCGATCAGGGTGAAGACGAGGACCATCGGGCGGACCGCGCCCGCCCAGTGCGGGGCCATGCCGTAGCGGGGGAGATAGCGGGGCATGAGGTTGAGCAGACCTGCCATGGCGGAGGCGCCGGCGAACCAGAGGATGGCGATGGTGGAGATGTCGTAGACCGTGCCGAAGGCGCTGCCCAGATACGCGTGGGCCAGATAGGCGAGGGCACGGCCGTTGGCCTGGCCGCCCGGCTCGAACTCCGGGGCGGGGATCAGGAGCGTGGTGATGAAACTGGTGGTGATCAGGAAGCAGCTCATGATCACGGCGGCGGTGGTGAGCAGCCTCTTGGTGTCGCGGATACGGCCCCGGGGGTTCTCCTCGGTCTCGCCGGGGTCGCCCCTGACATGCGGCATCACCGCGACGCCGGTCTCGAAGCCGGACAGGCCCAGGGCCAGTTTGGGGAAGACGATCAGGGCGACGCCGATCATCGCCAGGACATTGCCGTGCTCGGCGGTGAGGGCGGTCACCCAGTCGGTCACCACATGGCCCTCGGTCAGGACATGCCACAGACCGCTGACGACCACGACCGCGTTCAGGGTGAGATAGATACCGACCAGGGCGACGGCGACACCGATCGCCTGGAGGAAGCCCTTCAGGAACACCGCGCCGAGCAGGGCGATCAGGATCAGGGTGATCAGCAGCTGCTGGTGTTGCAGGGCGCTGTTCAGATGCGGGTTCTCGATGAGATGGGTGGCGGCGTCGGCGGCGGAGAGGGTGATGGTGATCAGGAAGTCCGTCGCGGCGAAGCCGAGCAGGGTGAGGACGAACAGCTTGCCCTTCCAGAAGGACAGCAGACGTTCCAGCATCGCGATCGAGCCCTGGCCGTGCGGGCTCTCCTCGGCGACCCGGCGGTAGACCGGCAGCGCGCCCGCGAGGGTGACCAGCACCAGCACGACGGTGGCGACCGGGGAGAGCAGGCCGGCGGCGAGGGCGGCGATGCCGGGCTGGTAGCCGAGGGTCGAGAAGTAGTCGACGCCGGTCAGGCACATGACGCGGTACCAGGGGCGGCCGTCCGTGGGCTGGGTCCCGCCTTTGCTCCGGTCCTGGTTCTGGTCTTGGTCCCGGTCTGGTTGGTCCGGTTGGCCGGTTCGCTCGCTCGTGCCGCCGTCGCCTGTGCCGTTGGGGCCGTGGTTCTTGCTGATGTCGGACAGGCCCTCCAGCAGCCACCGGCGCAGTCGGCCGGGCGGTGGGGGCTTGGCGGCGGCCATCGGCGTGCTCCTGGGGTGGGGCGGCGAGGGTTTTCGGCCATCACGCGGGCGGTGGGTTCAGGGTAGGCGGAGGGTGATCGGTTGGCTTCGGGGTGTGAGGGGTGGGGGCGGCAGGGGCGTGGGGGAGGGGGAGGGAGGGTGTGAGGTGGGGGCGGGTGCGGGTGGGGGCGGTTGCTGGGGGGTGGGGGTTGGGCCGGATGGGGGGCGGTCCGCGAGGCGGAGGGCCAGGGGACGGTCGTCAAGACGATGTCAACGTCCTCGGAGGTGGCGCCAGTAACGCGTCAAGAGGGCCGTCGGACGGTCCGGGCGGCGGTTCATTGAGGAGTGATGGACGACGTACGGCGTGGACGACTGAAGGTGTACCTCGGGGCCGCTCCCGGGGTGGGCAAGACCACTCGCATGCTCGACGAGGCCGGGAGCCGGGCGGCGCGGGGTGCGGATGTGGTGGTGGGGGCCGCCGCCTGCCATGGCCGGGCGGCGGTGGAGAGGCTGCTCGATGGGCTGGAAGTGGTGGGGAGCGGGGGCGGGAGTGTGGGTGTGGGGTGGGGCGTTCGGGGTGGGGCGGTGGATGCGGCGCTGGATCTCGGCGCCGTGCTGACGCGGGCGCCCCGGGTCGTGGTGGTGGACGAGCTGGCCCACAGCAACGGGCGGGGCGCGGCGCACGCCAAGCGGTGGCAGGACGTGGAGGCGCTGCTCGACGCCGGGATCGATGTGATCACCGCCGTCGATGTGCACCAGCTGGAGTCGCTCAAGGACGTGGTCGAGAAGATCACCGGGGTGCCGCAGCACGAGACGGTCCCCGATGACGTCGTACGGCGGGCGGCGGAGGTCGAGTTGGTGGATGTGCCGCCGGAGCGGTTGCGGCGGCGGATGGCGCACGGGGACATCTGGCCGCCGGAGCGCGTCGACGCGGCGCTCGCCAGCTACTTCCGGCCCGGGAATCTGGCCGCGCTGCGGCAGCTCGCGCTGCTGTGGACCGCCGACCGGGTGGACGAGGCCCTTCAGCGCTACCGCGCCGAGCACGCCATCGGCGGGGTGTGGGAGACCCGGGAGCGGGTGGTGGTCGCGCTGACCGGCGGGCCCGAGGGGGACACCCTGGTGCGGCGGGCGGCCCGGATCGCGGCCCGGTCGGGCGGCGGGGAACTGCTCGCCGTCCATGTGGCGCGCAGCGACGGGCTCGCGGCCGGGGTGTCGCACGCCTCGCTCGCCCGGCAGCGGCGGCTGGTGGAGGACCTCGGCGGCAGCTACCACTCGGTGGTGGGGCACGATGCGGCGGCGGCGCTGGTGGAGTTCGCGCGGACCGAGAACGCCACCCAGCTCGTCCTCGGATCCAGCCGACGGGGGCGGCTGGAGCGGTTTCTGACCGGGCTCGGCACCGGGGAGCGGGTGGTGGCGCTGTCCGGGGACATCGACGTCCACCAGGTCACCCATGAGCGGGCCGGGCGCGGCACGCCGCTGCCGTCGCGGCGGCGCACCCTCTCGCGGGCCCGGATGATCGCCGGGCCGGTCGCGGGGCTGGTGCTGCCGGTGCTGCTGACGCTGGTGCTGGCGCAGCTCCGCGGTTCGGTCAGTCTGACCAGCGAGGCGCTGCTGTTCCTGCTGATGGTGGTGGGGGTGGCCTGCATAGGGGGTGTGGTCTCGGCGGTGATCGCGTCCGTCACCGCGTCCCTGCTCCTCAACTACTGGTTCATCCCGCCCATCGGACACTTCACCCTGGACGACCCCGATGCGCTGCTCGCGCTGGGGGTGTTCGCGCTGGTCGCGGCGGTGGTGGCGGGGGTCGTCGACCGGTCGCTGCGGCTGTCCCGGCGGGCCGCGCGGGCGACCGCCGAGGCGGAGACCATGTCGTCGCTGGCCGGCAGCATCGTCCGGGGCGGGCAGACGATACCCGCCCTGCTGGAACGGACCCGGGAGACCTTCGGGGCGGACTCGGTGGAACTGGTCGAGGACCCGGTGGACACCGGCGGAGCCACTGTCGTACCGGCCGGGCCCGGGGGATTTCTGGTGCTGCGTGGGGGAGCGCGGTCGTCGTCGGAGCGGCGGGTGCTGGCCGCGTTCGCCGCGCATGTCGGATCGGCGGTGGAGCGGGCGCGGCTGGCGGAGGCGGCGGCCGAGGTGGAGCCGGTACGGGCCGCCGACCGGATGCGTACGGCGCTGCTGCGGGCCGTCGGGCACGATCTGCGGACCCCGCTCGCGGCGGGCTGGGCGGCGGTCACCTCGCTGCGCAGCCAGGAGGTGCGCTGGAGCGAGGAGGACCGGGACGAGCTGCTCGCCACCGCCGACGAGTCCATGGCCAAGCTGAGCCGGCTGGTGGAGAACCTGCTCGATCTCAGCCGGCTGGAGGCGGGGGTGCTGACCCTGAAGCTGCGGCCGACCGCGCTGGAGGAGGTGCTGCCGGCGGCGCTCGCGGAGCTGGGGTCGGTCGAGGTGCGGGAGGTGGAGCGGGTGCCGCAGGTGCTGGTCGATCCGCCGCTGCTGGAGCGGGTGCTCGCCAACCTCGCCGAGAACGCCGTCCGGCACACTCCGGCGGGCGGGGTGGTGCTGGTGACGGCGAGTGTGCTGGCGGGGCGGGTGGAGGTACGGGTGGTGGACCGGGGGCCGGGGCTGCCGGTGGCGGGACGGGAGCGGCTGTTCGAGCCGTTCCAGCGGTTCGGCGACACGGACAACACGACCGGTCTCGGGCTGGGGCTGGCCCTCGCCCGGGGGCTGACGGAGGCGATGAACGGCACGGTGATGCCGGAGGACACGCCGGGGGGTGGGCTGACGATGGTGGTGTCGTTGCCGTTGGCGGGGCGGGTGGGGGAGCCGGTCGGGTTGCCGGTGGTGGGGGAGGGGGCTGAGGGGGCTTAGGGGGCTGAGGGGCCGGGGGGTTCGACGGGCTGACGGGGCCGACGTGTTGGAGGTGGGGCCGGGAGCGGAGCGTGACGCCGGGGCCGGGCCGGGGGTGGGGCCGGGCCGGGGCCGGGGGCGGGGCATGGCGCCGGGGCCGGGCGGGCTGGCGCAGCACGCCGTTCAGTCCAGCCCCGACACCCTGAACACTCCCCGCGCCGTCTCCCCGTCGATCCGGGTCGACAGGCGTCGTAGGTCCGGTGTGCCGTAGTGGAGGGTTCCCCTGGCCACCGAGCGGCGCGCGCCCGTGTCGATGTGGTGCCACAGGGCCGGGTCGGCGGTGAGGGCGCGCGGGTCGATCTCGACGCGGTTGCCGAGGGTGTCGCGCAGGATGAGCCGCTGGGAGACGCCGTCCCGGCACCGGACCGAGACCAGGAGATCCGTACGGATCTGACGGGTGCCCAGGAGGGTGCGGGAGGCGAGCCAGCCCTCGCCCGCCGACAGCCGGGGCGGCAGCAGGATCACGAACAGGAGCAGGGCCAGCCCGGTCCAGAGGAGGGCGCGTTCCGCGTCCAGTGTTCCGGCGAGTCCGTCGACGGCCAGGAGCAGGGCGAGCAGCGCGGCCGAGCAGCGCACCGCACCACGTGACGCGCGCCGCCAGCAGTGGTCGTACACCACCGGGCCGGGCGGTCGCGCGGGTGGGCCGGGCCGTTCACGACGTGCGTCGCCTCGGTGTCCCATAGGACCGACGGTAGGGATCCCGGGGTCGGGCGCCGGGTGGCTTGACGGCACTTTGACGGGACCCGGTGCCTTCTTGACGCCGGGGAGACGGCACCGCGGGAGCGAGGTCCCGTCAAGACCCCGTCAGGGTCCGGGCCTGCCGCGCGAAGAACGCGCAAGGGTCCCTCGGCGGCGGCCGGAACGGGTCCCACGCTGAGGGCACCCCCCACCCACCGCCCGAAGGAGCACCCACCCCATGTCCGTACTGACCGCCGCACCGGGCGCCGCCCCCGTCGGGGAGGAACCGCCCGATACCGGTGAGCGGCACCGCCTCACCGCCGTCACGGGCCTTGCCGCACTGTCGCTGGACGCCATGGCGTCGGTGGCGTACGGGCCCGAGGCGATCGTGCTGGTGCTGGCCGCCGCCGGGGCGCACGGCCTCGGGTTCACCCTGCCGGTGACCCTCGCCATCGCCGGACTGCTGGCCGTGCTCGTCGCCTCGTACCGGCAGGTCATCGCGGCCTTTCCGGACGGGGGAGGGTCGTACGCGGTGGCCCGGCGGCATCTGGGGGTGCGGACCAGCCTCGTCGCCGCCGGGTCGCTGGTGCTGGACTACGTGCTCAATGTGGCCGTCGCCGTCACCGCCGGGGTGGCCGCGCTGACCTCCGCCTTCCCCTCCCTCTACGCCGACCGGCTGTGGCTGTGCCTGGCCGTGCTGGTGCTGATCACGGCGGTGAATCTGCGCGGGATCGTGGACTCGGCGCGGGCGTTCATCGTGCCGACCGTCGTGTTCGTCGGGTCGATCCTGGTGCTGATCGGGGTCGGTCTGTTCCGGTCGGAGCCGGTCAGTACCGAAGCCGCCGCCGGGCATGCCTCCGTGCTCTCCGACAACGCGACCACCGTCGGCGCGCTGCTGCTGCTGAAGGCCTTCGCCTCCGGCTGCTCCGCCCTCACCGGCGTCGAGGCCATCGCCAACGCCGTGCCGTCCTTCCGGGCGCCGCGCGCCAAGCGGGCGCAGCACGCGGAGGTCGCCCTCGGCGCGGTGCTCGGCGTGATGCTGATCGGGCTGTCGGTGCTGATCTCACGGTTCGGCCTCCAGCCGGTCGAGGGCGTCACCGTCCTCGCCCAGCTCGCCGACGCCTCCCTCGGCCACAACTGGGCCTTCTACGTGGTTCAGTTCGCGACGATGGTGCTGCTGGCGCTCTCCGCCAACACCTCCTTCGGCGGGCTGCCGGTGCTGCTGAAGCTGCTCGCCCGGGACAACTACCTCCCGCATGTCTTCGCGCTGAAGGCCGACCGCCAGGTCCACCGGCACGGGGTGCTCGCCCTCGCCCTGGTCTCCGCCGCGCTGCTGCTGTTCTCCGGCGGCGACACCAACACCCTGGTGCCGCTCTTCGCCATCGGCGTCTTCATCGGCTTCACCATCGCCCAGATCGGCATGGTCCGGCACTGGCGGCTGGAGCGCGGTCCGCGCTGGCGGGGCAAGGCGCTGCTGAACGGGTTCGGCGGCACCCTCACCGGGGTCGCCGCGATCGTCGTCACCGCCACCAAGTTCGACGAGGGCGCCTGGCTGGTGGTGGTCGCGCTGCCGGTGCTGGTGGTGGCCTTCCGGGCCGTGCACCGGGCGTACACCCGGATCGGGGAGCGGCTCGGCCTCGGCCGGGTGCCCGAGCCGCCGCGCCGGGACCGGTCCATCGTGGTCGTGCCGGTGTCCACCCTGTCCCGGCTCACCTCCGAGGCGCTCACCGCGGCCCGCTCGCTCGGCGACGAGGTCCGCGCGGTGACCGTCTGCTACCCGGACCCCGAGGACCGGGCCCACAGCCACGCCCTGGAGCGCGCCTGGGCCGACTGGGACCCCGGGGTGCCCCTGGTCCGGCTGAGCAGCGAGCGGCGCACCCTGGGCCGCCCGATCGCCGCCTATGTCCGGGAGCTGTCCGCCGCGCCCGGCACCCGGGTCACCGTGCTGGTCGCGGAGACCGAGCCCGAACGGCTGTGGCAGCGGCTGCTCCAGAACCAGCGGGGCGCGATCGTCGCCCATGCCGTGCGCCGCGACACCGACGCGGTGATCTGCCGGTTGCGGTTCCGGCTCGGGCGAGGCCCGCTTGCGTAACGTAACGCTGAGCTAACACTCCGTGGTGGACTCTTGTGGTGGAGCAGCGGCGCGGGGTCAGGGCCGGTCGGTGCCTGCGCCCGTCCGCCGTATGGGTCCCGTCAAAGGGGTGCGGGGCTCCGTATGGGACCCGTCAACGGCGGTCGGAACCGGCCAAACAGGCTGTTTCCTCAAACCGTTCCCGTTCGGCGGCTCCCGTCCGACGTCCGGTCCAGTCGTTCCTGTCCCACCGTTCCCGTCCCACCGTTCTGTCCCACCGTTCTTGTCCCACCGTCCCGCTCGCACCTCGACTCCAGGAGCTCACGATGGCCGATGTGGCCTTCGTCGTCGCCACGCTCGCGCTCTTCGCGCTGGTGGCTCTCGTCGCCAAGGGGGTGACGAAGCTGTGAGCGTCGAAAACATCGTCGGCCTCATCGTCGCCGTCGCCCTGCTGGGCTATCTCGTCCTCGCGCTGATCTTCCCGGAGAGGTTCTGAGCCGCACATGGGTCCCGTACTCGCCGGCGTCCTTCAGCTGCTCGCGCTGATCGGCGCGCTCGCGGTGGTCTACGTACCGCTCGGCAACTACATCGCCAGGGTCTACTCCTCCGACCGGCATCTGCGGGTGGAGAAGTGGATCTACAAGGGCGTCGGCGCCAACCCCGACGCCGAGATGCGCTGGCCCGCCTATCTGCGCGGAGTTCTCGCCTTCTCCGCCGCCGGCGTTCTCTTCCTCTACCTCCTCCAGCGGCTCCAGGGGGTGCTGCCCGGCTCGCTGGGCTTCGCCTCCATCGACCCGGACCAGGCGTTCAACACCGCCGTCTCCTTCGTCACCAACACCAACTGGCAGTCGTACTACGGCGAACAGGCCATGGGCCCGCTCGTGCAGACCGGCGGTCTCGCGGTGCAGAACTTCGTCTCCGCCGCCGTCGGTATGGCCGTCGCCGTCGCCCTGGTGCGCGGCTTCGCCCGGTCGCGGACCGGTGACCTGGGGAACTTCTGGGCCGACCTGGTGCGCGGCACCGTCCGCATCCTGGTGCCGCTGGCGTTCGTCGGGGCCGTCGTGCTGGTCGCCTGCGGGGCGATCCAGAACTTCTCCGGGATCCACGAGGTCGGCCAGTTCATGGGCGGCTCGCAGGAGTGGAACGGCGGCGCGGTCGCCTCCCAGGAGGCCATCAAGGAACTGGGCACCAACGGCGGCGGTTACTTCAACGCCAACAGCGCCCACCCCTTCGAGAACCCGACGCCGTTCTCCAACCTCTTCGAGATCTTCCTGATCCTGGTCATCCCGTTCGCCATGACCCGCGCCTTCGGTGTGATGGTCGGCTCGGTCAAGCAGGGCTACGCGATCCTCGCCACCATGGCCACCATCTGGCTCGGCTTCACCGCCCTGATGATGTGGACCGAGTTCCACCACAGCGGCGAGGCGTTCGAGATCGCCCAGGGTGCCTACGAGGGCAAGGAGGTCCGCTTCGGCGTCGGCGCCTCCTCGATCTTCGGCGTGGCCACCACCCTCACCTCCACCGGCGCGGTGGACGCCTTCCTCTCCTCCTACACCGGACTCGGCGGCGGCATCGCCATGCTGGGCATGATGCTCGGCGAGATCGCGCCCGGCGGTGTCGGCTCCGGCCTCTACGGCATGCTGATCATGGCGATCATCGCGGTGTTCATCGCCGGGCTGATGGTCGGCCGCACCCCCGAGTACCTGGGCAAGAAGATCGGCGCCCGCGAGATCAAGCTCGCCGCCTGCTACATCCTGATCACCCCGGCCCTGGTCCTGGTCTTCACCGCCTTCGCCCTGGCCCTGCCCACCCCGGGCAACTCCATGACCAACTCCGGCGCGCACGGCTTCTCCGAGATCCTGTACGCCTACACCTCCGCGTCGAACAACAACGGCTCGGCCTTCGCCGGGCTGAACGCGGACACCCAGTGGTTCAACAGCACCCTCGGCGTCGCCATGCTGCTGGGCCGCTTCCTGCCCATGGTGTTCGTCCTGGCGCTGGCCGGGTCGCTCGCCGAGCAGAAACCGGTCCCGGAGACCGCCGGAACCCTGCGCACCGACAAGCCGATGTACTCCGGGCTGCTGGTCGGCACGATCATCATCGTCACCGGCCTGACGTACTTCCCGGCGCTCGCGCTGGGCCCGCTGGCCGAAGGGCTGGCGTGATGTCGGCGCCCATACACCGCCCGGACGACCGGTCGTCGGACGCCGCTCACTCCGCGGACGCCGCGGACCCCTCCAACCCCGCGGACCCTTCCAACCCCGCGAATCCCGCGATTTCCGAGCAGAAGCAGCAGCAGAAGCAGCAGCAAGGGGCATCGATGTCCACACCCACCCCGACCCGGGCGCCGCACAGCGATGTGCCCACCGGGCGCAAGTCCGCCGAGGGCCGTGTCGGCGCGGGCCTCTTCGACGCCGGGCAGCTCGTCAGGTCGCTGCCGGACGCCCTGCGCAAGCTCGACCCGCGGATCATGGTCAAGTCGCCCGTGATGTTCGTGGTCTGGGTCGGCTCGATCCTCACCACCGTGTTCACCTTCACCGACCCCGGCGACTGGTTCGGCTGGGCCATCAGTGCCTGGCTCTGGCTGACCGTGATCTTCGCCAATCTGGCGGAGGCGGTCGCCGAGGGCCGCGGCAAGGCGCAGGCCGACACCCTGCGCAAGGCCAAGACCGACACCGTCGCCCGTCGGCTGACCGGCGCGCGCGAGGAGCAGGTGCCCGGCACCGAGCTGAGGATCGGCGACCAGGTGGTGTGCGAGGCCGGGGACATCATCCCCGGCGACGGCGATGTCATCGAGGGTGTCGCCTCGGTCGACGAGTCCGCCATCACCGGCGAGTCCGCCCCGGTCATCCGGGAGTCCGGCGGCGACCGCAGCGCGGTCACCGGCGGCACCAAGGTGCTCTCCGACCGGATCGTCGTCAAGATCACCACCAAGCCGGGCGAGACCTTCATCGACCGGATGATCAGCCTGGTCGAGGGCGCCGCCCGGCAGAAGACACCCAACGAGATCGCGCTGAACATCCTGCTGGCCTCGCTGACCATCGTCTTCCTGCTCGCCGTCGCCACCCTCCCGCCGCTCGCCGCCTACGCGGGCACCGAACTGTCCATGGTGGTGCTGGTCGCCCTGCTGGTCTGTCTCATCCCGACCACCATCGGCGCACTGCTCTCCGCGATCGGCATCGCGGGCATGGACCGGCTGGTCCAGCGCAATGTGCTGGCCATGTCGGGGCGCGCGGTCGAGGCGGCCGGTGATGTCTCCACGCTGCTCCTCGACAAGACCGGCACCATCACCCTCGGCAACCGCCAGGCCGCCGAGTTCGTCCCGGTCCGGGGCACCACCGGGCCCGAACTCGCGGACGCCGCCCAGCTCTCCTCGCTGGCCGACGAGACCCCCGAGGGCCGCTCCATCGTCGTCCTCGCCAAGGAGAAGTACGGGCTGCGCGAACGCCACCAGGGCGAGCTGACCCAGGCCGAGTGGATCGCGTTCACCGCGCAGACCCGGATGTCCGGCGTCGACGTCGACGGCCGCAGGGTCCGCAAGGGCGCCGCCGGTTCGGTGATCGCCTGGGTGCGGGAGCACGGCGGCGAGACCGCCGAGGACGCCGGCCGGATCGTCGACGAGATCTCCGGGGCCGGGGGCACCCCGCTGCTGGTCGCCGTGGAGGACACCGACGGCGCCCGTGTCCTCGGGGTCATCCACCTCAAGGACGTGGTCAAGGAGGGGATGCGCGAGCGGTTCGAGGAACTGCGCCAGATGGGCATCAAGACCGTCATGATCACCGGCGACAACCCGCTCACCGCCAAGGCCATCGCCCAGGAGGCCGGTGTCGACGACTTCCTCGCCGAGGCCACCCCCGAGGACAAGATGGCCCTCATCAAGCGGGAGCAGGCCGGCGGCAAGCTGGTCGCGATGACCGGTGACGGCACCAATGACGCCCCGGCCCTGGCCCAGGCGGACGTCGGTGTCGCCATGAACACCGGTACGTCGGCCGCCAAGGAGGCCGGCAACATGGTCGACCTCGACTCCAACCCGACCAAGCTCATCGAGATCGTGGAGATCGGCAAGCAGCTCCTGATCACCCGGGGCGCGCTGACGACCTTCTCCATCGCCAATGACGTCGCGAAGTACTTCGCGATCATCCCGGCGCTGTTCGCGGCGGTCTACCCGGGCCTGGACAAGCTGAACATCATGCAGCTGTCCTCACCGGACTCGGCGATCCTGTCGGCCGTCGTCTTCAACGCGCTGATCATCATCGCGCTGGTGCCGCTGTCCCTGCGGGGCGTGCAGTACCGGCCGGTCAGCGCCGACAAGATGCTCCGCCGCAATCTCGGGATCTACGGCCTCGGCGGGCTGATCGCGCCCTTCATCGGCATCAAGCTCATCGACCTGCTCATCTCCCTCATCCCCGGGCTGTAACTTTTCGAAAGCGTGGTGATCGCCATGAACAACTCCGTAACCAACACCGCCCGGCTGCTCGGGGCCGGCCTGCGCGCCCTGCTCATGCTGACCCTGGTGACCGGCGTGATCTACCCCCTCGCCGTCACCGGGATCGCCCAGGGCCTGTTCCGCGACTCGGCCAACGGCTCGGAGGTCACGGCGGACGGCGAGGTCGTCGGCTCCTCCCTGATCGGGCAGGCGTACAACCTGCCGCTGGGGGAGGGCCAGGAGACCCCGGAGCCGGACCTCAAGTGGTTCCAGGGCCGTCCGCAGAACGGGCTCGGCGCCAACAGCGTCAACACCCAGTACCAGCTCATCCTCTCCGGGGCCACCAACCGCTCCGGCGACAACCCCGAGCTGATCCAGTGGGTGACCGACGCCAAGGCCGCCGTCGTCAAGGACAACTCCGTGCCCGGCCACACCGTCCGGCCCTCCGAGGTCCCGGCGGACGCGGTGACCTCCTCCGGCTCCGGACTGGACCCGGACATCTCCCCCGCGTACGCCGACCTCCAGGTCCACCGGGTCGCCGAGCGCAACGGGCTGCCGGTGGACGAGGTGCAGCGCCTGGTCGACGCGCACACCGAGGGCCGCACCCTCGGCTTCATCGGCGAGCCGCGGGTCAATGTCCTCGAACTCAACATCGCGCTCAGGGAACTCGTCGCGGGCACCTGACCCGGGACCCGCGCAGGACGCCCTCCGGCCGGTACGGGAGCCGGCGGCCCGGGACACCCCGGCCCCGCCGGCTCCCGCCGCCGTCCCCACCTGACCGGGTCCGGCTCCTTCCGGCGCGACGCCGTCCGACCCGTTCCCGTACGACGACCCCCTCCCGTACGACAGGAAAGGCGCACGCCCATGACTCGCGTGCTGGTGGTCGAGGACGACCCGCAGCTCGTCCGGGCCCTCGTGATCAATATGCAGGCACGGCAGTACGGGGTGGACTCCGCCACCGACGGCGCGACCGCGCTGCGGCTGGCGGCGGCCCGGCAGCCCGATGTGGTGATGCTCGACCTCGGACTGCCCGACATGGACGGCGTCGAGGTGATCCGGGCGCTGCGCGGCTGGAGCCGGGTGCCGATCCTGGTGCTGTCGGCCCGTCAGGCGTCCGACGAGAAGGTGGCCGCCCTCGACGCCGGGGCCGACGACTATGTCACCAAGCCGTTCAGCATGGACGAGCTGATGGCCCGGCTCCGCGCCGCCGTCCGCCGTACCGACGACACCGTGCCCGCGCCCGGTTCCACCGTGGTCACCACCCCCGACTTCACCATCGATCTGCTCGCCAAACGGGCGGTCCGCGACGGCCGGGACATCCGGCTCACCCCGACCGAATGGCATCTGCTGGAGCTGCTGGTGACCCGCCCCGGGCGGCTGGTCAGCCAGAAGTTCCTGCTCCAGGAGGTCTGGGGGATGTCCCAGCGCAACAAGAGCAACTATCTGCGGGTCTATATGGCCCAGTTGCGGCGCAAACTGGAGAGCGACCCCTCCCATCCCCGCTATCTCGTCACCGAACCCGGCATGGGTTACCGCTTCGAAGGATGAACATGGCACGCGGCAAGCTGCGGATCTACCTCGGCGCCGCTCCCGGCGTCGGCAAGACGTACGCGATGCTGTCGGAGGCCCATCGGCGCATCGAGCGGGGCACGGACTGCGTGGTCGCCTTCGTGGAGCACCACGAGCGGCCCCGTACGGAGGTGATGCTGCACGGCCTGGAGCAGATCCCGCGCCGAGAGCTGGAGTACCGGGGCACGACGTTCACGGAGATGGACGTGGACGCGGTCCTCGCGCGCCATCCCAAGGTGGCCCTCGTGGACGAGCTGGCGCACACCAATGTCCCGGGCTCGCGCAACGCCAAGCGGTGGCAGGACGTGGGGGAGCTGCTCGCCGCCGGGATCGATGTCGTCTCGACCGTGAACATCCAGCATCTGGAGTCGCTGGGCGATGTGGTGGAGTCCATCACGGGTGTCCGGCAGCAGGAGACCGTGCCGGACGAGGTGGTGCGGCGGGCCGATCAGATAGAGCTGGTCGACATGTCGCCGGAGGCGCTGCGCCGCCGGATGGCCCACGGCAACATCTACAAGCCGGACAAGGTCGACGCGGCCCTGTCGAACTACTTCCGCCCGGGAAACCTGACCGCGCTGCGGGAGCTGGCCCTGCTCTGGGTCGCCGACCGGGTGGACGAGTATCTGACCGAGTACCGCAGCGAGCACCAGGTCTCGAAGATATGGGGCTCGCGGGAGCGGATCGTGGTCGGGCTGACCGGCGGCCCGGAAGGGCGGACGCTGATCCGCCGGGCCGCCCGGCTCGCCGAGAAGGGCGCCGGGGGCGAGGTCCTCGCCGTCTACATCTCCCGCAGCGACGGCCTCTCCGGGGGCTCCCCGAAGGAACTCGCCGTCCAGCGCACCCTGGTCGAGGATCTCGGCGGCACCTTCCACCATGTCGTCGGCGACGACATCCCCGCCGCCCTCCTGGACTTCGCGCGGGGCGTCAACGCCACCCAGATCGTGCTGGGCGTCTCCCGCCGCAAGACCTGGCAGTACGCGTTCGGGCCGGGTGTCGGCGCGACCGTCGCCCGCGAGTCCGGACCCGACCTCGACGTCCATCTGATCACCCACGGCGAGGCAGGCAAGGGGCGCGGGCTGCCCGTGGCCCGGGGCGCCCGGTTGGGGCGGGGCCGGATCCTGTGGGGCTGGATCGTCGGGGTCCTCGGCCCGGTGCTGCTCACCGCCCTGCTCGACGGCTTCGCCCCGGACGTCGGCCTCGCCAACGACGTCCTGCTCTTCCTCACCTTCACGGTGGCGGCGGCGCTGCTCGGCGGACTGGTGCCCGCGCTGGCCTCGGCGGTGGCCGGCTCGCTGCTGCTCAACTGGTTCTTCACCCCGCCCGTGCACACCCTCACCATCGCCGATCCCAAGAACATCGTCGCCATCGCGATCTTCGTGGGGGTCGCCGTGTCGGTGGCCTCGGTGGTCGATCTCGCCGCCCGGCGCACCCATCAGGCGGCCCGGCTGCGGGCCGAGTCGGAGATACTCTCCTTCCTCGCCGGGGACGTGCTGCGCGGGGAGACCAGCCTGGAGGCGCTCCTGGAGCGGGTCCGGGAGACCTTCGCGATGGAGTCCGTGGCGCTGCTGGAGCGGGAGAGCGAGGTCGCGCCCTGGACCTGCGCGGGCAGTGTCGGCAGCGGGCCGTGCCAGTCCCCGGAGGACGCCGACGTGGACGTCCCCGTCGGCGACCACATGGCGCTCGCGCTCACCGGGCGGGTGCTGCCTGCCGAGGACCGCCGGGTACTGGCCGCGTTCGCCGCGCAGGCGGCGGTGGTCCTGGACCGGCGCCGGCTGCGCGAGGAGGCCCACCAGGCCCGCGCGCTGGCCGAGGGCAACCGCATCCGCACCGCGCTGCTGGCCGCTGTCAGCCATGATCTGCGGACCCCGCTCGCCGGGATCAAGGCGGCGGTCTCGTCGCTCAGGTCGGACGACGTGGCCTGGTCGGAGGAGGATCAGGCGGAGTTGCTGGCGGCCATCGAGGAGGGCGCCGACCGGCTCGACCATCTGGTGGGGAATCTGCTCGACATGTCCCGGCTCCAGACCGGGACCGTCACGCCGATCGTGCGGGAGATCGACCTCGACGAGGTGGTGCCGATGGCGCTCGGCGGGGTGCCCGAGGACAGCGTCGAGCTGGACATCCCGGAGACCCTGCCGATGGTCGTCGTGGACAAGGGGCTGCTGGAGCGGGTGGTGGCCAATGTGGTCGAGAACGCGGTGAAGTACAGCACCCGCGAGGTGGTCATGGTCTCGGCCAGTGCGCTGGGGGAGCGGGTGGAGGTACGGGTGGTGGACCGGGGGCCCGGAGTGCCGGACGAGGCGAAGGAGCGGATCTTCGAGCCGTTCCAGCGCCATGGTGACGCCCCGCGCGGTACGGGGGTCGGTCTCGGGCTGGCGGTGGCGCGCGGCTTCGCCGACGCGATGGGGGGCACGCTGACGGCGGAGGACACGCCGGGGGGTGGGTTGACGATGGTGCTGAGTCTGCGGCGGGCGGTGGGGAGGGGTGGGGGGAGCGGGGGGAGTGCGGGGGCTGCGGGGACTGTCGGGACTGTGGGAGGTTCGGGTGCGGTGGGGGTGGGAGTGGCCGGGGAGGCGGCGGGGGTGCCGGATGAGCCGGGGGAGCCGGAGGGGCGGGTGGCGGGGGTTTCGTAGGGGGCGGCGGGTCGGGTTGCGGGGTGGGGGTGGCGGCGGATTGGGGGCGTGGTGCCGAGGGGGGCCGCCGCTGGGAGCGACGGTGTTGCCGTGGTCCGGTCCCGTTCGGGGTTCCGGCGTCACGACCGCTGGTGTCTGTCCTCGTGTTCGCCGGTGAACCGGCCCGTGTCCAGCCGCAGTCGCCAGGTGTTCCGGCGGTGGACCGCCGTCAGCTCCGCCTCCAGGGGTGAGGGCGGGATGGCGAGGACCGGGCAGAGGGCGTGGGTCAGGCAGTAGCGGCT
This sequence comes from Streptomyces sp. NPDC004610, assembly GCF_040609715.1. Taxonomy (NCBI): domain Bacteria; kingdom Bacillati; phylum Actinomycetota; class Actinomycetes; order Kitasatosporales; family Streptomycetaceae; genus Streptomyces; species Streptomyces sp. NPDC004610. Next base: position 115,238 of record NZ_JBEXLA010000025.1, on the reverse strand, counting down.
GACCGAGCGGGAGAAGGCGCGATGCCAGGGGCTGCGTCGGCCCGCCCCGACGACCAGCACGTCGTCCGCACGGTCGGCCGCCCCCACCAGGGCGACACCGGGGGTGCCCCGGGCGACCACGGCCCGCATCGGAACGCCGGGCCCGTCGGCGCCGAACGCGTCGGCGAGCACGCCCAGCAGTCGCTGTCCGGCCAGCCGGCGCCCTTCGTCCAGCAGCACGCAGGGGGCCGGGTTGCGGCCCACGCCCAGTTCGCCGCCCGGCGGTTCCCAGGCCAGCACCGGCCACAGCTCCGCGCCCCGGCGGCGGGACTCGTCGGCCGCCCGGCACAGCGCGGTGCGGCTGCCGAGGGAACCGCTCACCCCCACCACGACCCGAGGGACACCTGTGCCGCCGTCGCCGCTACCGGACATCGCTCCACCGTTCGTCGCCCGCGGCGGCGGACCTCGTGTCCACGGCCGGGCCCGGGAGGGGGCCGGTCCCATCTCACCCGTGCGCGGGCGCGCGATGAAGGGCAGTAGCGGCTTCTTGGCGCGGGCCTGGCGGATCCTTGCGTGTCCCTGATGCCCGACGCCGCCGCCGACACGGTCGACTACACGCGGTGACGGTCCCTGGAGACACGTCGGGGCCGGTTCGCGGTGTGTCCGCGGTCCGGCCCCTGTTGTTCCCGGGCGGTGCTGTCGTCCGGCCGTCCGGTCCGGCTCAGGCCGCCGTCACCACCTGGGGGCGGTGCGGGGCGATGATCTGGCCGTCCGGCAGCAGTTCGCCGGTGTCCTCGAAGAGCAGCACCCCGTTGCACAGCAGGCTCCAGCCCTGTTCCGGGTGGTGCGCCACAAGGCGGGCGGAGTCCCGGTCGGCGGAGGTGGCTGTGGGGCACGGAGGCGTGTGCTGGCACATGGGTGGGATCTTTCGCTCTGTCGTGAAGGATGGGGTGTCAGTTCTGGTCGGTGTGGCTGTCCCGCGGCTCGAAGCGTCGTTCATGGCCGCCCCCCGTTGTGATGAGTCGGTCCGAACCCAGTGTTGCCCCACGGGCGTCGATCCGCAGGGATTTCGCAGCACCGCTTCTCACAGGTTGAGGACGCATCACCCGGCCGGACGGTTCAGTTCAACTGCGCTGCCCTTTCGGGTGATTCGCAGTGACCGGATGGGGCTAGTCCGCTCGGGTTCAGCGGAGGGGGAGGCTCGTATGAGCGGGAAATGCCACAAGGGAGCCGCGGCAGGGGTGAGGGTGGGGCGGGAGAAAGCGCCGTACCCCGCGGCCGGTGGTCCGGCGGCGGGGTACGAGGGGCGTGGCGGGGGTGGGGGTGCCCGACGGGGGAGGGCGCGGCTCAGGCCGGTGAGCCCAGCAGCGGGGCCGGGGGCACCCGCTGGGTGAGGACCGGCAGCAACTCGCCCGCCCGGTGCGGGCGGTGGGCGGGGATGCCGGGCGGGGCAGGGGCCAGTGGGACCAGCAGATCGGCCGCCGCGGGGTGCCCGGCCGTCGCGTCCGCGCCGGGGTCGCCGTGCAGCCACAGGGTGAGCATGTAGAGGCTGGGTACGGACAGCAGTCGCGGCTGGTACGGGCCGGGCAGCGTTTCCGCCTGGCGCAGGGCGAGTTCGGTGGAGGCGATGTACGGGCCCTCGAAGAAGTGCGAGAAGGCCCAGCCGTCGGCGGTCAGCCGGGTCTCCGCGGCGGCCACGGCACGGCCGCCGCTGTGGATCAGGAAGCGCCAGCCGGCCAGCCGGGTGGCGAAGACTCCCCCGGGCGTCACCCGGTCCAGGACGTGGACGGGCAGCGGGAGTTCGGGGGTGACGGGTCCGTCGGCGGTGCGCAGGGAGGGTGTTCGGGCCTCACGGACCGCGGTGGGGGAACCGAGGGCCGTGAGAACGGTGCGAAGAGCGGGCGCGGGAGCCGGCGGGACATGCAGCGGCATGGTGGGTCGCCTCTCATTAGACAGGCAGGGGTGCGTGAGAGCGGGGGCGGACGGCGCTGTCTGCTCACGGTCGAGGGAAGACCCGCCGGGGTGCCGGGGGGCGCGACGGGACAGATCCCGTGCGGATGAACGTGACGGCGAATATCCCGGGGAGCCGGCGCCGGCCTTCAGCCTCGCTCGCGGAGTTTATACGACCGCTGTTCGGGCGGTGTTTCGGCTAGCCGTTCCGGGGCACCCGGACAAGGTCGATTTCGGTCATGGATTCAGGGTGAAACATCCCGATTCCCCGTTGGCGCCCCGGTGCTGACCTCGGGTTGTGTGCGTCCTGTGGTGGGCCAATTGTCGTCGGCGTTTTTCACGAGTAACGCGGAGGCGGTGCAACCCGAATGCCGTATGCCAGGGGTATGTGCCCCCGGACAAAAGTGCCCGGCACGGACCAGATTAGCGGGCGTACGGGTCGCCGGGTGGCGTTATGGATCGTCCGGGCTGGGCATCATCCACCCTGACATCCACCCGGGCCCGTACCCGGTCCGCGCACCCCGGCGGACCCGGGTCCGGGCCCGCCCATCCGAGGAGGGACGCTTAGATGGGGGAGAAGGTCGTGGCAGGCGGTATCGACCTGTCCGATCGGCACAGCTACCGGGACAAGCTCCGGCGCTGTCTGACCGGCCTGGAGCGACTGCTCGCGGAGCAGCGGTTCGACCGGCCCAGGAACCTCATGGGCCTGGAGATCGAATTGAATCTGGTCGGTGCCGACGGTCTGCCGAGAATGCTGAACGGGCAAGTCCTGGAACGCATCGCCAGTCGGGATTTCCAAACAGAACTCGCCATGTTCAATCTGGAAGTGAACATTGCCCCCCACCGCTTGAGCGGCCGGGTATTCGACCGGCTCGCCGAGGAAGTCCGCACCTCTCTCGGCTATGCCCACCGGAAAGCGGTCGAGGTCGACGCCGGAATCGTGATGATCGGGATTCTGCCGACCCTGGACCGGGACCATCTGGTCTCGTCCAATCTCTCCGAGGTGGACCGCTACACCCTGCTCAACGATCAGATAGTGGCCGCCCGCGGCGAGGACTTCACCCTCGACATCGACGGGGTGGAGCATCTGGTCTGCACCTCCCGCTCCATCGCCCCGGAGGCCGCCTGCACCTCCGTACAGCTGCATCTCCAGGTCACCCCGGCGCGGTTCGCCGATGTGTGGAACGCGGCGCAGGTCGCCTCGGCCGCGCAGATCGCGGTCGGCGCCAACTCGCCCTTCCTGTTCGGGCGGGAGCTGTGGCGGGAGTCCAGGCCGCCGCTGTTCCAGCAGTCCACCGACACCCGGCCGCCCGAACTCCAGGCGCAGGGCGTCCGCCCGCGCACCTGGTTCGGTGAGCGCTGGATCTCCTCGGCCCATGACCTCTTCGAGGAGAATCTGCGCTACTTCCCGGCCCTGCTGCCCATCGTCGACGACGAGGAGCCGCTGGAGACCCTGGACGCGGGCGGTATCCCCGCCCTCGCCGAACTCGTCCTGCACAACGGCACGGTCTACCGCTGGAACCGGCCCGTCTACGGCATCGCCGACGGCGTCCCGCATCTGCGGGTGGAGAACCGGGTGCTGCCCGCCGGACCGACCGTCACCGACGTCCTCGCCAACGCGGCCTTCTACTACGGCCTCGTCCGCGCCCTCGCCGACGAGTCCCGGCCGGTCTGGACCCGGCTGCCCTTCGAGCAGGCGGCGGAGAACTTCGACGCCGCCTGCCGCCACGGCATCGAGGCCCGCTTCCGCTGGCCCCGCCGCGGCCGGTACGGGGGAACGTCCGAGGTGGACGCCGTCACCCTGGTCCGGGACGAACTGCTGCCGCTGGCCGCCGCCGGACTGGACGCCTGGGGCATCGAACCCGCCGACCGGGACTTCTACCTCGGGGTCGTCGAGGAACGCTGCCGGCGCCGGATCAACGGGGCGTCCTGGCAGGTCGCGACCTTCCACCGGGCGCTGGAGAGCGGCCTGAGCCGCGACCGGGCGCTGGCCGCGACCACCCGCCGCTACTGCGAGCTGACCCAGCTGGGCGAGCCCGTCCACACCTGGCCGGCCGGCCTGCCGGACCCCGTCCCGCGCTGATCCCGGCCGGACGCCTCCGTCGCACGGGCCGCGGGCACCCTGGGATCCCCGCTCCCAGGTTCATGGGGCAAGCTGTGATCCTTCACGGCTCTACCCACTGGCACCCACGGGAGGCACCTGTGCAGGCGGAGGACAGCGCGGCGGCCCAGGCACAGCCGCTGGAACGGCTCTCGCGGCGGACCCTGCGCGACGAGACGCTGCTCGTCCTCGCCCTGTCCCTGGGCGCGAGCGGGGTCTCCGCGCTGATCAGCTTCATCGGCTCGGCCACCCGGCCCGGCGGCCTCAGCGACCAGGCCGCCACCCTCAACGCCTCCGCCGCGCCCGGCCGCCCCTGGCTGGACCTGGCCTGGCAGCTGTTCGGCATCACCACCGCGCTGGTGCCGGTCGCGCTGGTCGCCCATCTGCTGATCCGCGAGGGCGCGAACCTGCGCGTCATCGGCTTCGACCGCACCCGCCCCTGGCCCGACCTCGGGCGCGGCGCGGTGATCGCCGCCGGGATCGGCAGCACCGGCATCGCCTTCTACCTCGCCGCGCGCGGCCTCGGCTTCAACCTCACCGTGGTGCCGGAGGCGCTGCCCGACGTGTGGTGGAAGTTCCCGGTGCTGATCCTGTCCGCCGCGCAGAACTCCATCGTCGAAGAGGTCATCGTCGTCGGCTATCTGCTGCGCCGGCTCGATCAGCTCGGCTGGTCGCCCGGCGCCTCGATGGCCGCGAGTTCGGTACTGCGCGGCTCGTACCACCTCTACCAGGGCATCGGCGGGTTCATCGGCAACATGGCGATGGGCGTGGCCTTCGTCTACCTGTACCGCCGCTGGGGCCGGGTGGGGCCGCTGGTCGTGGCCCACACCCTGCTCGACATCGGCGCGTTCGTCGGCTACGCGCTGCTGGCGGGCAAGGTGAGCTGGCTGCCTACGGCCTGAGCGGGGCGGCGGCGGTGCGGGGCGGCGGTACGGGGTGGCGGTGCGGGGTGGCGGTGCGGGGCGACCGTCAGGGGGCGAGCAGTTCCCCGTCGATGACGGTCACCGCGTGGCCGGTCAGCAGGGTGCGCGCGCCGCGCAGTCCGGTGCGGACCAGGCCCCGGCGGCGGGACGCCTGGAGGCCGGTCAGATCCGGGCCGCCCAGCCGGGGCGACCAGTACGGGGCGAGGGCGGTGTGCGCGCTGCCGGTGACCGGGTCCTCGTCGATCCCGACATTGGGGAAGAAACAGCGCGAGACATAGTCGTAGCCGCGGGACGGGTCCTCGGCGCGGGCGGTGGCGATGACGCCCCGGGCGGAGTAGCGGGCGAGTGCCCGGTGGTCGGGGGCCAGGGCGTGGATGGTGCGCTCGTCGGCGAGTTCGAGGAGCAGGTCGCCCACGTCCGGGCCGGTGTCGACCGCGGCCAGCGGCTTCGCGCCCAGCGCCTCGGCGACCCCGTCCGGCAGTTCGACGGGGGTCAGCGGGGCGGTCGGGAAGTCCAGGGTGATCGAGCCGTCCGGCCGGGGAGTGGCGGTCAGTGTCCCGCCGCGGGTCGCGAAGCGCACGGGTCCCTCGTGGACGCCGGTGCTGTGCAGCACATGGGCGGTGGCCAGGGTGGCATGGCCGCACAGGGCGACCTCCGTCACCGGTGTGAACCAGCGCAGCGCCCAGTCCGCGTCCCCGCCCGGCGGCAGCGGATGCGCGAACGCCGTCTCGGCGTGATTCACCTCCAGCGCCACGCTCTGGAGCCAGGCGTCCTCGGGGAACGCGTCCAGCAGCATCACCCCGGCGGGGTTCCCCGCGAAGGGACGGTCGGTGAAGGCATCGACGATTCGAATCCGCATGCCGTCGACGGTAGGGGGCGGGGGGTGGGGCGGGCCAAGGCCAATTCGGGGGATGTGGACCTGGAGGGGGCGGGGATGTGGACCTGGAGGGGGTGGGGATGGGTTCGGGTGCGGGTGGATTCGGTGGCGGCGGCCTCCGGACGCGGGGTGGCGGCGGGTGGCCGCGAGCGGACATGGGGCGGCGGGGGGTGGACGCGGTGCGGCAGAGGATGACGCGGGGGGTGGCAGCCGGGTGTCTGTGGGGGCGGCGGCGGATGGGCACGGGGTGCGGCGGGTGGCCCCGGGGCAGCGGGGCCGCGGGTGGGCACGGGAGTGGGCCACGGGTGGGTGGGGGTACGGGGTCGGTGGGTGCGGGTGCGGGTGCGGGTGCGGGTGCGGGGGTGGGCGTGGGCGTGGGTGCGGGGGTGGGCGTGGGCGTGGGTACGGGTACGGGGGTGAGTACGGCGAAGGCCGGCCCGGGGTCCTCGGGGCCGGGCCGGCCTTCGTGCGTGTGCGGGGCGGCGGGGTGGTCGCCGCCGGGTGTTGTGGCTGAGGTGCCGGCGGAGTCAGTCCGTGCCGGACTCCATCGCCGCGCGGTCCAGCAGTTCGTCCTCCTCGGAGACCTCGCCCCGGGAGGCGATGGCCTCGGCGCCGCCCTCCCGCATCGCGCCGATGAGGCCGGTCGCGGCGGCCTGCGCGGCACCGATCGCGGGGTGGGCCGTACCGATCAGGCCCATTCCGGCGTACTGCTCCAGCTTGGCGCGGGAGTCGGCGATGTCCAGGTTGCGCATGGTGAGCTGGCCGATCCGGTCGGACGGGCCGAACGCGGAGTCCTCGGTGCGCTCCATGGAGAGCTTGTCCGGGTGGTAGCTGAACGCCGGGCCGGTGGTGTCGAGGATCGAGTAGTCCTCGCCGCGCCGCAGCCGCAGGGTCACCTCGCCGGTGACGGCCGCGCCGACCCAGCGCTGGAGGGACTCACGGATCATCAGCGCCTGCGGGTCCAGCCAGCGCCCCTCGTACATCAGCCGGCCCAGACGGCGGCCCTCGTTGTGGTACTGGGCGAGGGTGTCCTCGTTGTGGATGGCGTTGACCAGCCGCTCGTAGGCCGCGTGCAGCAGGGCCATGCCCGGGGCCTCGTAGATGCCGCGGCTCTTGGCCTCGATGATCCGGTTCTCGATCTGGTCGGACATGCCCAGGCCGTGCCGCCCGCCGATGGCGTTGGCCTCCATCACCAGGTCGACGGCGGTGGCGAACTCCTTGCCGTTGACGGTGACCGGGCGGCCCTGGTCGAAGCCGATCGTCACGTCCTCGGCGGCGATCTCCACCGACGGGTCCCAGAACCGCACGCCCATGATGGGCTCGACGGTCTCGACCCCGGTGTCCAGGTGCTCCAGGGTCTTGGCCTCATGGGTGGCGCCCCAGATGTTGGCGTCCGTGGAGTACGCCTTCTCCGTGCTGTCCCGGTACGGCAGCTGATGCGCGACCAGCCACTCGGACATCTCCTTGCGACCGCCCAGCTCGGTCACGAAGTCGGCGTCCAGCCACGGCTTGTAGATCCGGAGGTTGGGGTTGGCGAGCAGACCGTAGCGGTAGAACCGCTCGATGTCGTTGCCCTTGTAGGTCGAGCCGTCGCCCCAGATCTGGACGTCGTCCTCCAGCATCGCCCGGACCAGCAGGGTGCCCGTCACGGCCCGGCCGAGCGGCGTGGTGTTGAAGTACGCCCGCCCGCCCGAGCGGATGTGGAACGCGCCGCAGGTCAGCGCCGCCAGGCCCTCTTCGACCAGTGCCGCCCGGCAGTCGACGAGCCGGGCCACCTCGGCGCCGTAGGCCTTCGCGCGGGTGGGCACCGAGGCGATGTCGGGCTCGTCGTACTGGCCGATGTCGGCCGTGTAGGTGCACGGGACGGCGCCCTTGTCGCGCATCCAGGCGACGGCGACCGAGGTGTCGAGGCCGCCGGAGAAGGCGATGCCGACGCGCTCGCCGGAGGGGAGGGAGGTGAGGACCTTGGACATAGGAAGAGTATGCAGCATCTCGCATGGTCATGCAAAGCCCTTGTCTCGGCCTCGGTCCCCTTCCCCTTCCCCGTCCCCTTCCCCGCCCGCCGTCGCCGCGATGGCCGGGAGGATCGCCAGGGCGAGGACTCCGCCGGTCAGGGCGAGGATCGGATAGCTGGTGGTGGCCATGATCACCCCGGAGGCGAGGCCGCCCGTGGTGCCGGCGATGGCGATGGAGACGTCCACCAGGCCCTGGGTCCTCGCCCGGGTGGCGAGCGGCAGCGCGTCCGTGATGATGGCCGTGCCGGAGATCAGACCGAGGTTCCAGCCGAGGCCGAGCAGGATCAGGGCCAGGGCGAGCAGCGCCATCGAGTCGCCGGGCACGACGGCGGCCAGGACGCCCGCGGCCAGCAGGGTGACCCCGGACGCCCCGGCGATCCGGATCCGTCCGTACCGGTCCACCAGCCAGCCGGTCAGCGGTGACGGCAGATACATCGCCGCGATGTGCAGCGCGATGACCAGCCCGGAGGCGGCGGTGCCATGGCCGTGGTCGTGCATATGGACCGGCGTCATGGTCATCACCGCGACCATCACCAACTGCGTGACGATCATCACCAGGGCGCCGAGGACGACTCCGGGGCGCCGCCCCTCCGGCTCCTTCCCGGTGCCCGCCGCCGCGGCGCTGCGCTGCTCGGCGTCCGCCAGCGCGCGGGCGGTGAGCAGCGGGTCGGGGCGCAGCCGGACGGCCAGCACCAGCGCGGCCAGCACATACGCCGTCCCCGACAGCAGGAACGGCCCCGCGAGTCCCGGTACCCCGAGCCCCTCGGCGAGATCCGCCATCGGCGCGGCGAGATTGGGGCCCGCGACCCCGCCGAGCGTGGTGGCCACCAGCACCCGGGACACGGCCCGCGCCCGGTGGTCCGGCCGCGCGAGATCCGCGCCCGCGTACCGGGCCTGGAGATTGGTCGCCGTCCCCGCGCCGTACACGAACAGCGAGAAGAAGAGCAGCACCGGGTGGTCGAGGACCGCGGCGGTGATCACGCCCGCGCTGCCCAGCGCCCCGGTGAGATAGCCGGCGGTCAGTCCGGGGCGCCGGCCCCGGGCCTGGGAGATCCGGCCGACGATCACGGCCGCGAGCGCCGAACCGGCGGTGAACAGCGCGCTCGGCAGCCCCGCCAGACTCGTACTGCCCAGCATGTCCTGGGCGAGCAGCGCGCCGACCGTGACGCCCGCGGCGAGTCCGGCGCCGCTCAGGATCTGTGAGATGACGAGGGCCCGCAGGATGCGCCGCTGGGCCTGCTCGGCGTCCGGTATGAGGGGGGTGTCCGCCGCCTCGGCCGGCCCGGTCACGCCGGGTCCCCGGCGGCCACGGGCCGCTGGGCGAGCCGCCACTCCAGCATCCCGTCGTGCAGCCGCACCGCCCGCCGCCCCCGCTCGGTGAGCAGCCGTACGGCGTCGTACGCCAGCACGCAGTACGCGCCCCGGCAGTACACGACGATCTCCGTCTCCTCGGGCACCTCGGCGATCCGCTCGGCCAGCAGGTCGACCGGCAGGGAACGGGCGCCGGGGATGTGCCCGGCCCGGTACTCCTCGGCCGGGCGGACGTCCAGCAGCACCACCTCCCCGGCCGCCACCCGCGCCGCCAGCTCCTCATGGCTGACCTCGGCCGGGTCGTGCGCGCCGAGATACGCGTCCCGCGCCGCCGGTACGTTCGGCTGATGGGCCTCGGTGACCTTGCACAGCAGCGCGAACAGCCGGGCCACGTCCTCGCCCGCGAGCCGGTAGTGGACGCGGACGCCCTCCCGGCGGGTGGCCACGAAACCGGCCTGCTTGAGGGTCTGGAGATGGGCCGAGGCGGTGGTGAGGTTCAGCCCGGCCGCCTTCGCCAGGGCGTCGACGGTCCGCTCGCCCTGGGCCAGCAGATCGAGCAGCTCCAGCCGCTTTCCGCTGGCCAGGGCCTTGCCTCCGGCGGCGAAGGCGTCGTAGAGGCGTGCCTTGCCGCCGGGGGGAGCGGGAGTGGGAGTGGGTGCGGGTGCGGGCTGGGTCTCAGGTTCGGGTTCGGGCTCGGGCTCGTTCTCTGGCTTGGTCTCGGCCGGGGTGCCGGGGCTGGGCATGTCCGTCTCCGGGGCGCGTCGGGGTGGTGGTGCGTTGCCGAGTGCCCATTATCCATATATCCATGGAATATTGGAGAGTCGGTCTCCCCGCGCCGGTGGTCAGACGACGGTCGGTGCCGGAGGCGTCCAGCGGCGATGGGGCGGCAGGGCGTCCGAGACGCCGTAGTCCTTGCGGAGCTGTTCCGGGATCGCGTAGTGCATGACCCGGCCCCGGGTCAGTGAGGACAGCTCCAGCACCGTGGTCAGCTGGCCGAGCCGGTCCAGCGCCCAGGCGCCGAGGGGCGAGCGGTCCTCGACGGTCTCCAGCACCCCCAGCAGATGCGGTACGGCCTTGACGACCGAGTCCCACGCGGTGCGCGGCACATCGAGCCAGTCGGCGCTGGTGTCGCCGACCAGATGGCGGATCAGCGCGGAGACGATCGGGTCGAAGAAGGTGCCGGGCACGACCTCCTCGTAGAGGTCGATGAGCTGGCGGGTGAGCTGGGATCCCTCCGGGGACGGGCCCATGTGCCGGATCATGTAGAGGTCCAGGAACTGGCGGGCCTCGTCCAGGGTGCGCGGGACCGCGTCCTGGTCGACGCCGAGCATCGCGCCGACGACCCGCCACGCGTAGTAGTACGCCTCCGCGCCGCTCTGGGACATATGGATGCCGAGCCGGTGCAGGCTGTCCAGCACCAGCATCGAGAAGAACATCTGGCCGCCGATCATGTCCTCCTGGCAGATCGGCGTGCCGAGGGCGGCGGTGTCCCAGAGGCCCTCGCGGCGCAGATGGTGCCGGATGGAGGCGTGCAGCAGCCGTACCTTCTGCGCGGCCGGGATGAACCGGCTGCCCGCCTCGAACGCGCCGGGCTGCATCAGATAGACGGTGAACTGACCGGTCTCCGCCATCCGCTTCGACGGGTACTTCAGCCCGTGCGTCGCCGACAGCAGCTTCGCCACATGCGGGACGACATAGCAGGCCGGCATCGAGGCGAAGGACAGCGCGGTGGAGATGTGGACGTTGTTGTCGATGAAGAACAGCCGGGCCTTCTCCATCTCCGCCCAGTCCACCCAGGGCGGCGGCGCGGCGGTCGCGGCCAGATACTCCCGGGCCACCTCGGGCAGTCCGTCCGGCAGCGGGGCCCCGGCGGTGGAGACGTACCGCATGAGGGTGTTGAACGTGCCGACCTCGCCCCGTTCGAAGAGGGTGGCGACGGTGGCGTCGGCGAGTTCGTCGCCGGGGTGGCGCAGGGCGTCGAGGGTGGCGTCGGTGTAGCGGGGGGCGGGGCCGGTACCGGGGGTCGCGCCGGGGGCGGGGGACGAGGGGTGTTCCGGGGTCATGGGGTGGCTCCTTGTCCTGAGCTTGTCCTGAGCGGGCGGAGTCGGGGGTCAGGACGTGCGGGCGGTCGCCGAGTGGGCGAGGGAGGTCAGCGCGCCGGTGGCGGACGCCGGGACGTCCAGGTCGTGCAGGGCGTCGAGGGACTGCTCGACGCGGACGGCGATCATGTCCTCGATCCGGTCGGGCGCCTTGAGACGGACCATCAGCTCGCGGACGGTGTCCAGCGCCCCGGCGTCCAGGGCGCGGCGGCCCAGCAGGGCGTCCAGCCCGTCGCGTTCGGTGGCGTCGGCGAGGCGCCGGGTCTCGGCGAGCAGGGCGGTGGGGCGGCGGCCGGAGAGATCGTCGGCGTTGGCCTTGCCGGTGTGCGCGGGGTCGCCGAACAGGCCCAGCAGATCGTCCCGGAGCTGGAACGCCTCGCCGAGCGGCAGCGCGTACGCCGAGTAGCCCTCCCGCAGCCGGGCGCCCGCCCCGGCCAGCGCGCCGCCGATCAGCAGGGGCTGCTCGACGGTGTACTTGGCGGTCTTGTACCGGATCACCTTCAGGGACGCCTCGGTGTCCGCGCCGGTCCCGGTGCGCAGGATCTCCAGGCACTCGCCGGCGATCAGCTCCCGCGCCATCACCGTCCACAGCGGGCGGGCCCGCGCGAGATAGGCGGCGGGCAGACCGCTGGCCGCGAAGAGCTGCCCGGCCAGGGCCATCAGCAGATCGCCCACCAGCATCGCCAGTGAACGGGCGGCGGCGTCGGCGCGCGGACGCCGCCGGACCGCGCCGCGCAGGGCGCGATGGGCGGTGGGCAGACCGCGGCGCAGCGGGCTGTCGTCGATCAGGTCGTCGTGCACCACGGCGGCGGCGTGCACCAGTTCCATGGAGGCGGCGGCCCGCAGCAGTGCCTCGCTGTCCGGCTGGCCGACCGCGCGCCAGCCCCAGTAGCAGAACGCCGCGCGCAGCCGCTTGCCGTGCGCGACGGCCGCCTCGACCTGTGCGGCGACCGGCGCCAGCAGCGGATCGATCTCGGCGAACCGGTCGGCCTCCTCTGCGACGAAGGCGTGCAGCACCTCGTCGACGCGGGTGCGGAAGACGGCGGGGTCCCAGCGGTCAGGCATGGGCACCGGGCCGCCGGGACGCGGGGACGCCGGGGGCGGGTGCGGAGGCGGGTGGCGATGCGGGTGAGGGTGCGGAGGCGGGTGTGGTGCCGGTGGTGTGGCGTGAGTGCTGGGCCAGGATCTCCAGGTGGGCCGGGGGCGCGGTGGCGTACCGGTCCAGGACCAGGCGTCCGCGCGCCACGAGGTCCTGCTCGGCCTGTTCCGCGAGTTCCGCTCCGTCCGAGCGGCGCAGCAGGCCCCGTAACGTGCCGAAGGCCGTGCCCACCGTGCTGAGCGCGAGGTCGGCGAGCCCGGCGGCCAGCAGAACCGCCTGCTGATCCAGTGCCGGGCGCCGCGAGGTCGTGCCGTCCGTCATGTCGTCCCCCCACAGGTACGCGTCCGGGCGGCGCCGGTCGTGCGCCGCCCGCTTCGAGGATCGCGGCGGGGAGGGCGGGCGAGCGGGGGGAAACCACCAACGAGTGACCTCTCGTACGGCTGTGCGGAGGTGTGTCGGGGTGGGTGTCCCTGGCGCCGGGCTGAGCCGCGTGCCGGGCGGGGCTTGCCACATTTCTGGTTCCGATATATCGTTGACGCATCGCGACTGAGTCAATGAGATGACCGGCGAAGGTCATGGCAGTCGCGACGAAGACATCCGAAATGGAGTGATCACAATGCACACGCATGGATATGAGCACGAGCACGGACGCCGCCGCGGCAAGGGCGGACACGACGGCCGCCGGGCCGCCTTCGGGCCCTTCGGGCCGGGCGGCGGTCATGGATTCGGCGGACAGGGCTTCGGCCCCGGAGCCTGGGGAGGCCGCGGACGCGGCGGACCCAGGGGACGGGCGCGGCGCGGTGACGTACGCGCCTCGATCCTCGCCCTGCTGAAGGACCGGCCGATGCACGGCTACGAGATGATCCAGGAGATCGCCGAGCGCAGCGGCGGGGCGTGGAAGCCCAGCCCGGGTTCGGTGTACCCCACCCTTCAGCTGCTGGAGGACGAGGGGCTGATCGCCAGCGCCAGTGAGGGCGGCAAGAAGCTGTTCTCGCTCACCGACACCGGGCGCCAGGCTGCCGACGAGGGGCCGGACGCCCCGTGGGAGGAAGCCTCGCGCGGGGTCGACTGGGACACGCTGAACGAGATCCGGTCGGCCGGGTTCGGTCTGCTGGAGGCGTTCGGCCAGGTCTGGAAGACCGGCAACAAGGAGCAGCGGGACAAGGCGCTCACCATCGTCAACGACGCGCGCAAGAAGCTGTATCTGATTCTCGCCGATGAGGACTGACGGTCAGGCCCGGCCGTCGGCGCGCGGCGGTCGGCGGTGCCCCCGGGAGGCAGGTCCCCCGGGGGCGCCGCCCTGTCCGGCTCAGGTGACCGGGCCCTCCGGCTCGCGCGGGGACGCGTACGGGGCCACCGTCGCCGAGTCGTTCGGCCCGCCGTCAGGGACAGCGCGGCGCGCGGCGCTTCGTACTGGCCGTACTGACCGCACTGACGGCACTAACCGCACTGATGGGCCACCGCGGCGCGCGGCGCTCCGTGCTGATGGACCATCGGATCAGCCCATCCTGCGGATCTCCGCCGCGTCGAACAGATCCCACGCGCGAGGATACGGTCCTTCGTCGTGGCAGTGCCAGGCTTCCCAGAACAGGTCGGCCAGCAGGGCGTCCACCGGGGCGTACACCCGGTACACATAGTCCCTGCCGTCGACCGCCGGCAGCGCCACCAGCCAGCAATCGTGGTCCATGTCTGTGTCGGACGAGCGACACTGGGTGATGGTTGCGGTCGGGGGCGCGGCCCGCGCACGCGTGCGCCCTGTGCCGGTTTCGGCGTGATCTCATCCGTAAGGAGGAGATTCCGTCCGGTGACGTCCCCTCTGCGTGGGACGCGAAGATGCTTCCCGCCGGGGATGACTTACGCCAAAGGGGCTGATGGGGTAGGGGTTGTGCACCACCGAATCCCCCGTCAACCCGCCTCCGACCAGGACACCGCCTCCTCCGCGGCCCGGCGCGCGGACCACGGGGCCGGGCCCGGCGCGGAGTTGACGACGGTGCTCGCGGGGGCGCGGCGGCGAGCGGTCCGCGACGGGGACCGCCAGATCGACACCGCGCATCTGCTGCACTCCCTGCTGGAGGCCGACCCCGAGGTCCGCGCGGCCTGCGAGGACGACGGGCCCCGGCTCGCCCGGCTGTTCGGCTATCTCGTACAGCGGAGCATCGGCTACGGACTGCGCTGGCAGGGCACCGTCGAGGACTCCGGCGCCCTCCCCGTGGTGACCATGGCCGACGGCTACTCCCCGCTCGCCGCCGCCGCGCTGGAACTCGCGGGGGACCGCGCCGCCCGCCGGGGCCGGGACCAGCCCCGGGGACTCGATCTGCTCGCCGGGCTCACCGCCGACCCGGAGGCCCGCGCGGTCGAGGTCCTCACCCGCGCGGGCATCGACCACCACCAACTCGTCAAGCGGCTGGAGTCCGTCCAGGGCGGCTGAGCCCCCGGGTGGCCGGTACGGGGGTCCGTCCACTCGATGAGACAGGTGTCAATGGGGGTGACGCTCATGTCCTCCCCTGTCATCATGTGCCGGTGCGCACGACACAGAGCAGCCACGGCAGCCGTGGCAAGGGCGTCGGACTGGGCCTCGCGCTCGGTTCCGCCGTCGCCTTCGGCGGTTCCGGCGTCGCGGCCAAGCCGCTGATCGAGGCGGGCCTCGACCCGCTGCACGTGGTGTGGCTGCGGGTCGCCGGGGCCGCCCTGGTGATGCTGCCGCTCGCCGTGCGCCACCGGGCCCTGCTGCGCCGCCGCCCCGCGCTGCTCGCCGGGTTCGGGCTGCTCGCCGTGGCCGGGGTCCAGGCGTTCTACTTCGCCTCCATCTCCCGGATCCCGGTCGGCGTCGCCCTGCTCGTGGAGTACCTCGCGCCCGCCCTGGTGCTGGGCTGGGTGCGGTTCGTGCAGCGGCGGGCGGTGACCCGGGCGGCGGCTGTCGGGGTGGTGCTCGCGGTCGGCGGGCTGGCCTGTGTGGTCGAGGTGTGGGCCGGGCTGAGCTTCGACGCCGTGGGGCTGCTGCTCGCGCTCGGCGCCGCCTGCTGCCAGGTCGGCTACTTCGTCCTCGCCGACCAGGGCAGCGACTCCGGCGCCGACGCCCCCGACCCGCTCGGGGTGATCGCCTACGGACTGCTGATCGGCGCCGCCGTCCTCACCGTCGTCGCCCGCCCCTGGGGCATGGACTGGGGCGTCCTCGCCGGCACCGCCGCCATGGACGGCACCGCCGTCCCCGCCCTCGCCCTGCTCGGCTGGATCGTGCTGGTCGCCACGGTGATCGCGTACATCACCGGCGTGGTCTCCGTACGGCGGCTCTCCCCGCAGGTCGCCGGGGTGGTGGCCTGTCTGGAGGCGGTCATCGCGACCGGGCTGGCCTGGGTGCTGCTCGGCGAGCAGCTGTCCGCCCCGCAGCTCATCGGCGGCGCGATCGTGCTGACCGGCGCGTTCATCGCCCAGTCCGCCACCCCGGCCAAGGGCTCCGGGGCGCGGCCGGTGGCCGGTGCGGGAACCGAACGGGAGTTGTCGGCCCGTGGAACCACGACATAGGGTATCGATCATGCATGCGAACGCACTCGTCCTTCCGCCTCCGGCCGCCTGAGGCGGGCCCTCCGGAACCCGCGCCCCGCGTGACCCGCCGGGCGTGACGGTGCTGCCCGCAGACGAAGTCCGCGGACCCCGCTCCAGCGGTGGTCCCTTCCCGAACTTCCGCGCCCCGGGCGCGACTGCGGAGAGAACGCGTGTCCCTTCCTCCTTCCCCTGTCGAGAACCCCCGCTCCCGTGCAGGTTCCCGTTCAGGTCCCCGTTCCCGTTCCCTTTCCCCGGCGGGTGCCGGTGAGCGCCGGGCCGGGCGGCTGTCCGTCGGGCGCGGGCTGCTCCAGCTGATCGTCGCCGGAGTGGCCTGGGGCACCGCCGGTGCCGCCGCCTCCCTCGTCTACCGGACCAGCGACATGGGCTCGATCGCCCTGTCCTTCTGGCGCTGCGCCGCCGGACTGGTCCTGCTGCTCGCCGTGCGCGCCCTGCGCCGCCCCCGCACCGCGCGGCCCGTCCCCGCCGCGCCGGAGCCACTGCGCCGCAAGGTGCTGCGTGCCTCAGCCGTCGGCCTCGCCCTCGCGGTGTTCCAGACCGCCTACTTCGCCGCCGTCTCCGCCACCGGGCTGGCCGTCGCGACCGTCGTCACCCTCGGCGCCGGGCCCGTCCTCATCGCGCTCGGGGCCCGGTTCACCCTGGGCGAGCGGCTGGGCCGCGGGGGAGCGGTCGCGGTCGCCGGGGCCCTCGCCGGACTCGGGGTGCTGGTCCTCGGCGGCGGTGACACCTCCGTACGGCCCTGGGGCGTGGGGCTCGCGCTGCTGTCGGCGGCCGGGTACTGCGCGATGACCCTGCTCACCCGCTGGTGGGGCCGCCACGGCGACACCGACGCCTCCGGTACGACGGTGTGGGCGTTCGGGGTGACGACCGCGCTGCTGCTGCCGCTCGCCCTCGCCGAGGGGCTGGTCCCGCAGACCGCCGACCCGGTCCGGCTGGTCTGGCTGGTCGTCTACATCGCGGCGATCCCGACCGCCCTCGCCTACGCGCTGTACTTCGCCGGAGCGGCCGTCGTCCGGTCCGCGACGGTGTCGGTGATCATGCTGCTGGAGCCGGTCAGCGCGGCGGCCCTCGCGGTCGTCCTGCTCGGCGAGCACCTCACCGCGGCGACCGTCGCCGGCACCCTGCTGATGCTGGGCTCGGTGGCCGGCCTGGCGTGGGCGGAGACCCGGGGGAGCGGGGGCGTGGCCGGGGGGTGAACGGGCGGGTGAGTGCCCGTGCCTGTGCCCGCGCCTGCACGGGGTTCCGTCGCGGCGGGTGCTCCCGTGCCGTACCGGGTTCCGCGTGCTGCACGGGATCCGTCCCAGTGGATGCTCCCGCTCTACACCGGGTTCCGTCGCAGCAGATGCTCCCGTGCCGCCCGGTCGCCGGGGCCGCCGCGGGCCGCCAGGCCGTCCGCGAGCCGGGACCGCACCTCGGTCGGCCGGTGACCGGCGTACTTGAACTTCGCCCGTACCTCGATCACTTCCAGCCTCAGGCCCCGGATCCCCGGCAGCATCCGGCCGTACGGTGCCTCCCCCGCCGCCACCGGGGCGGAGCCGCCCTCCGGCTGGAAATGGGCCATCTGCCGGTTGAGGAGGGCGGCCTTGACCGCCGGGTCGTCCACGATCTCGGCCCGGCAGCGCAGTTGCACGGCGGCGTAGAAGCTGGTCGGGGTGCCGTGCTCGGGCGGCTCGCCGGGGGACGCCTGCCAGGGGCCGGGGACGAAGGCGTAGTCGTCCACCACGCTCAGCAGCACCCCCGGGTCCGCCTCCAGGGCGGGCCAGAGCGGGTTGGGGCGGGCGAGGTGGGTGACGATCTCGCCGTACGCGCCGGGTCCGGCGCCCGCGTCGTAGACGAAGTGCAGGGGCTGGACGGACGGGGGGTCGCCGGGCAGGCCGTTGACGGCGAGCTGCCCGAAGTCGTGGGCGGCCAGCCAGGTCCGCCACTCGGTGTCGTCGTGAGCGGTGTCCCAAGGGTGGATCAGCATCACCGCACCGCCGCCAGGTAGTCCGGCAGGGCCGTGCCGGGGGCGAGATCCGCGTCCGGGAGCGGGGCCTCGTAGCCCTTGCACAGCGGGACCACCCCCGCCCAGTGGGGGAGGTCGAGGTCCTCGGGCTCGTCGTTCACCCCGCCCGTGCGGAGCTTGGCGGAGACCTGGTCGAGGTCGAGGCGGATGACGGCGGTCGCGGCCAGTTCCTTGCGGTTGGCGGGGCGGGAGTCGGCGGCGCGGCCCGGTACGACATGGTCGACCAGGGCGTCGAGGGCGGCGCGCTTCTCGTCGGGGTCGGTGACGTCATGGGCGATGCCGTGCACCACCACCGAGCGGTAGTTGATGGAGTGGTGGAAGGCGGAGCGGGCCAGCACCAGGCCGTCGACATGGGTGACCGTGAGACAGACCGGGAGCCCCGGCTCGGCCTTGCCGGTCATCCGCAGCGGACGCGAACCGGTCGAGCCATGGACGTAGAGCCGCTCGCCGACCCGGCCGTAGAGCGTGGGCAGCACGACCGGGGCGCCGTCGCGGACGAAGCCGAGATGGCAGACATAGCCCTCGTCGAGGATCGCGTGGACCATCTCCCGGTCGTACCGGGCGCGGTCGGCGGAACGGGTGGGGACCGTGCGCTCGGTCGGGGTGTAGGCGGAGGCGGTACCCGGTGGTGTCGGGGTCGTTCCCGGGGTGGTCGTCCCCGGGGTGGTTGCTCCCGGCGTGGCCGGACTGGCGGCTGACATGGCGCCCTCCCTTGCACTAGTGCATAATGTCGTTTGTGCTAGTAGAGTACGCAGAATATCCGATCAGTGGACGGGGCGCAGCGGAGATTTCCGCGAGCGTGGAGCGCGCGGTCGCGGCGGGCGAGCTGCGGCCGGGGCAGTCGCTGCCCCCGATGCGGGAGCTGGCCGGGCTCCTGGGGGTGAACCCGAACACCGTCGCCGCCGCGTACCGGGTCCTGCGCGAGCGCGGCGTCATCGAGACCGCCGGGCGGCGCGGCAGCCGGGTGCGGGCGAAACCGGCCACGACCGGGCGCGAGCAACTCCGGGTGGACGTCCCGGAGGGCGTCCGGGACATGTCCGCGGGCAACCCCGACCCCGCGCTGCTGCCCGCCCTCGCCGGGGTCTTCGCCGAGGCCGCCGCGCAGGCCGACCGCGACCCGGTGCTGTACGGCGCCGACCCCGAGGAACCCGACCTGGTCCGCCTGGCCCGCGCCGATCTGGACGCCGACGGCGTTCCCGCCGGGCCCGCCGCCGTCACCTCCGGCTCCCTGGACGCCGTCGAACGCGTCCTCGCCGTCCATCTCAAACCCGGTGACACGGTCGCCGTCGAGGACCCCGGCTGGGGCAGCCTCCTCGATCTGATCCCGGCCCTGGGCCTGCGCACGGTCCCGGTCGGCGTCGACGACGACGGCCCCCTCCCCGGTGACGTGCGCGCCGCCCTCGCCGCCGGGGCCCACGCCCTGATCGTCACCGACCGCGCCCAGAACCCGACCGGCGCGGCCCTCGGCGCCCAGCGCGCCCGCGCCCTGCGCGAGATCCTCGCGGCCCACCCCGGAACCCTGCTCATCGAGGACGACCACGGCCATCGCATCGTCGATCTGCCGCTCCATCCGCTGGCCGGGGCCACCCGTTCCTGGGCATTCGTCCGCTCGGCCGCCAAGGCGTACGGTCCCGATCTGCGGCTCGCCGTCCTCACCGGCGACGCCGTCACCCTCGACCGGGTGCGCGGACGCCAGCGCCTCGGCCCCGGCTGGGTCAGCCGGCTCACCCAGCGGGCGGTGGCCCGGCTTTGGAGCAGCGGCGCGGTGGACTCCCGTACGGTCGCGGCGGTCTACGGTGAGCGGCGCGGCGCGCTGATCGCCGCGCTCGCCGAGCGGGGGGTCCCGGCGTACGGGCGCAGCGGGCTCAATGTGTGGGTGCCGGTGCCTGATGAGACCGGGGCGGTGGCGCGGCTGCTGCACGCGGGGTGGGCGGTGGCGCCCGGGGCCCGGTTCCGGATGTCGGCTCCGCCGGGGGTCCGGGTCACGATCACGACGCTGATGCCGGGGGAGGTGGGGGTGCTGGCGGATGCGATCGCGCGGGCGGTCAGTCCCGGGGTGCCTCGTCATTCGGCTTAGGGCGGGTGTGTGTCGGGTGTGAGTGGTGGGCGTGTGTGTCGGGTGTGAGTGGCGGGTGGTTGGCGGCGGGTGCGGGTGCGGGTGCGGGTGCGGGTGCGGGTGCGGAAGCGGGTGGCGGAAGCGGGTGGCGGGAGCAGGTGGCGGGTGCGGGTGCGGGAGCACGTGGCGGGTGCGTTGTGGCTGGTCGCGCAGTTCCCCGCGCCCCTGAAGGGCGTGTCCCGGACCGGCGTTCAGATGGGGGCGCCCTTCGGCCCGGTGTTCACCTGGGGGCGTGTCCCCGTCCGGCGTTCAGTCGGCCCGGCGGGCACCCGCGCCGCCGGTCCGTATCTGCGTCAGTGCCGCCCCCGCCACCACGATCACCGCGCCCACCGGTGTCGACCAGGTCAGTGACTCGCCGAGCACCAGCACCCCCGCCCCGGTCGCGACGACCGGGATGAAGTACGTGACCATCTGACCCGTCGTCGGACCGACCTCCGCCACCAGCCCGTACTGCACCAGCACCGCGAACCCCGTGCCGAGCGCCCCCAGCGCCACGATCGCCAGCACCGGCACCGGATGGAACCCGTCCGGCGCCGAGGTGAACAGCGGTGTCACCACCGCCAGCTGCACGGTCGCCAGCAGCAACTGCGCCCCGGTCAGCGAGAGATGCGACGCGCCGGACCCGGCCAGTGTGCGCCGGACGTAGATCCAGCCGATCGGATAGCTCAGCGAGGCCAGCAGCGCCAGCGCCGTACCCGTGGCGTCCAGCCCCTGGAAGCCCTGCCACGCACCGAGCACGGTCAGCACCCCCAGGAAGCCGATGCCGAGCCCGGCGACCCGGACCCGCGTCGGCCGGTCCTCGGAGAGCGCCACCAGCGACAGCGCCATGCCCCACAGGGGTGAGGTCGCGTTGCAGATCCCGGCCAGGGTCGACGGGATGGTCAGCTCCGCGTACGCGAACAGCGAGAACGGCAGCGCGTTCAGCAGCAGGGCGGCGACCGTCAGATGCGCCCAGGTGCGGGCCCCGCGCGGCAGCCGCTGCCGCTTCACGGCCATCGCCACCGCCAGCACCGCCGTACCGAACACCAGCCGGCCGAGGGTGACCTGGAACGGGGGGTAGCCCTCCGTCCCCACCTTGATCAGCAGAAAGCTGAAGCCCCAGATCAGGGACAGCGCGGCGAAACGCAGCCGCCAGTCCAGCCGTCGGCGGGCCGGGGCCGAGGGGCCCACGGTCGCGGATGCGGTGGTGGTATTGGCGGCGGTGGTGGTGCGGGCGGCTGCGGTCATGGCGTCCACGATCGCGCGGGACAACCTCGTAGCACAATCGAAATCTAATGCCCTTTATCTCGTAGCAGCGCTTAATCGTGCGTACGCTGGGGGCATGCTGAATCTCGAACGGCTGCGGACCCTCGACGCGCTCGCCCGGCACGGCTCCGTCAGCGGTGCCGCCGAAGGGCTGCACATCACCACCTCGGCCGTCTCCCAGCAGATGGCCAAGCTGGAGCGGGAGGTCGGACAGCAGCTTCTCGCCAAGCATGGCCGGGGTGTCCGGCTCACTGACGCCGGGCGGCTGCTCGCCGAACACGCGGCCCGCATCCTGTCGCAGGTGCAGCTCGCCCAGTCCGATCTGGAGGCCCAGCGCGGGCAGGTGGTGGGGGAGCTGCGGCTGTCCGCGTTCCCGACCGCCGCGCGCGGGCTGTTCCCGCTCGCCCTGTCCGCGCTGCGCGCCGAGCACCCCGGGCTGCGGCTGCGCTCCTGCGAGCTGGAGCCCGAGGGCGGGATCCGCGCGGTGGTCCGCGGCGACCTCGATCTCGCGGTGGTCCTCGACTGGTACAACAAGCCGCTGCCGCTGCCCGACGGCCTGGTCAAGGCGCCGATCCTGGACGACCCGGCGGATGTGGCGCTCCCGGCCGACCATCCGCTGGCCGACCGGGACGAGGTGGATCTCGCCGAGTTCCCGGACGACGAGTGGATCACCTGGGGGGAGGGCGAGTTCTGCCATGAGTGGCTGGTCTTCACCCTGCGCTCGCGCGGTGTCGAGCCGATCCTCGGCCATCGCGCCGCCGAGACCCACACCCAGCTCGGCCTGGTTTCGGCCGGGCTCGGCGTCTGCATCGCCCCCCTGCTCGGCCGCCACCCGATGCCGCACGGCGTTGTCACCGTCCCGCTCAAACAGCGGGTCACCCGCCATGTCTACGTCGTCTGGCGCGCCGACGCCGACCGCCGCCCCTCGATCCGGGCGGCCGTCCGGGCGCTGCGTACGGCGGGCGAGAAGATCGGCGCGTCCGTCACCCCGCCGGTCGCCTCCGGCGCCATCCGCGGTGCCTCCACCGGGTCGGTTTCCGGAACAGGTGTCTGACAGGACGTCAGATGTCCCGGCCCGCCGACAGCTTGACCCGCCCTCCGGTCGCGCGCAACGCCCGCCACTCGGCACGCGGCCACGAGGGGGAGCCATGGCGGCGCAGGACCAGGATCGCCCGGCTGGTCGCCGCGGCCCATGAGACCGGCGTCCAGGTCGTGCACGCTCCCCGGCGCCGTGTTCGACGCGATGAACCGGGGCTGTCGCGCGGTCGTCCCGGCGGACGCCATCGCCGGGGTGCCCGCCGACCATGTGCCCGCGATGATCCGCCACACCCTCGCGCTGATCGCCAGGGTCACGACCACCGATGAGATCCTGGGCCGGCTCGGGCGCCGCCGCCGCTGACCTGGCCACTTGGCCGCCGGGCCGCCGGGCCGCCGGGCCGCCGGGCCGCCGGGCCGCCGGGCCTCAGCGTCTCAAGGCCCCCGGGGTCTCAGGGCCTCAGCGGGACCATCCGGACCATTTGGGTCATTTGGGCTATCCGGGCGATCCCGCCCATCGCGCGTCACGCCAGCAGGATCTCGTCCCCCTCCACACTGATCCGCGTCTCCGGCAGCGGCTGCGTGGCCGGGCCCTGCTGCACACTGCCGTCGGTGGCGGAGAAATGGCTCTGATGACAGGGGCAGACGATCACCCCGTCCGTCACGTCCTTCACCGCGCAGCCCTGGTGGGTGCACTTGGACGAGAACGCCTTGAACTCCCCGGCGACCGGCTGGGTGACCACCACGCCTTGGTCGGCGAAGACCTTGCCGCCGCCCTCGGGGATGTCCGACGTACGGGCGAGCGGGGTGCCGCCCCCGCCGCCGCTCTCGGCCGGGGCGCTGCCGCCCGGCGACGCCGCGTCCTCGGTGGCCGAGCCGGACGACGACCCCGAGTCGTCCCCGGAACCGCACGCGGTCAGCGCCACGGCGAGCCCGGTCGCCCCGGCCGCGGCCATGACCGTACGGCGGGCGGGCCGGAGGGGAGGGGCGGTGCGGTGAAGGGATTCGCTGGCCATGCTGACGTTCCTTTCCAGGGACGTGGTGTGATCTTCCGGATCTGTCCGGGGCTTCCCGGATCTGCAAGGTTTCCGCGATCTCATCAGCAGTACGAACGGCACGCGGGACGAGTTCACCGGGCCCCCGATCTTCACCCGATCGAGACGCGGACGGTCCAGGGCGGCCCGGGGTGGCCATGAACGCCCCAGTAGCCTGGGGCGATGCTCAAGGACGTCACCGCCACCCGCTACATCACGCCCCTGCGTGAGGGCGGCTCCCTGCCCGGTCTGGTCGAGGCCGATGACCTCGGGACGTACGTCCTGAAGTTCCGCGGCGCCGGGCAGGGTCGCAAGACGCTGGTCGCCGAGGTGGTCTGCGGTGAACTGGCCCGCAGGCTCGGGCTCAGGGTGCCCCGGCTGGTGACCGTGGCGCTGGACGCCGTGCTCGGGCTCGGCGAGCCCGACCCCGAGGTGCAGGAACTGCTCAAGGGCAGTGCTGGCACCAACCTCGGCATGGACTTCCTCTCCGGCGCCGTCGGTTTCGATCCGCTGACCTTCGAGGTGAGCGCCGCGGAGGCGGGCCGGGTGGTCTGGTTCGACGCGCTCGTGGGCAACGTCGACCGCTCCTGGCGCAACCCCAACCTCCTGATGTGGCGCGGCGAGCTATGGCTCATCGACCATGGCGCCACGATGATCTGGCACCACAACTGGCCCGGCGCGGACGCCTCCGCCGCCCGCCCCTACGATGCCGCCGACCACGCCCTGCGGTCCTTCGCCCCCGATGTCCGGGCCGCCGCGGCGCGGCTCGCTCCGCTGGTCACCGAGGAACTGCTCACCGAGGTCACCGCCGCCGTCCCGGACGCCTGGCTGACCGGCGAACCCGGCTTCGACACCCCGGACGACCTGCGCCGCGCCTACGTCCGGCCCCTGCTGGCCCGCGCCGCGACGGTCCATGAGCGCATCGCCGGACTGGAGGAGACGGGATGACCGACCAGCGGATCAATGTCGCCGGGGCCATGACCGAGCGTCACATCACCCGCGCGGGCCAGGGCGGCGACCGGGACGTCTACGAGTACGCCCTGCTGCGGGTGGTACCGCGCCTGGAGCGCGGCGAGTGCGTCAACGCGGGCGTCCTGCTCTACTGCCGGGCGCGGGGGTACGTGGGTGCGCTCACTCACCTCGACGAGGCCCGCCTCCTCGCCCTCGACCCGGCGGTCGACGTACCCGGCGTCCGGGCCGCGCTCCGCGCGGTGGAGCGGGTGTGCGCGGGTGGCGAGGCCGCGGGCCCGGCGGCCCACGACGACCCCGGCCGCCGCTTCCGCTGGCTGGTGGCCCCCCGTTCGACGGTGGTGCAGCCGGGGCCGGTGCATACGGGGTTGACCCTGGAGCCGGAGGGCGAGCTGCGGCGGCTGGTGGATCTGCTGGTGTGGTGAGGGGACAGCCCCATGCGTTGGTACGGGAGCGGTGGTGGTGGCTGTGGTGACGGGGGTGGCGGGGGAGCGGCTTCCGGTGGTGACCGGCGGCCGGGTGGCTCGATGGCCGGGTGGCTCGATAGGCGGGTGGCCGGGTGGCCGGGTGGCCGGGTGGCCGGGTGGCCGGGTGGCCGGGCGGGCGGGCGGGCGTGCGCGGGCCTGCGCACGCGTCCGCCCGGCCCCGCCCGGAGCGCACCCGTGCCGGTAATGGATCACATCCACCCCGCGCCCCGTTGACACCGGGTGCCGGGGCTTCTAGCGTCACGTTCTGCCGAAGGTACTAAGCGGTCGCTCACCTCCAGGGTCGGGGCGGCCGTGGGAGCCGTGTCCCCGAGGGCGAGGAGCAGCCGCCATGTCCATCACCGAGCAGCGCGTAGCGATCGTCACCGGAGGTGCCCGAGGGATCGGTGCCGCCACCGCCGTACGGCTGGCCGCCGAGGGGCGGGCCGTCGCCGTGCTCGATCTCGACGAGGCCGCCTGCGCGGACACCGTGGAGAAGATCACCGCGGCCGGTGGCACCGCGCTCGCGGTCGGCTGCGATGTCGCCGACGAGGCCCAGGTCGAGGCCGCGGTCGCGCGGATCGCCGCGGAGCTGGGCGCGCCCGCGATCCTGGTGAACAACGCGGGCGTGCTCCGCGACAACCTGCTGTTCAAGATGAGCGTCTCCGACTGGGACACCGTCATGAACGTCCATCTGCGCGGCGCCTTCCTGATGTCCCGCGCCTGTCAGAAGCACATGGTCGACGCGGGCTTCGGCCGGATCGTCAACCTCTCCTCGTCCTCCGCGCTCGGCAACCGCGGCCAGGTCAACTACTCCGCCGCCAAGGCCGGTCTCCAGGGCTTCACCAAGACCCTCGCCAAGGAACTGGGCAAGTTCGGCATCACCGCCAACGCGGTCGCCCCCGGCTTCATCGCCACCGATATGACCGCCGCCACCGCCGAACGCGTCGGTATGGGCTTCGAGGACTTCAAGGCCGCCGCCGCCACCATGATCCCGGTCCAGCGCGTGGGCGAGCCCGACGACATCGCCAACGCCATCGCCTTCTTCACCGGCGACGCCGCCGGTTTCGTCTCCGGCCAGGTCCTGTACGTGGCCGGCGGGCCCCTCGACTGAGACCCCAGCGGCAACCCCCGGACTCTGGAAGGACGGACATGGACATGACGGAACTCCCGCCGCTCTCCGGCAA
The DNA here is from genome assembly GCF_040609715.1 of Streptomyces sp. NPDC004610. Taxonomy (NCBI): domain Bacteria; kingdom Bacillati; phylum Actinomycetota; class Actinomycetes; order Kitasatosporales; family Streptomycetaceae; genus Streptomyces; species Streptomyces sp. NPDC004610. Next base: position 89,268 of record NZ_JBEXLA010000025.1, on the reverse strand, counting down.
GGTCGCGCTGGTCACCGGCGCCAGCCGGGGGATCGGCCACGGTGTCGCCGAGGCGCTGGTCGCGCGCGGCGACCGGGTCTGCATCACCGGCCGCAACGAGGACGCCCTGCGAGAGGCCGTCGAACGGCTCGGCGCGGACCGGGCGATCGGCGTCCCGGGCAAGGCCCATGACGAGGCCCACCAGACCGTCGCCGTGGAGCGGGTGATGGAGGCGTTCGGGCGGGTCGACTTCCTGGTCAACAACGCCGGTACCAACCCGGTCTTCGGCCCGCTCGCCGATCTCGATCTGGGCGTGGCCCGCAAGGTGTTCGAGACCAATGTCGTCTCCGCCCTCGGCTTCGCCCAGAAGACCTGGCACGCCTGGCAGCGGGAGAACGGCGGCGCCATCGTCAACATCGCCTCCATCGCCGGCCTCGCCCCCTCCCCGTTCATCGGCGCGTACGGCGTCAGCAAGGCCGCGATGATCAACCTGACCGTGCAGCTGGCGCACGAGTTCGCCCCGAAGGTACGGGTCAACGCCATCGCCCCGGCGGTGGTGAAGACCAGGTTCGCCCAGGCGCTGTACGAGGGGCGCGAGGAGGAGGCCGCCGCGGCGTACCCGCTGGGCCGGCTCGGCGTCCCCTCGGACATCGGCGCCGCCGCCGCGTTCCTCACCTCCGACCAGTCGGACTGGGTGACCGGCCAGACCCTGGCGGTGGACGGGGGGCTCTTCCTCAACGCCGGGGTGGGCTGACCTCAACGCCGGGGTGGCGGCTGACCTCGACGCCGGGGTGGGCTGCTGACCTCAACGCCGCCGGGGTGGGCTGACCCCGACGCCGGGTGGGCTGCCCTCCCCGTAACGGAGGGTGTTCGCACGGCCGTTCGGGGCGGCAACCCGGTGCGGCTGTCCGGCAGGTGTCCACCCGGCGGCCCACCGGCGTCGCACCGGCGTCCCCCCGGTGTCCGATAGGGCGACCCGTGATGTCCAACCGGGCGACGAGGGCCTACTTTCGGCCATGACAACGTAGTCATTGATGAGTTGATCCATCGGCTCGTTCAACCACGCATCGCGAAGCTTTGGGCTGCGGTAGGGTCTGCCAACCCTTGGCATGGCAGATCGAGGAGCGAGCGCGTGTTCAACCGGAACCGATGCCTGCGGCCAATCGCCGCCATCGCGTCCATATCCCTGGCGGCCGGATGCGGAGTGTTGTCCGACAACGGGTCCGACGACGGCCGGCCGATCGTGGTAGGGACGACGAGCGCGCCCAGCTCGCTCGATCCGGCCGCCTCCTGGGACGGCTCCTGGGAGCTGTACCGGAACATCTACCAGACCCTGCTGAGCTACCCGAACGGAGCGACCACCCCGCAGCCCGACGCCGCCGAGAACTGCGAGTTCACCGACTCCTCCAACACGGCCTACCGCTGCACGCTCCGCGACGGCCTCACCTTCTCCGACGGGCACAAGCTCGACGCGCAGGCGGTCAAGCACTCGTTCGACCGGATCCTCAAGATCGATGTCGCCGGCGGTCCCGCCGGGCTCCTCGGCAGTCTCGAACAGGTCGACACCGAGGGCGACGACCAGGTCCTGTTCCGTCTGAAGACCTCCGACGCGACCTTCCCGTTCGTCCTGGCCACCCCGGCGATGTCGATCGTGGACCCCGAGCACTACCCGGCGGACGCCCTGCGCGAGGGCACCTCCGTCACCGGCTCCGGCCCCTACAGCCTCGCCTCGTACACCGAGAACAGCGAGGCCGAACTGGTCCGCAACGAGAGCTACAAGGGCTTCGCCGACCGCCGCAACAGCGCGGTGACCATCCGCTACTTCCAGGACTCCGGCGAGATGGTCAAGGCCCTCAAGGCCAAGCGGATCGACCTCACCTACCGGGGTCTCGCCGCCCCCGACATCGTCGATCTCCAGAGCACCGACCCCGACTCCGGGCTCCAGCTCGTGGAGGGCGCCGGGACGGACATCTCCTATCTGGTGTTCAACCCCAAGGACCCGACGGCCGCCGAGCCCGCCGTCCGCAAGGCCGTCGCCCAGGTCGTCGACCGCGCCTCCATCGCGCACAACATCTACAAGGACACCGTCGAGCCGCTGTACTCCATGGTCCCCAAGGGCCTCACCGGACACACCACCGGCTTCTTCGACGACTACGGCGACCCCGACGCCGACAAGGCCCGCGAACTGCTCACCGAGGCCGGTATCACCACCCCGGTCAAGCTGACCTTCTGGTACACCACGGACCGCTACGGCTCCGAGACCGCGATCCTCTTCAAGGAGCTGAAGCGGCAGCTGGAGGAGTCCGGCCTGTTCGAGATCACCCTGAAGAGCCGCCCCTGGAAGACCTATGTCGAGGGCTACCAGAAGGGCGAGTACCCGGTCTTCGGCCGTGGCTGGTTCCCGGACTTCCCCGACGCCGAGAACTTCATCGCCCCCTTCGTCGGCGACCAGAACGCCCTGGGCACGCCCTACCCGGCCGAGGAGATCACCACCGTCCTGCTGCCCCGCTCGCGCCGCGAGAGCGACCGCGCCCAGGTGGTGAAGGACTTCGAGGAGGCCCAGCAGATCCTGGTGGACGACGCCCGGCTGCTGCCGCTGTGGCAGGGCAAGCAGTACATCGCCGCCAGCGAGGAGATCTCCGGCGGGGAACAGGCCCTCGACCCGTCGACGATCATGATGATGTGGACGCTGTCACGCAAGACCAGCTGGTAGTCCCGGCCGATCCTCGCCCGGGGGGCCGATTGTCAGTGGCCGCCTGTAGGTTCTGGAACCAGGATCCGAGGACCACCACCGGACCACCCGAGCGGTGGGCCGGGGCCTCGAAGTGACATACAGCGTAAGGAAGTTGACGTGACCGACATCGCCATGCTGCCCGAGTCCTGGCGCGGAGTCCTGGGCGACGAGCTCCAGCAGCCCTACTTCAAGGAGCTGACGGACTTCGTGGAGGAGGAGCGGGCGAACGGCCCCGTCTACCCGCCCCGCGAGGAGGTCTTCGCCGCCCTCGACGCCACGCCGTACGACCAGGTCAAGGTCCTGATCCTCGGCCAGGACCCCTACCACGGCGAGGGCCAGGGCCACGGCCTGTGCTTCTCGGTGCGCCCGGGGGTGCGGATCCCGCCGTCGCTGCGCAACATCTACAAGGAGATGCACGCGGAGCTGGGCACCCCCATCCCGGACAACGGCTATCTGATGCCCTGGGCGAGCCAGGGTGTGCTGCTGCTCAACGCGGTGCTCACGGTCCGCTCCGGCGAGGCCAACTCCCACAAGGGCAAGGGCTGGGAGAGGTTCACCGACGCGGTGATCCGCGCGGTCGCCGACCGGCCCGACCCGGCCGTCTTCGTGCTGTGGGGCAACTACGCGCAGAAGAAGCTGCCGCTGATCGACGAGGACCGGCATGTCGTCGTCAAGGGCGCCCATCCCTCCCCGCTCTCCGCGAAGAAGTTCTTCGGCTCCCGCCCCTTCACCCAGATCGACGAGGCGGTGGCCCGCCAGGGTCACACCGCGATCGACTGGACGATCCCCGACCTCGCCTGAGTCCTGGGCAATCCTCAGCTCTGAGTCCTGAGCCGGGCCGGTCCCGTGCGGCCCGGCCCGGTCCCGCCTCAGCGTGATCGCCATCGGGGGCGGCTAGCGTCGGTGCCGGACAGTCGGCGAGTGGCGCGGAGGCCGTGATGACGGAGCGACAGGAGCAGCCGGTGCCGGATGCCGTGCTGACCCGGATCGGGCAGGGCGTCATGCTGCATCACGCGGGCGACCGCGAGGAGGCCCGGGACCGGCTGCTGCGGCTGTGGACGGAGACCGGTGAGCACGGCGACCCGCTGCACCGCTGCACCCTGGCCCACTATCTGGCCGACACCCAGGACGACCCGGCCGATGAACTCGCCTGGGACCTCAGGGCGCTGGCGGCGGCCGAGGAACTGACCGGACTGCACCCCGCCGACCATGAGCGCGCGGTCGCGGTCCGGGCGCTCTACCCCACCCTGCATCTCAACCTGGCCGCCGACTATCTGAAGCTGGACCGCGCCGACGCCGCCCGCATTCATGCGGCCCGCGCCCGCCGCGCCTGCTCCCGGCTGCCCGACGACGGCTACGGCCTCGGGCTCCGCACCACCCTCGGCCGCCTGGAGGCCCGGCTCGCCGACCTCTACGGGGATGGGGGTGGGGAATCGGGCGGGGAATCGGGCCGAGGGCGGTGTGAGGATCCGGACGGGGATCCGGACGGGGGTCGGGATGGGCATCCGGGTGGGCACGCGGATGGGAATCAGGGTGGGGATCCGGGTGAGCACCCGGATGGGGATCCGGGTGGGGACGACCGCCCGTATCGGCGGCCCTGACCGTCCAGGGCGACGGCGGTGGACCTCACCGCCCGTACGTCCGCTCGCAGATCCGTGACTCGGGGCTGTTCGGGCCCCAGCCGCCGTACTGCCGCCCCAGCGCGCAGACATCGGTCCGTCGGCGGACGTCCCTGCCGATCGAGTCGGCGAGGCCGGGCAGGGCGGTCGGTCCCCGGGTCGGCCGGGGCGCGGGGGCGGGGGTGCGCGGGCGGGGGGTGGCGCGCGGGGTCTTCGGCCGGGGTACCGGAGCCGAGGTGGACGGGGGCGGGGCGGCGGGGCGTCCGGCGGGAGCCCGGCGCCGGTCGGCGGACGGACGGGCCGGGCCGATCATCTCCAGCGCCTCACGGGCCGGTGCCTGCACGATCTGCGGCCCGGCACTGCCGTCGGGTTCCGGTACCGGCGGCCGTACCGGCGTCGCCGCCGGGGCGGGCGCGGACGGGCGGTGGACCGTCGTACAGCCGGTGAGGGCCGCGACGGCCACGGTGACCAGGAGCGTGGCGGTGGTCGTCGTTCGATGCACCTGGGCCACTCTGCTGGCTCCGGCCCGGTTCCCGGCACCGGACAGGCGCAGGATGACCCGCACGGGTGATGCCGGGGCCCGACCGGCGGGGGTGCCCGCAGGGCCGTCGGAGCGCGGGCCCCGACGACTGCCTCCATCGGTCCCGGGTGCTGCCCTCGGTCAGTCCCCCGTGCTGCCGTCGATGGCCTCGCGCAGCAGATCGGCGTGGCCGTTGTGGCGGGCGTACTCCTCGATCATGTGGGTGTGGATCCAGCGCAGGTTGAACGGCTCGTCCCCGCGATGCCGGTGCCTGCCCTTGGCCAGGTCGTCCAGGGCGAACCCGGCCGCGTGGCGGCGGGCGACGGCGATCTCCTCCTGCCAGGTGGCGTACGCCTGCTCCCAGGTGTCGGACGGGCCGGTGCGGAAGTCGCCGTCGAGGTCGTCGTCGGTGTAGTGGATCGGCGGGGCGTCCTCCCCGGCCAGCACCCTGCGGTACCAGCCGCGCTCCACGTCCGCCATGTGCCGCACCAGCCCCAGCAGGCTCAGCTCGGACGGCGGCACCGACCTGGTCTTCAGTTGTTCGTCGGTCAGGCCCTCGCACTTCGCCGCGAGGGTGGCGCGGTGGTAATCGAGCCAGCCGTCCAGCATGGTGCGCTCGTCGGCGGCCCGCGAAGGTTCATTGCGTTCGATGGTCATGGGGGCCATCCTCACCCGAGGCGGCGGGCCCTGGCCACGGCTTATCGCGGGCGGGGCCGGATCCGGGTGCCGGAGGCGTCCGCGCAGGTCAGCCGTGGTCGCCCAGCAGCCCCGCGAGCAGTTCCCGCACCCCGGCCCGCAGTTCCGCGAGGTCCGGCACCCGGGCGCTGTACGAGCCCGCCGCGCAGGTGAACATCAGCCCGTCCGCCCAGGCGATCAGCGACAGCGCGTGGCGGGCGGGGGCGGTCGAGCCCATGGCCGCGACCAGCGCGGTGAGGTGGTCGCGGAAGACGGCGCCGGTCGCGTCGTAGAAGGCGCGCAGCTCGGGGCGGCGGGTGGCCTCCAGGGCGAGTTCGTAGCGGGAGATCAGCAGATCGCGGTGGTCGGTGAGGGTGCGGTGCACGGCCAGCGCCAGCGCGTCGGCGACGGAGTCCCGGCCGCCGCGCGGATCGGGCATCTCCCCGAGCGCCAGGACCCGTGCCTCGCGTTCGGCGTGTCGGCGCACCGCCAGCTCCAGCAGGGCCTGGCGGGTGCGGGCCACATTGGAGGTGGAGCCCTGCGGCAGACCGGCGGCCTCGTCCACCGCGCGATGGGTCAGCCCCCGCATCCCGCGCTCGGCGAGCAGCGCGATGGCGGCGTCGGCGACCAGCTCGGCCCGGCCGGGGGCGGGAGCACCGGGCAGGGAGGGGGCGGCGGTCGGGGTGGTGGTGGGGGCGGCGGTGTCGGTGGCGGGGCGCTCGGGCATGAAGGCAATCTACCTCTCCCACTACACCTGTAGTAACGTTGCCGTCGCAGCGTTCACTACGGATGTAGTGAGCGGATGTGGTGAGCAGGTCGGCGTCCGAGGAGGGGCCATGCGCGAGACACCGGGGACATCAGAGCTGCCGGACACCGGCCCGCCCGGCGCCGTCCGTACCGCCCTGGTCGTCGGCGGGGGCATCGGCGGGCTCACCGCCGCCGTCGCCCTGCACCGGCGCGGGGTGCGCGTCTCGGTCCTGGAGCGCGCCCCGTCGCTGGAACCCGTCGGCTCCGCGATCTCCCTCGCGCCCAACTCCCTGCGCGCCCTGGACACCATCGGACTCGGCGACGAGATCCGCGCGCTGGCCGCCTGGCAGGGCGACGGCGGGGTGCGCGCCCCGGGCGGGCGCTGGCTCTCCCGGTCCAGCGCCGACGCGGTGGCCGAGCGGTTCGGGGGACCGCTCGTGCTGCTGCGCCGCGCCACCCTCATCGACGCCCTCGCCGCCCGGCTCCCCGAGGGCACGGTCCGCACGGCGGCGCAGGCCGTCCTCGTCGACCCCGGTGACCCGGGCGTCCCGGGCCGCCCGGCCCGCGTCCGTACCGCCGACGGCGACGAGACGGCGGCCGACCTGGTGGTGGGCGCCGACGGCATCCAGTCCGCCGTGCGCCGCGCGCTCTTCCCGGACCACCCCGGGGCCGTCTACGCCGGGTTCACCACCTGGCGGATCGTCATCCCGCTGCCCGGTGTCGCCTTCGCCGCGCACGAGACCTGGGGGCGCGGCCGGATCTGGGGCACCCAGCCCCTCAAGGACGACCGGGTGTACGCCTACGCCGCCGCCCTCGCCCCCGCCGGGGAACGCGCCGCCGACGAACGCGCCGAACTGCTGCGCCGCTACGGCGACTGGCACGACCCGATCCCGGCGATTCTGGCCGCCGCCCGCCCGGACGACGTCCTGCGCCACGACGTCCACCACCTCGCCGAGCCGCTGCCCGCCCTCCACCGCGGCCGGGTCGCGCTGCTCGGCGACGCCGCGCACGCCATGCCGCCGACCCTGGGCCAGGGCGGCAACCAGGCCATCGAGGACGCCGTCGTGCTCGCCCACCACCGCACCGACCTCACCGCCTACTCGGCCGCCCGGCTGCCGAGGACCACCCGCATCGCCCGCCAGGCGGTACGGGTCTCCCGCCTCAACCTCACCGGCAGCCGCACCGCCGTCGCCGTACGGAACGCGGCGCTGCTGGCGCTGTCGAAGGCCGCCGGGCCCGCGCTCTTCCTGAAGGGGTTCGACTCCATCGCCGACTGGCGTCCGCCCCGGGACGCGCCCACGCGGCCGGAATCCGCCGCCGCCGACCCCGTATGCTCCGAGCAGACGACGGCGGGCGAACGCCTGAACGACTGACTGACCCTGGGGAGACGGCGTGAAGGTCGGCTGCATCGGACTCGGTGACATCGCGCAGAAGGCGTATCTGCCGGTGCTCGGCGCTCAGCCCGGGATCGATCTGCACCTCCAGACCCGCACACCCGCCACCCTCCACCGGGTCGCCGACGGGCTGCGCCTGCCCGCCGCGCAGCGCCATACCACCCTGGACGACCTCCTCGCCCAGGACCTGGACGCGGCCTTCGTGCACGCGCCGACCGCCGTGCACCCCGAGATCGTGACCCGGCTGCTGGCGGCGGGCGTGCCGACGTACGTCGACAAGCCGCTCGCCTATGAACTCGCCGACTCCGAGCGGCTGGTGACGCTCGCCGAGGAGCGCGGGGTGAGCCTGGCCGTCGGCTTCAACCGGCGGCACGCGCCCGCGTACGCGCAGTGCGCCGAGCATCCGCGCGAGCTGATCGTGATGCAGAAGCACCGGGTGGGGCTGCCGGAGGAGCCGCGCGCGATGATCCTGGACGACTTCATCCATGTCGTGGACACGCTGCGCTTCCTGGTGCCCGGCGAGATCGACGATGTCGGCGTGCGGGCCCGGGTGGTGGACGGGCTGCTCCACCATGTGGTGCTCCAGCTCGCCGGGGACGGCTTCACCGCGCTCGGGGTGATGAACCGCCTCAGCGGCTCCACCGAGGAGATCCTCGACGTCTCCGGCCAGGACACCAAGCGGCAGGTGCTCAACATCTCCGATGTCATCGACCACAAGGGCCAGCCCACGCTGCGGCGGCGCGGCGACTGGGTGCCGGTGGCGCGGCAGCGCGGGATCGAGCAGGTGGCGCTGGGCTTCCTCGACGCGGTGCGCGCGGGGAAGACGCTCAGCGCCCGGGATGCGCTGGCGACGCATGAGCTGTGCGAGCGGGTGGTGCGCGCGGTGCAGGAACACGCCGCCCGGCCCTGACGCCGTGCGCGCCATGCCTGCCCTGCGTGCCGTCCGCGTCGTGAGGGCCCTCAGCGCCGCCCATGCCGCGCCGGTCGGTCATCAGCCGGGTGAGCGGGTGGTACGCGGGGTGCGGGACCGTCCCGTCGGGCCCTGATCGCCCGCAGGGCCTCCGTCGCCGCCAGTGCGGCCAGTACCAGCAGCGCCCCCTGCACCGGCCAGGCGCCGTAGCGGACGTACGGGGTGACACCGTCGGCGAGCGGCACCTCGTACACCCGGGCCGCGCTCGCGTCCGTGCCCAGGGGGCCGCCGATCCGGGTGCCGTCCGGGCCGTGGACGGCGGAGACGCCGGTCAGGGTGGCGTGCACCATCGGGCGGCCGGTCTCGGCGGCCCGCAGCGCGGCCAGCGAGGCATGCTGCTCGGGCGCCCAGCTCCGCTGGAAGGTGGAGGTCGCCGACTGGGCCACCAGCACCTGCGCCCCGTCCCCGGCCAGCGCCCGGCTCATGTCCGGGAACGCCGACTCGAAGCACACCATCGGCCCGATCCGCAGCCCGCCGCCGGCCGCCATCACCACCTGCCGGGTGCCCCGCATCCGGTCCTCGCCCGCCGCCTCGCCCACCGAGGTCGCCCAGCCCAGCAGCGACCGCGCCGGGATGTACTCCCCGAACGGCACCAGCCGCATCTTGTCGTACCGGTCCCCGGTCAGCCCGTCCGGCCCGACCAGTACGGAACTCTTGTAGATCCCCGGCAGCTCCTGCCGCCGCGCGTCCACATTGACGAGGATCTCCGCGCCGGTCGCCCGCGACAGCGCCGCCAGCCGCCCGGCCAGATCGGGCCGCTCCCCGAGATCGAACCCGACACTCGACTCCCCCCACACGATCAGATCCGCGCCCCGCCCGGCCAGCTCCCGCGTCAGCGCCTCCTCCCGGTCGAACCGCCGGTCCCCGCTGTCGGCCCCGCCCACGACCCCGGGCTGGACGACGGCCACGGCGACCCGCTCCGTCACCTCGGGGCGCGGCGCCCACGCCCAGGCGGCGGAGGTCGCGGCGGCGGTGGCGAGCAGCCCGGCGAGGGCGGGCACCCGGCCGGCCCGCACCGCGATCAGCACCGTGACCGCGACATTCACCGCCACCAGCAGAAAGCTCAGCAGCCACACTCCGCCCACCGAGGCCAGCCGCAGCGCCGGGGCCGTCTGCCACTGGCTCGCCCCGAGCATCCCCCAGGGCCCGCCGAGCCCCTGCCAGGACCGCACCAGTTCCACCATCAGCCAGCCCGACGGCAGCACCAGCAGCGCCGCGCCGACCCGCCCCGGGGAGGGCGTCCCGCCCAGGAACCGGCGCACCAGCCAGCCCCAGGGCGCCCAGAGCGCGCCCAGCAGCGCGGCGATGACGAAGGTAAAGACATGCAGATTCGGCAGCAGCCAGTGATGGACGCCCAGCATGAAGCCGAAGCCGCCCCACCAGCCGTCGTACAGCGCCCGCCGCCCGGTCGGCGCCCCGCGCGCCAGCAGCAGCCACGGCACCAGCGCCACCGGCGCCCACCACCACAGCGCCGGAGCCGGAAACGCCAGCAGCGGCAGCGCCCCCGCCCCGGCCGCGACGACCGAACGCCGCAGGCCGGAGCGGAGCGGACGCTGCGATGAGGTCATACGACGAGTGTGGCCCCGTCACCGATCGAGGTACAGGGGACCTTGATCGCCCCCGCCCACATCAAGCCACGTCAGCTCCCCTGCCGGGCTCCCTCCGTGCCCGCCGGCTCAGGGCAGCCGCCGCCACTTCTCCCGGACGACGACCTCGCTCAGCCGCCAGCCGTCACCGGTGCGCACCGCCCCGAAGCCGTAGCGCCCGCCGCAGACGAAATCGGGCACCGCCGAGGCACCCATTGGATTGACGTAGTCGGCCTGCACTCGCGCGGTGTCCCCGGTGTCCCGCTCCAGGATCTCGAAGCGCACCCTCCGGTTGACGATCAGATGCTGCCGCACCGGAAACACCAGCAGACTCTCCGCGAGCCACTCCGACACGTCCCGCGCCCCGCCCTCGATCCCGCCCGCCGAACGGTAGTCCGCCCGGCCATCGGCGGTGAACAGCTCCCGGTACGCCTCCCAGTCGCCGTCGTCGACGGCCACGGCGTAGTCGGTGATCAGTCCGTCCACGGCCATCCGGTCCATCACGGTCGCCAGCTCCACACGCTGCGTCACCTGATGAGTGTTGGACATGGGGGGTGGGGAGCCAAGGGGTGTGCAGGACATTCGGGGAGGGGGCGGTTCTGGTCGCCGGTCGAGGGTGCGGCACTCAGCCGTCGAAGCGGTGCCAGTCGGTGTCCGTGCCGGTGAGCGGAGCCAGGGCGGCGCGGTGGGTGGCACCGGCCCAGGCGCTGATGTAGCCGTCGCCCGCGTCCGCGAGGTGCAGGACCAGGCCCGGGGCGACGTAGAAGCGCGTGGGGTAGGAGGGGAGGAAGGGGGCCAGCGGTACCGGGTGGAGGTCCCTGGTGAGGCGCTCGATCTGTTCGGGGGTCGGCTCGTGCGGGAGCGCGAGGTAGTCGGCGCTCGTCGCGGCCTCGTAGAGGGCGAACTGGAGGAGGAAGCCGCTGAGCGGTTCCGCCTCGGGGACGAGGGTGCCGTCGTCGGTCTCGAACCAGACGGTGGGGTCGGGGCTGTCGTGGGGACGGCGGAGCGACCAGGTGAAGATGCCCTGGTTCTCGGTGCCGATGTCGAGGGTGCCGTCCGGGTCGGTGCGGAGGCGGACGGGTGGGAACAGGGCGTTCTGGGTGCCGAGGGCGAGCGGGCGGTCGTGGGCCAGCTCGTGGAAGTGGCGGAGGGGGCGGGGGAGTCCGGGCGGTGACGGGGGTGTGGTGCCGCCGGGCGGGGTCGGCGGGTACCAGGTGGTGAGGAAGCGGGCCAGCGCCGACGCGCGATCGCCGTTCACCTCGCCCAGCCACTCCACCCCGGGCAGCTCCGGCGCGGGCAGCGGAGGCCGGACGCGGGCCAGGGCGGACGCGGACAGCGGGGTCTCCAGCCGGAACGCGCAGTCGGTGAGAACGGCCTCGGGGCTCCCCGGGGGCAGGGTGGTGCCCGCCTGGGTCACCCTGCCGGTGCCGAGGTAGAGAACGCTGCCCTCCGGCACCCGGGCCAGGAGGTGGACGGGCGACTCGGTCCCGGTCGCGCCGCGCTCCGCGAGCGGGTCGAGCAGGCGCTGGCGCACCGGGGCCGGGGCGGGGCCGACGATCCGGACCTCCTCGGCGTTCCAGACGCCGCTGCCGCCGGGGCGGTCACCCGCCGCCACCACGACGACGGTGCCGGCGTCGCCGATGACGACGGTGGCTCCGCCGACGTGATGGTCGTCCCGTGCCGCCGCCGGGCCACCGGCGAGCGCGTACGCGTCCGCCTCGGTGAGGAGGGTGAGGGGCTGCGGGGCCTGCGCCGAGGAGCGCGTCGGAAGTTCCGCCGGGGGGTGCTCGATCATGCGCACATCATCCATCGCGCGGAAGGCCGCGGGAGTGCGGCCCCCTTACCCTTGATCGAGTTCGTCGGTCGAAGTCGATGTGGTCGAAGTCGATATGGTCGAAGTCGATATGGGGGAGTTCGTATGGCACAGCCGCCCGCCGCCCTCGTCACCGTTGTCACCGGTGGCGGCCGGGGGATCGGGGCCGCGACCTGTCTGCGGCTGGCCGCGGACGGGCATGACGTGGTCGTCGGGTACGTGCGCGACGAGCGGGCGGCGGAAGGGGTCGCCGACGGGGTGCGGGCGGCCGGGCGGCGCTGTGCGGTCGTCCGGGTCGACACCAGCGTGGAGAGCGAGGTCGACCGGCTCTTCGAGCGGGCGGAGCGGGAGCTGGGCCCGGTCACGGGCCTGGTGAACAACGCGGCGGTGACCGGCCCGCTGGGCCGCCTCGCGGACACCTCCACCGACGATCTGCGCCGGGTCGTCGACGTCAATCTCCTCGGCACGCTGCTCTGTTCCCGCCGCGCGGCCCAGCTGATGACCGGGCACGGGCGTGGCGGCGGGGCGATCGTGAACGTCTCGTCCGCCGCCGCCTCGATCGGCAGCCCCGGCGAGTACGTCCACTACGCGGCGACCAAGGCCGCGATCGACGCCCTCACCCTGGGCCTGGCCAAGGAACTCGGCCCCGACGGGGTGCGCGTCAACGCGGTGGCGCCCGGCGTCATCGACACCGGGATGCATGCCGCGATGGGGGACCCCGGGCGCGCGGCCCGGATGGCGGCCACGACGCCGCTGCGCCGCCCCGGCGACCCCATGGAGATCGCCGCCGCCATCGCCTGGCTGCTCTCGCCGGACGCCTCCTTCACCACGGGCGCGGTGCTGCGGGTGTCGGGGGGACGCTGAGGCGCGCGATCAGCGTGCGTCGGCTGCCGCGCGGAGGCGTTCGAAGGCGGTGGGGGTGGGCCGGTCGCCCAGGAAGTCCCTGATGAGCCGGGCGCAGGACGCGGGGTCGGTCGTACCGGTGTCGCACTCGATGTCGTAGACGCCGTGGGAGTGCACCTGTGCGAACTGGCGGGCGGCGAGCCCGGGGGGCCGGTCGCCGCGGAGCCGCTCCCGGCGTTCCAGCTCCGGCAGGGGGCAGTGCACGCCGACGAGGACGACATCGCGCGGGGAGAAGAGGGCGAGGCAGTCCTCAAGACGCCAGTCGGCGCTCAGTACATGGTCCATGACGACGTGGTTACCGGCGGCGGCCACGCCCGCGACCGCCCGGTGGTAGCCGCGCCAGGTGCGGTGCAGCAGAACGTCCAGGGACTCGGGCGGGACGGGGACGGGGGAGCGGAGCGCGTGGAAGGCGTCCACGGGGAGATGGAAGTACGGCTCGTCCAGGATCGGCAGCAGCTCGGCGGCGACGGCCGATTTACCGGAACTCGTCGCTCCGTTGAGGAAGATGATCAGCCCCTGGCGGGGTGGGGCGGTGGTGAGGTGCTCCATGGGAGGAGGGTGTCATGGAGGTGTGAGGGGGGCAGGGGTGTCAGGGGTGTCAGGGAGGGTGGGGCGTCTGGATTGTGGCTGATGGGGGCGTCTGGACCGGCGTCCGCGCTCAGGTCCGGCGGTGCTGCATCCCCGTGTGGCGTCGGCTCCCGCCTCCGGCGTCGCGCCCCGGTCTCACGCCGCCTCGACGATCTCCCCGCGGACCGCCGCGGCCCACTCCACCACCAGCAACTCGTACTCCGCGCGCTCCTGGACGGACAGCGAGCCGCCCGCGCGCAGCCAAAGGGCCCGGATCTGTTGGTTCACCTCGGCGGCGGAACGTACGAAACCAAGGCGCTCGGAATCTGGGGACATACGGCAAGCCTAGGGGCAAGCACTGACACAGCGCTACCGCCCGGCTACGGGGCCGGATGGGGTTTGGCCGGGATCAGCTGTTCGAATCGGCCTCGCTCCCGTCGGGCGGGAGGCTCCGCCGGGAGCAGGTCACCGTGGACCGGCGGGTTCTGATCGCGGATCACCCGCGCGGTCGTGCCGCGGCGATGCGGGAGCGGGCCGATTCCTCCTCTCAGTCCTCCACTTCACTCCTCAGGTCGGTGATGTTGGGGCCGGTGTCGGTGGTCGGCATGTCCCAGCGGAACGCTGCCTCGTTGCCGTCGACGTACAGGAGGGTGCCGCCCTCGGCCTGTTCGGGTGTGAGGTCGAAGACCTCGTTGCGCCACTGGTAGGTGCCGGGCTGGACGGGGTCGGAGTTCTGGAATCTGTCGAGGGTGACCGTGGTGGAGTTGCCGCTGTCCCAGCCGATCATCTCGCCGTCGGGGGCGATCCAGGACCAGCCGCCGCCGGTGATGGGGGCGAGGGAGTCGGCGGCGGCGCCGGTCGTCGCCTCGGCCTTCCATGCGATGACCACGAACACCCCGTTCGCGGCGGGTTCCCCGTGCGCCTCCTCGGCGAACACGACGCTGTCCGGGGTGATCCGGAGGACACCGGTGCCGCCGTCGCCGATCGTCTCGGCCGGGTCACCGAGCCCCAGGCTCTTCGGTGCCTCGGCTTGGGCGTCGGCTTGGGTGTCGGCGGCGGTGGGCGCGTCGGCGGGCTGTGGGTCTGCCGCGATGGAGTCGCCGTTGTCGCTGCCCCCGCAGGCGGTGAGGGCCGCGAGGAGGAGGGCTGTGGTGGCGATGGTGGTGCGGATGCGCATGGTCTCCCCTGGGTGAATGTCGTTTCACCGTAGGGGAGTTGTGAGGGATGTGTGTGCTTGTGATCAAGATGTGACGCACGGTCGCCGTACCCGGATACGGCGACGGCCTCGCGGCTGCCGGTCGTCTCGCTCCAGCCGCCTCGGGGGAGGGCCACTTCCTTCGCCTCGGGGGAGGGCCGCTCCCTTCGCCTCGGAGGAGGGCCGCTCCCGCCGCCTCGGGGAAGAGCCGCCCTCGTGGGGTCCGGGTACGCTCGCCGCATGATTCGTGCGGTGATCTTTGACGTGGGCGAAACGGTCACGCGGGACGATCGCTACTGGGCGTCCTGGGCCGACTGGCTCGACATCCCGCGCCACACGCTCTCCGCCCTCGTCGGTGCCGTCGTCGCCCAGGGCCACGACAACGCCGAGGCGCTGCGCCTGCTCCGGCCCGGTATCGACATCGCGGCCGAGTACGCCGCCCGCGAGGCCGCTGGACGGGGCGAGCGCCTCGATGAGAGCGACCTGTATGACGATGTCCGCCCGGCGCTCGCAGCCCTGCGCAGTGTCGGTGTGCGCGTCGTCATCGCGGGCAACCAGACCACCCTCGCGGGTGAGCTCCTCCGCGGTCTCGATCTGCCCTCTGACCTCATCATCACTTCCGGCGACCTCGGAGTGGCCAAACCGGACGCGGAGTTCTTCGCCCGCGTGCTGGCCGCCGCCGACCTGGACGCGTCGTCGTCTCTCTACGTAGGCGACCACCCGGCCAATGACATCGGCCCGGCGCGGGCTGCCGGACTGCTCACCGCGCACCTGCGCCGCGGTCCCTGGGGGAACCTGTGGGCCGACGCCCCGGAGGCTGCCCAAGCCGACTACCACATCGGCAGCCTCGGCGAACTGGCGAGCATCGTCTCCCGCTGACCCTCCCCGACGTACCCCCACACACCGATACGGTGGCCCTTAACGGACAAAGGGGTCGGCATGTCTTCGCGTGAGGTCGGCAAGCGGATCGCGTACTACCGAAGCGTCAGCCGCCCGCCGATGACGCAGCGTCAGCTGGCCGACACGGCCGGGGTCGCGCTGGGCACGATCCGCAAGATCGAGCGAGGGGAACGCGGAGCAGGCGCCGCTGTGCTGGACGCGATCGCCGACGCCCTCGGAGTCGACCCGAGCGAGCTGCTGTCGGATCGGGACGCCGCACGGACTCGGGTGCATGACGCGCTGCCGTTCCTGTCGGACTCCATCGCCGCGTACGACCGGCCCGACGACGGGCCGGTACGGCCACTCTCCGCACTGCACAGGGCAGTCGAGGAGGCTGAGGGTTGGCGGCTGGCCGCGCGCTACACGCCGATCGCCCAGAGGCTTCCTGCTCTGCTCGCTGAGCTGCTGCGTGGCCACAACTCCGAGTCATCCGGGCGGAGCGACTGGTCTGCCCTGGTCGTCCGTGCCGCCCGCTCCGCTGATGCGGTCGCGTACAAGTTCGGGGCCCGCGACCTGTCTGCACGGATGATCGAGCTGATGCGGTGGGCCGTGCCGGAGGCCGGGGACCCGCTGCTCGCGTCGTCCGTCGCCTACGTGCGCACGGAAACCTTCTTCGCGGCTCGCGCCCATGCCGTCGGCCTGCGCGCGCTGGAGGCGGCTATCGATTCGTCACCGGCCCCGGACGACGTGCCGTCAGCCGCATCACGCGGAGCCCTGCATATGCGGGCGGCGGTCATCGCAGGGCGCGCCGCGAACGCAGAGTCCGCCACGCTCCACCTGTCCGAGGCGCGGAAGCTGGCCAGGGGAGTGAAGGAGGACATCTACCTCGGCACCGCGTTCGGCCCGGACTCCGTCCGCATCCACGAGGTCTCGGTCGCAGTCAGTCTCGGCAACGACCACGTAGGGCGGGCTCTGGACGTGGCCCGGGAGTGGGGGCCGCCTACGTCGCTGCCTGCCGAGCGTCGGTCGGGGTTCTCCATCGAGATGGCCCGCGCACAGCTCTGGGCGGGCCGTGCTGACGCGGCGTTCGAGGCGCTGAAGGTTGCGAGGGAGATCGCGCCGCAGCACACCCGCGAGCACCCTTGGGTGCGGCAGGACGCTGCGACGCTGCGACGGCTGAAGCGGGCGGGCGCGGATGACCTGACGGCCTTCGCGCAATGGTGCGCCGCTACCTGATACCGGGGTACCCCGCACCGGGGTACTTGTGCCCTTCCGGACGGTCCACCATCTGTCTCACGCGCAAGACCGAGCAGATGGGGACGGGACCCGGGATGCCTGAGGTGCCCCTGCTCCCTCCGACGGTTGTCGGCCGCAGCGTGAGCATCGCTCGCCTTCACGGGCCGGCCTGCTTCCACTGCGGGGCTGTCTCCGGTCCTTTGCGCGAGTCAGGGAGGGCCGTGATACGCGGCACGACTCGGGTGTGGCCGGTCGTCACATGCGGGTGCCGTGATATCGACCCCCAGGCTGGAAGAGGCCCCGGCGACCGCCGCCACGGTCCCGGGGCATGGCCGACCACGAAGGAGTCGACATGGCGCACGGTACCGCCCGGCCGACCGAGGGAGCGACCCCGTGACGAGCACCACCCATGACATCCCGGCCGACGTACTGACGCTGCTCGCCCTCCCCGCACTGGCCGCGCTCACGCCCGACCAGGAGCGCGGCGCCGTCTGCGTCTGGGGTCGGAGCGAGGCCCCCCTCACCACAATGACGGCCATCAACCTCGGCGAACAGCAGACCGACGGGCGCCACTGGTTCCCCCGCGCCTGCCGCCCCCACACCGGAGCCCACGCCTACCGCGCCCTGATGGACCACGCCCCCCAGTGCAGGCCCTGTATCCAGGACGCGATCGCCTGCCCCACCGGCATCGCCCTCCGCCGCCTCATGCGAGCCGCGAGGAGGACCGTATGAGCCGCCGCCACCAAGAACCCCCGGTCGTCCTCGGGCTGCCCCTGCCACCCCCCGACTGCCGGCACTGCGCCGGTCTGATGCACGAACGCGCGCAGGCGATCGCCGAGCACGACGGATCCCGGGCCACGGATCTGACGGTGCTCATCGACCGGCACCACCCGCTCGCCGCCGGCTCCCGGACCACGCGGTGACCGGCACCGGCTGGGAGCTGTACGGCGACGGCCACCAGCAGCGCGCCGTGACCGACATCCAGCACACGCCCGCCCAGCGGGCCTACCTCGCGTACGAGACCCACCGCCGGGACTGCGGCACCTGCTCCACGGACTGCCCGACGGCCGCCGAACTGTGGGGCGCGTACCTCACCGCGAAGTACGCGGCGGCACCGTGACCACCTCCCGCCCCCTGGTCGGCGGGGGCGGGAGGTGCCCGACGCCCGACCGTCGGGGTCGCACTCGGGGCGGGAGGGCTGCTGGTGCCGTCCCGGTGTCCACGCTCATGGCAGGACACCGGGACGGTGCAGGCCGACCGTTCAGCGCACGAGATCAGCGAGAGGGACGCCGAGCGCGTCGGCGATCAGCGGCAGTTCGGTGACGCCGGGTTCGGTGACCGCGTTCTCCCATCGGGAGATGGGCTTGTTGTCGCGGCCGATGCGTTCGCCGAGTTGGAGCTGGGAGAGGCCGGTGCCGTCCTGGACGGTCCCAGCGCCCTCTCACCCCGCCGATTCCGCCGCATGCGGGCTCAGCACACCCGTCATCACCAGCAGAATGATGATGATCCCCAGCGCGATCCGGTACCAGACGAACGGCATGAACGACTTCGTGCTGATGTACTTCATGAACCACGCGATAACCGCATATCCCGTTACAAACGCGACAATCGTCGCGAAGATGGTCGGGCCCCAGGTCACATGCCCGCCCTCCATCGCGTCGCTCAGTTCGAACAGGCCCGACGCCAGCACCGCCGGGATCGCGAGGAGGAACGAGTAGCGGGCGGCGGCCTCGCGGTTGTAGCCCATGAAGAGGCCACCCGTGATCGTCGCGCCGGAGCGGGAGACACCGGGGATCAGGGCGCACGCCTGGCAGAGGCCGAAGATAAGGCCGTCCTTGGCGTTGAGATCCTGGAGGCCCTTGCGCTGCTTGGGCGCGCGATGCCGCCCGCCCGTCTCGTCGCGCGCCGCCATCCGGTCCGCGATGCCGATGATGATGCCGACGACGATCAGCATCGTCGCCGTGATCCGCAGATCCCGGAACGGCCCCTCGATCTGGTCCTTGAGCGTCACCCCGAGCACACCGATCGGGATCGAGCCGATGATCACCAGCCAGCCCATCTGGGCGTCATGGTCCCGCCGCCACTCCTTGCTGTAGAGCGAGCGGCACCAGGCGAGCACGATCCGCCCGATGTCCTTGCGGAAGTAGATCAGCACCGCGACTTCCGTGCCGATCTGCGTGATCGCCGTGAAGGCCGCCCCGGGGTCCTCCCAGCCGGAGAACGCCGCCGTCAGCCGCAGATGCGCGCTGGAGGACACGGGAAGGAATTCGGTCAGCCCCTGGACGAGTCCGAGGATGAGTGATTCGAACCAAGACATGAAAGTAGGGAGTCCAAGTGCCGATCGTGCAACGGGCGACGGACACACCGACACACGCCCATGCGGGTGATCAGGTGTGGTGGAGGCAGCGTAGCGTCCCGCCCGGCACACGCCCCACACAGGGCCTTCGTACGCCCTTCGCCCTTACGGCCGTTGTCCGTCCGGACCCCGCTTGCCACTCCACCCCCGGTTCGCAACGGCCCCGCGCCCTCGCCCCTCGCCCCGCCGCCCTCGCCCCTGCCTCACGCCCCCGCCCCGCACCCCCTCCTCACGCCGCCGCCGTCGGACCCGTCACCCCCCACCCCGCCACCTGCGGCCGGGCCTTCAGATCCTCGTGGTGGACCTGCTCGCCGCACCCCCGGCAGACCACCTCCGGCACCAGCTCCCGGCCGCAGCTGTGCTCGATGATCATCGGCCGGTCGCCGTCGGGGCGCAGATGGCGGTCGCCCCACGCCATCAGGGTCATCAGCACCGGCTCCAGCTCCAGACCCGCCTGCGTCGGCCGGTACTCGAACCGCTGCGGACGCTCGCTGTACGCCCACTTGGTGAGGATCCCGGCGTCCACCAGGCGGCGCAGCCGGGTGGCGAGGATGTCGCGGGGGGCGCCGATGTTCCGTACCAGCTGGTCGAACCGGCCGTTGCCGAGGCAGACCTCGCGCAGCACGAGCAGCGAGTACTTCTCGCCGACCAGCGCGAGCGCGTCGGCGATGGAGCAGGGGCGGGCGTCTTTTCGGGCGGCCATGGGGTCAGTGTAGTGAGGGTTTGATTTTCCAACCAGCAGGGCTAGGGTGGGTTGGGAAATCCTACTCACTGGGGGCGGTGCAGGCGTCGCCGCCGCCCGGCCCTGGAGGCCCGCCCATGCGTGACGCAGTCGTCGTCGAAGCCGTACGCACCCCCATCGGCAAGGGCCGCCCCGGCGGTGCCCTCGCGCACCTCCACCCCGTCGAACTCCTCGCCCACACCCTGCGCACCCTCGTCCAGCGCTCCGGCATCGACCCCGCGCTCATCGACGACGTCATCGGCGGCACCGTCGACCAGGTCGGCGAGCAGGCCATGAACACCACCCGGTACGCGGTCCTCTCCGCCGGGTTCCCGGAGACCGTCCCCGCCACCACCGTCGACCGGCAGTGCGGCTCCTCCCAGCAGGCCGTGCACTTCGCCGCCCAGGGCGTGCTGTCGGGCGCGTACGACGCCGTCGTCGCCTGCGGGGTGGAGTCCATGAGCCGCGTGCCGATGTGGTCGAACGTGCCGCCCGGCGCCGATCCCTTCGGGCCCGGTGTCGCCGCCCGCTACCCGGAGGGACTCGTACCGCAGGGCATCAGCGCCGAGCTGATCGCCGCCAAGTGGTCCCTCACCCGGGAACGGATGGACGCCTTCGCCGCCGAGTCCCACCGCCGGGCGGCCGACGCGTGGGCCGCCGGACGGTTCGACGCGGAGGTCGCTCCGCTGGACGGCGTCACCCGGGACGAGTCCGTACGGCCCGGCACCACCCCCGAGATCCTCGCCGGGCTCCGCCCCGCCTACCTCGACCCCGGCTTCGCCGAGCGCTTCCCGCAGATCGAGTGGAACGTCACCGCAGGCAACGCCAGCCCCATCAACGACGGCGCCTCCGCCGTGCTGATCATGTCCGGCGACACCGCCGCCCGGCTCGGTCTGCGCCCGCTCGCCCGGCTGCACAGCTTCGCCGTCACCGGCTCCGACCCCCTCCTGATGCTCACCGGGGTCGTCCCCGCCACCGAGAAGGTGCTGCGCCGGGCCGGGCTCACCCTCGGTGACATCGACCTCTTCGAGGTCAACGAGGCGTTCGCCAGTGTCGTCCTGACCTGGCAGCAGGAGACCGGCGCCGATCTGGGGAGGGTCAATGTCAACGGGGGTGCCATTGCCCTGGGGCATCCGCTGGGCGCCAGCGGGACCCGGCTGACCACCACGCTGGTCCACGCCCTGCGCGAGCGCGGGGCGCGCTACGGCCTCCAGACCATGTGCGAGGCGGGCGGCCTCGCCAACGCGATGATCCTGGAAGCCCTCTGAGCCCCCCAGCCGTCCGGCTGTGCGCTGCCGCTCAGCCCCCCTGCCGGTCGTCCGCCCTCGCGCACACCGGGGCCACGCCCGTCCCCGTCCCGTCCTTCGCCGCCGGGCGGCCCCGCACATGGTGGCGCTTGCGCCAGGCCATCACCGCGCCCGCCAGGCCCGGTACGGCGATACAGGCCAGGGCGATCAGAAAGGCGGGCGAGGTGGGTGCCGAGGCACGCGCCCCGGCGACGACATACGCGGCGGTGTTCGGGATCGACCCCAGCGCCGTCGCCAGCAGGAACGGGAACCAGCCCATCCGGGACACCGCGGCGCAGTAGTTCGCCGCCCAGAACGGCACACCCGGGAACAGCCGTACCGCCAGCATCGAGCGGAAGCCATGGCGGCTGAACTGGCCGTCGACCGCGGTCAGCAGCCGCCCCCGCAGCAGCGGGCGCAGCGCGTCCTGGCCCAGCGTCCGGCCCAGCCCGAAGGCGAGGGCGGCGCCGATCACCGAACCCGCCACGGCCGTGGCGATGCCCACCTGCGACCCGAACAACGCGCCCGCGGCCAGATTCAGCAGCGGGCGCGGTACGAACGCCACCGTGACCAGGCCGTACGCCGCGGCGAAGACCAGCGCGGCGAGGAGCCCGCCGAGCTGGGGCGGCCAGCCCTCCCGCAGCAACCGCTGCGGCTCGAAGAGCAGGACGGTCGCCCCCGCCCCCACCAGCAGCGCGACCAGCAGGGCGAACCGGGCCCAGGGCGAGAGCAGCGCTCTGGCGCAGCGGACGGCGAGGGTGGGGCGCAGGGGCACGGCACCGGCGGGGAGGGCGGTGGTGTGCGCGAGTCCGGTGGGCGCGGCCGGGGGTGCGGCCGTGCCGGTGCCCCCAGAACGGGTGGTGGCATCGAACAAGTGAACTCCCGGAGTTTCCCGAGGACGGAGTTCCCCGAGGACGGGGATCCTGAAAAGCGGGGATCCCGACGGCGGGGATCCCGATGGCGCGGGGGCGTCGCGGACGCGTGCCGGGGAAGCAGGCCCTTGTCCACGATCCCACAGGGGTCACGTCTGTATACGCGATTGTCCTATGGCTGGTTCGCTTCGCCCACTTGTGAGAAGCGGCACAGTCGCTCACGCACCGGTCCGGCGGAGCGGCGTCCCGCACCGGGATCGGGGCCGGGCGGGGGCACCGTTGTCGCCGTATCGTTCGTCCATGGGCGGCGGAGCGAAGGACGGACGCGCGGACGCGGGCGCGGTGCCGCGCAGTGCGCTCGCGGACACCCTGCTGGAGCGGCTCACCGCCGTCTACCCGGCCGCCGCCGACCCGGGGCGGGCCGTGGCCATGCGGGCGTACATGAAGGACATCGCCCCCTTCCTCGGCCTCACCACACCGGTCCGGCGGGCGCTGTCCCGCACGGTGCTGGCCGGGACGCCCCGCCCCGGCGAGGCCGACTGCACCGCCGTCGCCCTGCGGTGCTGGGCGCTGCCCGAGCGCGAGTACCAGTACTTCGCCGTCGACTACCTCCGCCGCCACACCGCGCGCTGCTCCTCCGCCTTCCTCCCGGTGGCCCGGCGGCTGATCACCACCGGCTCCTGGTGGGACACCGTCGATCTGCTCGCCGTCCATGTCGTGGGCGCCCTGGTGGCCGCCGATCCCCGGCTCAGCGCCGAGATGGACCGCTGGATCGCCGACGACGACCTCTGGGTCGCCCGCACCGCCCTGCTCCACCAGCTCCGCTACCGGGAACGGACCGACACCGAGCGGCTCTTCGGCTACTGCCTGCGCCGCTCCGGCCACCCCGACTTCTTCGTCCGCAAGGCCATCGGCTGGGCGCTGCGCGAGTACGCCAAGACCGACCCGGACGCCGTACGGGACTTCCTGGCGCGGGAACGGGACCGGTTCGCGCCGCTCTCGGTCCGGGAGGCCCTCAAGAACATCGGGGAGTAGGTGGGGGAGGCGGTTCCTCCCGGCGGCCCGGCCGGGAAAATCGTTCGACCGCGGGGGCTCCGTCGGCGATGCTCTCTCCTATGTTCCGGTACGCCTTCCTTCTCGCCGCATCCGCCGCCGCGGATGTTCCGAAGGCTGCCGTCCAGGTTCTTCTGGCCGCTGTCGACGGCGCCCGAAGCTGACCCTCCCCGGAACGACCGGCGGACCCCGCAGGGGGAGGGTCGGCCGGAGTCCGGGGTCCCGTCTTCCACCTCCCTGAGGCCCTGCCGGGTCTCATCAGGCTTCGAGGAACCGCCATGTCCAAGACGGCGTACATCCGCACCAAACCGCATCTCAACATCGGCACCATGGGCCATGTCGACCACGGCAAGACCACGCTCACCGCCGCCATCACCAAGGTCCTCGCCGAGCACGGCTCCGGCACCTTCGTGCCCTTCGACCGGATCGACCGCGCCCCGGAGGAGGCGGCCCGCGGCATCACCATCAACATCGCGCACGTCGAGTACGAGACCGACACCCGGCACTACGCGCATGTCGACATGCCCGGCCACGCCGACTACATCAAGAACATGGTCACCGGCGCCGCCCAGCTCGACGGGGCGATCCTGGTGGTGTCCGCGCTGGACGGGATCATGCCGCAGACCGCCGAGCACGTCCTGCTCGCCCGGCAGGTGGGCGTCGACCACATCGTCGTCGCCCTCAACAAGGCCGACGCGGGCGACGAGGAGCTGACCGACCTGGTCGAGCTGGAGGTCCGCGACCTGCTCACCCGCAACGGCTACCCGGGCGACGCGGTACCGGTCGTACGGGTCTCCGGGCTCGGCGCGCTGGAGGGCGACCCGCGCTGGACCGCGTCCGTCGAGGCGCTGCTCGACGCGGTGGACACCTATGTGCCGCTGCCCGAGCGGTATCTCGACGCCCCGTTCCTGCTACCGGTGGAGAACGTGCTCACCATCACCGGGCGCGGCACGGTCGTCACCGGCGCCGTCGAGCGCGGCACGATCCGGATGGGCGACCGGGTGGAAGTGCTCGGCGCGGAGCTGGAGTCCGTCGTCACCGGGCTGGAGACCTTCGGCAAGCCCATGACGGAGGCGCAGGCCGGGGACAATGTGGCGCTGCTGCTGCGCGGGGTGCCCCGGGACGCGGTGCGACGCGGGCATGTCGTCGCCGCGCCGGGCAGCGTGGCGCCCAGTCGGCGGTTCACCGCCCAGGTGTATGTGCTGTCGGCCCGCGAGGGCGGGCGGACGACACCGCTGGTCACCGGGTACCGGCCGCAGTTCTACATCCGCACCGCGGATGTCGTCGGGAACGTGGACCTCGGCGAGGCCGGGGTCGCCCGCCCCGGGGACACGGTCACCATGACCGTGGAGCTGGGCCGGGACGTACCGCTGGAGGCCGGACTCGGGTTCGCCATCCGGGAGGGCGGCCGGACGGTGGGGGCGGGGACGGTGACGTCCCTGCTGTGACCGAGGTGACCTCCCGAGGGAGGTGAGAGGGGGATGTGCGTGGGGGATGTGCGTGGGGGGATCGCGGGCCGGTCGGGACCGGGCGCGATCCCCCCACGCCGCCTCCGCACAATGGGAGAGTGAACGACGCCCTCCCTGTGCTCCGGGTCACCGAGTACGGCACCGTGAAGCTGCTGCCCGATGTCGACCGCCCCCGCGCCTGGCTGCTCACCGTCGACGGGGCCCCGCAGTCCTACGTCGATCTCGACGCGCCCGCCCATCTGGAGTTCGAGTACACCCGGCGGCTCGGGCACGCCCTGGACGTGCTGGACGCGCCGGGCCGGGCGAAGGACGTCGTGCACCTGGGCGGGGGCGGGCTGACGCTGCCCCGGTATGTGGCGGTCACCCGGCCAGGGTCCCGGCAGCGCGTGGTCGAGGCGGACGGCGGGCTGCTGGACCTCGTCACCGAGCAACTGCCGCTGCCCCCGGAGGTCCGGGCCGAGCTATACGCGGCGGACGCCCGGGAGTGGCTGGAATCCGCCCCCGACGGCTGTGCGGACGTGGTCGTCGGCGATGTCTTCGGCGGAGCGCGGGTGCCCGCGTCGCTGACCTCCGTCGAGTACGCGCGGACGGTCGCCCGGGTGCTCCGGGAGCGCGGCGTGTATCTCGCCAACCTCGCGGACGGGGCGCCCTTCGGGTTTCTGCGCGCCCAACTCGCCAACCTCGCGACGGTGTTCGGGGAGCTGGTGATGATCGCCGAACCGGGGGTGCTGCGCGGGCGGCGGTTCGGCAACGCCGTGGTCGTGGCGTCGCGTCACCCCGTCGATGTGGCGGCGCTGGCCCGGCGCACCGCCGCGGACGCCTTTCCGGCGCGGGTGGAACACGGGGCCGCGCTGCGGGACTTCATCGGCGGGGCGCGACCGGTCGGGGACGCGGAGGCGGTCGCCTCACCGGTTCCGCCGGAGGGGGCGTTCGGGGTCGGGTGATTCGGGGTCAGGTGAGGGGAGTGGGGCTGGGCCGGTCGTGGGGGGTTCCGAGTGCTGGTGGGGATCCGGGGGCTTCGACGTCGTCACCGGCGTGGTGCGCCGCTTCAGGCTCCGTACCTCCGGGACGCACAGGACCAGGGCCGTCACCACGATCACCAGGGCCGCGCAGCCCCACAGGGCGCCCGTTCTGCCGAAGGCCGACTCCGCCGGGCCAGCCAGCGCCGTCGCCAGCGGCACCAGGGACACCGAGCCGAACCAGTCGTAGGCGGCGACCCGGGAGAGCTTGTGCTCCGGGATCTCCTGGTGGAGCGCGGTCATCCAGGAGACCCCGAAGATCTCCAGGGTGACGCCGGTCAGGAACATCACCGCGCACAGCACCCCGATCGACGCCGGTACCGCGAGGGCCGCCGCGGGCAGCGCCAGCGGGAAGACCCCGAGGGTGCCGGCCAGCAGCAGCCGACGGGGTTTCCAGCGGATCATCAGCAGCGCCCCGGCGACCGTGCCCGCGCCGAAGAAGCCCAGCGCCAGACCCCAGGGACCGGCCCCGCCCAGATGATCGCGGGCGACCAGCGGCCCGTAGACCCCGTCGGCGGCGGCCACCACCGCGTTCGCGATCGAGAACTGGACGACGACGCTCCACAGCCAGGGCCGTCCGATGAACTCGTCCCAGCCCTCCCGCAGATCGGACAGCAGCCCGCCGCCCGGCTCCCGTGCCGGGATATGACTGACGTCCAGGAACCAGCGCAGCGCCCCGGCCAGCGCGAAGGCCACCGCGTCCGCCGCCAGCACCCAGCCGGGACCCAGCGCGGCGACCATCGCCCCGCCCAGCGCGGCCCCGCCGAGCGCCGCCCCGTGCATCGCCATCCGGAACATCGCGAACGCCCGGCTGGCGTGCTCGGCGTCCACGCTGGACAGCAGCATGCCCTCGGCCGCCGGGCTGAAGAACGCCTGGCCGGTGCCGCCGAGCGCGGACAGCAGCATCATGTGCCACAGCTGGGCCTGTCCGGTGAGCACGACCAGCGCGAACAGGCCCTGCGAGACACAGTTCAGGGCGTTCGCCGCGACCATCACCCGGTGGCGCGGCACCCGGTCCGCGAGCGCGCCGCCGACCAGCAGGAACAGCACCAGCGGCAGGGTGCGCGCGGCGGCCACCAGCCCGACGTCCCCACCGTCGCCGCCCGCCTCCAGCACGGCGAACGCGGCGGCGATCAGCGCCCCGTTACTGCCGAGGTTGGTGATGAAGGCCGCGCCGGTCAGCAGCGTGTAGTTGCGGCCGGCCCAGGCGGGACGGCGGGAGGACGACGGCCGGCCGGTGGGGGTGGGGGGTGTGGCGGGGGTCTGCACGGCCCGACTATCTCCGGCCCGGGTCCCCCTTGCCAAACCCCTTGCCGGACTTTCCGTAACCTCCCGGCACTTTCCGGAACCTTCCGGCACTTCCCGGAGTGGTCCGGGTCAGCCGCCCGTCGGCTCTCCGTGCAGCCGTACCGTCTTGAGGATCTTCAGGACATCGTCGTCCGGGATCTCGTCCTGAACCCCCTTGGCGCCGTAGAAGTTCCAGGACACGAAGTCATTGCTGGAGTTCTTGAAGCCGAAGGTGAGGGCCTTGCCGTCGCTGGCGCACTTGCCCTTCTGCGGGGTGTCGGTGGACCGCGCCCAGGCGATGGAGCCCTGGATGCCCGAGTCGGTGGTGAACGGCTCGGCCTTGTCGGGGCTCTGCACGCTCTTGCGGTCGGGCTGGGTGTAGCCGCCGAACACCCACCAGGACACATTGTTGATGGCGACCTCGTCGGTGTTCTTCGCGCCGTCCGCGCCCTTGGTGCCGACCGCGCCGAGCGAGGTGTCCTCGGTGGTGCCGTCCTTGTTGTCGTCGCTGGTGCACCACTTGGACTGGTACAGCGCCGTGCCGGCCATGGTGATGAGCGGCTTGAAGTCGTCCGAGTCCGACTCCTCGAACCCGATGCTCAGGGTCGGCGACTGCACCTCCCAGTCGGCCGGTACGTCGAAGGCGATGCCCCACTTGGGGTTCACCACGACCTTCCAGCCGGGCACGGTCGGCTCCTCGCTCTCCGTGCCGCGCGGGTTCTCCTGGGCGCTCGGCGACTCGGCCGGTTCCTGGGTCGCGGACCGGCTCGCCTCGGGTCCGCCCGCGTCGGCCGGGTCCTTGCTGGCGTCCTGGTCGCTGCCCAGGACCAGGAAGCCGGTGACACCGGCCGCGATCACCACGGCCGTGGCGGCGACGATGGCGACCAGCTTGGTCCGGTTCCCGCCCCCGCCGGACGGCGGCTGCGGGGTACCGACCGGGGTGGGCACGGTCCAGTGCGGTTGCTGCTGCGCGGGCTGGGCGGGCTGCTGCGGTTGGTGTGACTGGTGCGGTTGCTGCGGGTACGGGGTCTGCGGGGTCTGCTGGTAGCCCGGTTGCTGGTACGGGTTCGGCTGCTGGTAGCCGGGCTGCTGGTACGGGTTGGGCTGGGGGGTGCCGGGCTGGGGAGCGCCGGGTTGCGGGTGCGGGTCGGGCTGCGGAGCGCCCGGTTGCTGGTACGGGTTCTGTTGCGGAGCGCCCGGCGGGGGAGTGTCCTGCGGCTGATTCTGCTGCGGGTGTCCCTGTTCCGGGTGCCCCTGCTGCGGGTTCTGCTCGCCCCCTGGCGGCTGCTGTCCTGGCCACATGTGCGGTAACCCTAGTGCGGACCGGACACGATGGGGTCACCGCCCATCGTCAGTGCCGTACCGAAGCGGCATCGCGGGCGCTTCCTGAGCCTCCCCCCTATGCCGCTCCGACGACCTTTCCACTACCCATGGGTAACATGACCCTCATGAGCGCTGACCAGATGACGATCGGCGAGTTGCTCGCCGCCACGGTGCCGATGGTGCGGACCCTGAATCTCGCCTACCTGGAGACCACTCCGGAGAAGGCGGTGCTGGTCCTGCCGGATCAGGAGGAGTATCGCAACCATGTCGGCGGGCCCCACGCGGGCGCGATGTTCACCCTCGGCGAGTCCGCCAGCGGGGCCGTCGTACTGGCCGCCTTCGGTGACCAGTTGTCGCGGGCCGTGCCGCTGCCCGTGCACGCGGAGATCGACTTCCGCAAGATCGCGCTGGGCCCGGTGACCGCCACGGCCACCCTCGGCCGCCCGATCGCCGAGATCGTCGCCGAACTGGACGCCGGGGAGCGCCCCGAGTTCCCGGTCGCCGTGGAGATCCGGCGCGAGGACGGGGCGGTCACCACGGAGATGACGGTGGTGTGGACGCTGCGGCCGGGCCGCTAGTACGAAGTCGGGAACGGAGGGGGCCGGCCGCGCCGGGACGGGCGCATGACCGGGACGACGACCCGAAGTCGGGAACGGAGGCGGCCGGCACCCGCCGCGCCGCACGCCCCCGCCTGACGGTCCGTCACCCCGCGCTGTCGCACAGTGTGCTCATGACCGACACCGTTCCCCGACGTTTCGCCCTGCGGCTGCTGGGCGGTGCCCTCGCCGTCGTCGCGGCGGCCACCGGCGCGCACGCCTCCACCGTACGGGCGGCGGGCGCACGGAGCCCCGGCGCGCACTCGGCGACGGCGGCCCGGTCCGGTGCGGCCGGAGCCGGGCGCCGGGCCGGGGAACTGCTCGACCTGCTCACCCTCGACGAGAAGATCTCCCTGCTGCACGGCGCCACCGACCCCGCCCCGCTCGGCCAGGCGGGCTACGTCCCCGGGGTGAAACGGCTCGGCATCCCGCCCCTGCGGCTGGCCGACGGACCCGCCGGGGTCCGGGTCGCCCGGCACGCCACCGCGCTGCCCGCCCCCGTGCTGCTGGCGGCGGCCTTCGATCCGGCGCTCGCCCGGCGCTACGGCGAGGTCATCGGGCGGGAGGGCCGTGCCCTCGGCCAGGATGTGCTGCTGTCCCCGATGGTGAACCTGATCCGCACCCCCTACGCGGGCCGCAACTTCGAGACGTTCGGGGAGGATCCGCTGCTCGCCGCCGATCTCGTCGCCGCCGAGATCCAGGGCGTCCAGGACGCCGGACTGATCGCGACCGTCAAGCACTTCGCCCTGAACAACCAGGAGAAGGACCGTATGACGGTCGATGTCCGGGTGGACGAGCGGACCCTGCACGAGGTCGAGCTACGGGCCTTCGAGGCCGCCGTCAAGGCCGGTACCGGCGCGGTGATGGGCGCGTACAACAAGGTGAACGGGGTCTTCGCCTGCGAGAACCCGGTTCTGCTCACCGGGATCCTGCGCGAGCGGTGGGGGTTCGAGGGGTGGGTGATGACCGACTGGTCGGCCGCGCGGAGCACCGTCGCGTCGATCGCCGCCGGGCTCGACATGGAGATGCCCGACGGCCGCTACTTCGGGGCGGCCCTCGCGACGGCGGTCCGCGACGGACGGGTGCCCGAGACGCTGGTCGATGCCTCGGTCGGGCGGCTGCTCGGGGTGATGGAACGGTTCGGGCTGCTCGACGGGAGCGCCCCGCCCCGGCCCGAGCGCGATCCGGCGGCGGGCGCGGCCGTCGCCCTGGAGATCGCCAAGGCCGGTGCCACCCTGCTGCACAACGCCCGTGGCACGCTCCCGCTCGACGGGAGCGCCCGGCTCGCGGTGATCGGCGCCTCCGCGTCCCACCCCTTCATCAGCGGCGGCGGCAGCGCCCATGTCGTGCCCGACCGGGCCGTCAGCCCGCTGGACGCCCTGAAGGCGCGGGCCGCCTCGGTCACCCACGCCATCGGCGAGGACCTCTTCGGCAAGCCGCTGCCCACCGTCCTGCTCACCCCCGCCCTCGCCGCCGAGCACCGCACGGTGGCCGCCGGACGGACCTGGACCTACGACGGCACGTTCACCCTGGACGCGCCCGACGAGTGGACCTTCGTCCTGCACTTCTCCGGCGACCCCGCCCGCCGCCCCTCCGTCCGCCTCGACGGCACGGAACTCTTCCCCCAGCTCCCCGACCACGGCGAGTACTTCATGGGCGGTCTGACCACCGCCGCCCCCGACGGGCTCGGTGTCCGCCGCGCCACCCGCGCCCTCACCCCGGGCACCCACCGGCTGGGCATCACCGCCGAGGGCGGCACCGCCGGGCTCGCCTTCCGGCTGCGCCGGATCAGCGGCACGACCCGCCGTGAGGACGTGGCCGACGCCGTACGGATCGCCCGCGAGGCCGACCGGGTGGTGCTGTTCGCCCACGAGGACGCCACCGAGGGCCAGGACCGTACGAGCCTCTCCCTGCCCGGTGGCCAGGACCGGCTGATCGAGGCGGTGACCGCCGCCAACCCGCACACCACCGTCGTCCTCAACACCTCCTCCGCGACCGCGATGCCCTGGCTGGCCCGGACCGGCGCGGTGCTCCAGATGTACTACCCGGGCCAGGAGGGCGCCGCCGCGACCACCGCCGTGCTCTACGGCGACTGCGACCCCGGAGGCCGGCTCACCCAGACCTTCCCGGCCGACGACGACCACCACCCCGTCGCCGCCGACGCCCGCCGCTACCCCGGTGAGAACGGCGTCCTGGAGTACTCCGAGGGCGTCCACCTCGGCCACCGCTGGTACGACGCGCGGGGTGTGCGCCCGCTGTTCCCCTTCGGGCACGGCAGGTCGTACACCTCCTTCGCCTACGAGGGGCTCCGGGCCCGCCCTGCACCGGAGGGGGCCGAGGTCCGCTTCGCCGTGCGCAACACGGGGGGCCGGAGCGGGATCGCCGTGCCGCAGGTGTATCTGGGGCCCTCGCCGGAGCTGCGCCTGGAGCAGCCGGTGCGGGTGCTGGCGGGGTACCGGCGGCTGAGCCTCGGGCCGGGCGAGCGGCGCGAGGTGACCGTCCGGATCGCCGGACGCACGCTGTCGTCCTGGGACCCGGAGCGGCACGGCTGGGTGCTGGGGACCGGGCGGCGGACGGTGTGGGTCGGGGCGTCCTCGGGGGAGTTGGCGCTGCGGGCGGAGGTGGAGATCGCTCCGCGCCGAGCACGGACGAGGGGGGCTGGTGCAGTGCGCTCCGCGCCGAGTACCGGCGAGGGGGGGGCTGGTGCAGTTCGCTCCGTGCCGAGTGCCGACGAGGGGGGTTAGTGCAGTTCGCTCCGCGTCGAGTGCCGACGCGGGGCGGGCGTGACATGTCGGATATGCCCTAGTGCAGTTCGCCGTGCGCCTTGCCCAGTTCCGTGTAGAGCGTGCTGTTCAGGGTCAGGCCCTCGCGTTCCTCGTCCGTCAGCTCGCGGCGGATCTTCGCCGGTACGCCCGCCACCAGGGACCCCGGCGGGACGCGCAGCCCCTGCGGGACCAGGGCCTGGGCGGCGACCAGGGAACCCTTGCCGATGACGGCGCCGTTGAGGACAGTGGCGCCCATGCCGATCAGACAGTCGTCCTCCACGGTCGCGCCGTGCACCACCGCGTTGTGGCCGATGGACACCCGCTCGCCGACCGTCACCGGGAAGCCGGGGTCGGCGTGCAGGGTGCAGTTGTCCTGGACATTGCTGCCGGCGCCCACGGAGATCCGCTCCACATCGCCGCGCAGCACCGCCCCGTACCAGACACTCGCCCCCGCGTGGAGCGTCACGTCCCCGATGATCGCGGCCGTGGGTGCCACGAACGCCGTCGGATCGATCCGCGGCTCCCTGCCGCCGATACCGGTGATCAGCGCCTGCTGCGTCATACCGTCTCCCTGGGAAGTACTGCCCGTGCCGGTGGGTTCCGCTCAGCACCGTACGTCACCCGGTAGGGCGAAGATCACAGGCCACCCGCCCACGGACCGGCCCTCCCGCTGAGTAACGTGAGCCCGTGGCGAAACGCAAGAACACGTTCTCGTCCTGGCGGCGCCGGATGGCGCAGCGCGCCGTGCACTCGGGCTGGGCCTGGGTGCAGCGCACCGGCTCCGTGACGGCCGAGCAGCCGGGCCGCTTCCGCTTCGGCGCGATAGGAACCGGTACCAGACTGGCCTTCCCGCTCGGCACGGTCTTCGGCGAGCCCTGGATCCGGCTCGGCGCCCACTGCATCGTCGGCGAACAGGTCACCCTGACCGCCGGGCTGATGCCCGACCTCGATCTCGGCCCCGACCCGATCCTGCGCATCGGCGACGGCGTCGTCCTCGGCCGCGGCAGCCATGTCATCGCCGACACCACGGTCACCATCGGCAGCGACTGCTACTTCGGCCCGTATGTCTATGTCACCTCCACCAACCACTCCTACGACGATCCGCACCAGCCCATCGGCAAGCAGTGGCCGCGCATGGAGCCGGTCGAGATCGGCCCCGGCTGCTGGATCGGCACCGGCGCGGTGATCCTGCCGGGCGCCCGGATCGGGCGGAACGTGGTCGTCGCGGCCGGCGCGGTGGTGCGCGGCACGGTCCCCGACCACGCGGTCGCCGCGGGCGCCCCCGCCCGGGTCGTACGGCGCTGGACCCCCGCCGAGGGCTGGCAGCCGCCGCTGCGGACCCCGGCCCCGGTGCCGATCCCGGACGGGGTGACCTCCGAGCAACTGCTCGCGGTGTCCGGGCTGGACGACGCGGCGGCGGCGCGGCTCGCGGACCTGGACGACGAGGGCCTCGCCCGGCTCGACGCCGACTGAAGGCCAGGTCCGACGCCGACCGAGCCGACGGCGAGCGCCTCGCCAGGACCGACGCCGACCGAACCCGGGTCGTGCCGCGCAGTACAGTGCGGTGAACAATCGGGTGCAGCGCACCGTAGTGCGGTGGGTGTGCCGCCGCCGGTGGACGCCGCCGGTCTGGATGTCGATGTTGGGTGGAATGTGTCGGACCTCGAACTGCTGACCCAGTCGCTGGCGCGCACCGTGAAGCACTGGCGCGCGGTGCGCGGCTTCACCCTCGATGTGCTCGCCGCCCGCTCGGGCGTCAGCCGGGGCATGCTGATCCAGATCGAGCAGGCCCGCACCAACCCCAGCCTCGGCACCGTCGTCAAGATCGGCGACGCGCTCGGCATCAGCATCACCACCCTCCTCGACTACGAGCAGGGCCCCAAGGTCCGGATCGTCCCCGCCGACCAGGCCGTACGGCTCTGGCACACCGACGCCGGCAGCTACAACCTGCTGCTCGCCGGGACGGAGGCCCCCGGGCCGCTGGAACTGTGGGAGTGGCGGCTGATGCCGGGCGAGTCCAGCCCCTCCGACCCGCACCCCACCGGCACGGTCGAGCTGGTCCATGTCATCGAGGGCGCGCTGACCCTCACCGTCGAC
This sequence comes from Streptomyces sp. NPDC004610, assembly GCF_040609715.1. Lineage (NCBI taxonomy): Bacteria > Bacillati > Actinomycetota > Actinomycetes > Kitasatosporales > Streptomycetaceae > Streptomyces > Streptomyces sp. NPDC004610. Next base: position 55,607 of record NZ_JBEXLA010000025.1, on the reverse strand, counting down.
GGCACCGACCACCGCGTCCCGGCAGGCGCCAGCGCCGCGTTCGAGGCCAACGCGGCCCATGTCTACGGCAACACGGGGGATGTCCCGATGCGCATGGTGATGGCGGTGTCCGTGCCGCCTGTGGGGTGAGTCGACGGCCTTGGGGCTAGCCACCGTCCGTGGGCCGGGACGCCTGCCCGGGGCCGTCGGAGCGCCTGTTAGCGTGCCCGGATGCGCGCACCCATCGGACACTTCGACCAGGCCACCCCCGCCCCCGACGCCCTCGCCGACCTGATCGCCCCGGTCGCCGCCGCCGTCCGCGACTGGACCGGCAGCGTCCCGGCCGAGCAGCTCGTCTATGTCGAGACCGACCCGCAGTGGGCCGACACCGCCGTCTTCGTCCAGCACTACGGGCAGGAACTCCTCGAACAGTCCGCGAACTGTGTCGTCGTGGCCGGGAAGCGCGGCGGCGAGACCACCCTCGCGGCCTGTGTCGTCCTCTCCACCACCCGCGTCGACGTCAATGGCGCCGTCCGCAGGCAGCTCGGCGCCCGCAAGGCGTCCTTCGCCGCGATGGACACCGCGACCGGGGAGAGCGGCATGGAGTACGGCGGCATCACCCCGATCGGTCTGCCCGCCGACTGGCCGGTGCTGGTCGACTCCGCGGTGGTGGACCTGCCGTACGTCCTCGTCGGCAGCGGGCGGCGGCGCGGGAAGCTGCTGGTGCCGGGCAAGGCGTTCGCCGAGCTGCCGGGCGCGGTGGTGCTGGAGGGGTTGGGGGTCGCTTGAGGCGTCGTCGGGGTCGGCCGGGGTGGCGCCCTGTCGTGACCGGAGCCGCTTGAGGGCGATGGCCTCGCTCGGGGCCGGTGGCGTCCGCCCGAGGGCAGCCCGTGCCGGGTCAGCCCAGGCGGGGTATCTCGATCGCGGGGCAGTGGTCCATCACCATGTCGACGCCCGCCGCGCGCGTCCGCTCGTACGCCGCCTCGTCGATCACCCCGAGCTGGAACCAGACCGCCTTGGCGCCCTTCGCCACGGCCTCGTCGGCCACCGCGCCCGCCAGGTCGCTGTTGACGAAGACATCGACCACGTCCACCGCGAAGGGGATGTCGGCCAGCGAGGCGTAGCCCCGCTCACCATGGACCGTCTCCGCCTTGGGATGGACCGGGACGACCCGCTTGCCGAACCGCTGGAGCACCTGGGCGACCCCGTACGCCGCCCGGGACGGGTTCGAGGACAGGCCCACCACCGCCCAGGTGTCGCCCGACTCGGTCAGGATCTTGCGGATGGTCGCATCGTCGCCGTACACCGCCGGCCTCCCAGACATCCCGTCGCCCACACAGCTCTTGCCCCGCGCCTGTGATCGCGCGTCTGTGGAGTGAACGTGCGGCACTCCGTGGAGATTCCCACCGTCGCGCATCAGCCGTCCCGGACCGCTTTTCCGCGCCAAGGTGTCCGGATGCCTCATGACATGCCTGCCTATCGCGGCTTTGGGGCCTACGCTCGGGCCGTGCTGCGCATCATCGACGCCCGTACGGGCCATCCCGCCGACGCCGCCCCGGTCCGCCGGGGACTGACCCGCGTCGAGGTCCATGCCGACGGACACGACACCACCGCCCTGCGGGTGCTGCTGGTCGCCGACGTCCTCGTCCGTGCCCTGGAGCTGGGCGGTACGCCGGTGTGGGCGCAGCTGGGCGGCGCGGCCGACCAGACGGAACTGCGCGCGGACGCCGCCGCGCTCGGCGTCCGGCCGTTCGAGGAGAGCCGGGACGTGGGGCAGGCCCTCGGCGCGGCCCAGGTGATACACGTCGCGGCGGGGGAGGGACCGGCGGGCGGCACCGCCGAGGGCGCGCTCGTCGGCGTGGCGCCGGTGGACCCGGTGACGGGGCCCCCGCCCGGCACCGACCCCGCCGCCCTGCGGCTCGCCCTGGTCTCCGTCCGGCACGACCGTCCCGCGCGCGTGGACCCCGCCGCGCTGGACACCGCCCGGGGCACCCTCTCCGGCTGGCGCCGCGCGGTCGCCGACTGGGCCCGCACCCCGTCCCGGCCGATCCCCGCCGACGTACGCAACCGGCTCCGCGCGGCCTGGGAGGACGATCTGGACGTGCCCGGTGTCCTGGACGTCCTGCGCGGGGTCGCGGACGACCCCGGTGTCCCCGACGGGGCCCGCTTCGAGACCTTCGCCTACGCCGACCGGCTGCTCGGCGTGGAACTCACCCGCGATGTGGGGGCGCAGGCGTGACCCGCCGGGCGGGTGCGGGCCCGCTGCGGCGGCTGGTGGTGCTGCGGCACGCCAAGTCGGCCTGGCCGGACGGCGTCCCCGACCACGACCGGCCCCTGGCACCCCGGGGCCGCCGGGACGCGCCCGCCGCCGGGCACGCCCTCGCCGAGGCCGATCTGCTGCCCGACCTCGCCCTGTGCTCCACCGCCGTCCGCGCCCGCCAGACCTGGGAGCTGGCGTCCGCGCAGTGGGGCACCCCGCCGCCGGTCCACCATGACGCGCGCGTCTACGGGGCGGAGATACCCGAGCTGCTGGCCGTCGTGCGCGAGACCCGGCCCCGGGTGGAGACCCTGCTCCTGGTCGGGCACAACCCCGGTCTGGAGGACCTGGTGCTGCACCTCGCCGGGGACGGCCTGGACGGCACCCTGGACCAGGTCCGGGAGAAGTTCCCCACGTCCGCGATAGCCGTCCTGACCTGGTACGGGCCCACCTGGGAGGCCCTCGGCCCAGGCGCCGCGCTGCTGACGGCGGTCCTGGTGCCACGGGGGCGGAAGAAGAAGGCCGCGTAAGGGTGTGGGCGGTCACGCCCTGGCGGGCCGCGGCGGGGCAGGGCGTGAGTGGCGAGGCAGGGCATCGGCGCCGCGGCAGGGCACCGGCGCCGAGACAGGGCATCGGCCCCGAGGCAGGGCATCGGCGGCGAGACAGAGCATCAGCGCCGAGGAGAGTACGGCGCGCTAACCCGTCCCGGCGAACCCCGCCGCCAACGCCCCCGCCCCGCCTAGCACGATCAGTTGCAGCACCCCGGGGGCCCGCCACCGCAGGGCGAGCAGGCCGCCGCCGGTGAGGCCCGCGCCGCCGAGCAGGATCCACATCGCCTGCCGGGCCAGCCGGGGCGCCTCTGCCGGGTTGTCCGGGTCGTAGGCGTCGCCCCAGCCGGTGATGCCCCAGCGCAGCCACAGCCAGGCGATGAGCAGCGCATCGAGCGGCAGCAGCGCCGCACAGGCCGCCGCCTGCGCCCCACCGGACGGCCCGCGCCGCCGCCCCGAAGCCGTCACGGCCCCCTCAGCCGTCACGGCTCCCTCAGCCGTCACGGCTCCCTCAGCCCGCCCCGCACTCGCCATGGCCCCTCCATCCCCCGACCGCCCTGACCGCCGCGCCTTCCGCGACCGCCGCGCCTGCCCCGACCGCCCCGACCGCCGCACCTGACGCGACCAGCCTCCCGCCCCAACCCCGCTCGCACATGAGTACGCCTACCTAGGAGGGCCACCGGGAACCGCCCCCCAGGGCGCGCATAGGCTGGGCGGATGCCGGACGAGTACCGCACAGTGGCCCGCGCGGGTGTGCACGAGACCGAGGTCAACCGCTCCCGCTTTCTGTGCGCGCTCGCCCCCGCGGCCACCGAGCAGGAGGCCCAGGCCGTCATCGCGCGGGTGCGCAAGGAGCACGCGGACGCCACCCACAACTGCTGGGCCTATGTCATCGGCGCGGACGCCGCCGTCCAGAAGGCCAGCGACGACGGCGAGCCCGGCGGCACCGCCGGGGTCCCCATGCTCCAGATGCTGCTGCGGCGCGACATGCGCTACGCCGTCGCCGTGGTGACCCGCTACTACGGCGGGGTCAAACTCGGCGCGGGCGGTCTGATCCGCGCCTACGGCGGTGCGGTCGGCGAGGCGCTCGACGCCCTCGGCACCCGCACCCGGCGCCGCTTCCGGCTGGCCACGGTCACCGTCGGCCACCAGCGCGCGGGACGCCTGCACAACGACCTGCTCGCCACCGGCCGCACCGTACGGGAGGTGCGCTACGGCGAGCAGGTCACCATCGAGGTCGGCCTCCCGGACGCCGATGTCCCCGCCTTCCGCGCCTGGCTGGCCGACACCACCGCCGGGTCCGCCGCCCTCGAACTGGGCGGGGAGACCTACGGGGACGTCTGACGCGGGGTGCGCACCGGGTGGCCGCACCCCGCGGGACTGACGGGCCGTCACCGCTAACGGCAGTCGAGGTACGCGGAGTGGATCCAGACGCCGCTGCGGCCGTTCACCACGTCGCCCATGATCCAGTTCCCGTCCTGGGAGCGCTCGATGAGCTGCCGCCCCGCGTTGACCTGGCCCAGGACCGGGTACTGCGTGCCGGGACCGCCCCGGAAGTTGACGCCGTTCTCGGTGACCGTGCAGATCATGCCCTGCTGGTCCGCCGCCCGCGCGGGAGCGGCCTCCGGCGTGGCATGGGCGAGGGGGCCGGCGGCCAGGGTGAGCCCGCCGACGAGGAGGGCCGCGGTCAGCATGCGCTTCTTCATGAGGATTCCTTTTCCGTTCGCTTTCTCTCGTCGCGTCAAAGGCGACGTTCCGGGTCCTCGGTGCGGGACCCGACGCACCGTTTCTAGCCGCTAATCTGTTGTTCACCACCGGCCCTTCGACGCCGAACAAACAAATGCCGAACAATCCGGGCGGCCGGCGGAAAGCAGGTGGCAGAAAGCAGGTGCGCGTGCCACGGGGAGAACGCCCACTGGACCCGGCCGGCGGTCCGCTGTCCGCGTTCGCCGCGCGCTTACGGGCACTGCGGGAGCAGGCCGGCCGTCCCACTTACCGGGACCTCGCGCGGGACGCCCACTACTCGATCGCGACCCTGTCCTCGGCCGCCGCGGGCCGCCAGTTGCCCAGCCTGGCCGTCACCCTCGCCTATGTCCGGGCCTGCGGCGGTGACGAGCGGGAATGGCGGGAGCTGTGGCGCCGGACGGCCGACGCCCGCGCCGCCCCGGCCACCCCCGCGACGGTCGACGCGGCGCAGGCCGCCGAGGGCGCCGCCCGGCCCCCCTACGCCGGTCTCGCCGCATTCGGGGAATCCGACGCCGCTGATTTCTTCGGCCGGGAGAAACTCACCGCCGCGCTGGTCGAACATCTGGCGGAGAAAAGACTGCTCGTTCTGTTCGGGGCGTCCGGATCCGGGAAATCCTCCGTTCTCCGGGCGGGAGTTCTTCCCGCCTTTCCCGGTGTTTCCTCGCCGGTGTTCACACCCGGCCCGCATCCGCTGGAGGAATGCGCTCTCCGGCTCGCGGCCCGGACCGGCGCCGCCCCCGATTCCCCGCGCGCCCGCCTCACCGACGAACCGGGCACCCTGCACCGCGCGGTGCGGCAGATCCTCGCCGCCCGGCCGGAGAGCGGCGGCGGGCCGGAGGAGCTGATCGTCGTGGTGGACCAGTTCGAGGAGGTGTTCACCCTCTGCCGGGACGCCGGGGAACGGGAGCGGTTCGTCGCCGCCCTCGTCCACGCGGCGCAGGTCCCCGACAGCCGCACCCGGGTCGTCCTCGCCGTACGGTCCGACTTCTACACCCACTGCACCCGGCTGCCCGGCCTCGTCGAGGTGCTGCCCCGGGCCCACCACCCCGTCGGGCCGATGACCGCCGAGGAACTGCGGGCGGCGATCGTCGGGCCCGCCGCCCGCGCCCGCCTCACCGTGGAGAGCGCCCTGCTGACGACCCTCATGGCCGACGCCCACGGCCGGCCGGGCGCGCTGCCCCTGCTGTCGCACGCCCTGCTGGAGACCTGGCGGCGCCGTCGCGGCAACGCCCTCACCCTCGCCGGATACCGCGCGGCCGGTGGCGTCGAGGGCGCCCTCAGCCAGACCGCGGAGGCGTTCCACACCGCCCTGAGCGACCCCCAGCGGGCAGCCGCCCGGCGCCTGTTCCTGCGGCTGATCGCCCTCGGCGAGGGCACCGAGGACACCAAGCGCCCCGTACCGCGCCGGGAACTGGACGACGGACCCGACACCGCGCTCGTCCTCGAACAGGCCACCCGCGCCCGGCTGCTGACCGTCGACGGCGGCCACGCCGAGATCGCCCACGAGGCCCTCATCCGCTGCTGGACCCGGCTCGGCGACTGGCTGGACGAGGACCGCGACCAGGAGCGCCTGCACCGCGCCCTCACCGAGGCCACCACCCTGTGGGAGTCCCTGGACCACGACCCCGACAGCCTCTACCGCGGGGTGCGCCTCGCCGCCGTCCGCGAGCTGCCCCGGCCGTCGCTCACCGCCCGCGAGCGCGCCTTCCTCGACGCCTGCGAGGCGGAGGCCCGGCAGAGCCTGCGCCGCGACCGCCGCCGGCTGCGCAGACTGCGCCGGCTGGTCGGCGCCCTCGGTGTCCTCCTCGTCTGCGCGGTGACCGCCGCCGGGGCCGCCGTCCGCGCCGAGAGCACCGTCACCCGCCAGCGCAACGAGGCCGTCGTCCTGCGGGCCGCCGAGGCATCCGTACGGCTCAGCCCGCACGATCCGGCGCTGGCCGCGCAGATCGCGCTGGCCGCCTACCGGCTGTCCCCGCAGGAGCGGACGCGCAACGCCCTGCTCAGCACCCTGTCCGTCGCGACCGCGGGCCCGCGCGCGGGGGGCGGGCCCCGGCCGACCGGGCAGACCCCCGCCCTCACCCCCGACGGCCGCACCCTGGCCATGGCCGACGGCGCCCGGCTCGATCTGTGGGACCTCGCGGACCCCCGGCGCCCCCGCCGGCTCAGCAGCGTCGACGGCTCCGGAGCCACCTGGAACTTCATCGAGTTCACCCCCGACGGCGACACCCTCATCGGCGCGCGCGCCGACCACACCCTCTGGCTCTGGGACACCACCGACCCCACCCGCCCCACCCTGCTGTCCAGCCGCCCCACCGGGCACACCGACGCCATCTACGCCGTCGCCGTCCGCCCCGACGGCCGGATCGCCGCCACCAGCAGCTACGACCACACCCTCCGCCTCTGGGACACCACCGACCCGGCACACCCCCGCCCCCTCGCCCGCCTCACCGGCCACACCGACAACGTCAAACCCGTCGCCTTCAGCCCCGACGGCACCACCCTCGCCTCCGGCTCCGACGACCGCACCATCCGCGTCTGGGACGTGACCGACCCCCACCGCACCACCACGGTCGCCGTCCTGAAGGGCCACCAGCACTTCGTCGACGCCCTCGCCTACGCCCCCGACGGCCGCACCCTGCTCAGCGGCAGCGACGACCGCACGGCACTGCTCTGGGACCTCGGCGCCCTCCCCGGCCACCGCGAGCCGGTCGAACTGGCCCGGCACGCCGATGTCGTCGCCGGGGTCGCCTTCGCCTCCGACGGCCGCTCGGCGGTGACCGTCGGCGTGGACGGCGTCGTGAACGTCCGGGACCTGACCGACCCCGCCCGCCCCGCCCCCGTGGCCCATCTCACCAACCCCGGCGGAACGGTCAAGGAGGTGCGCTATCTCACGGCGGACGGCACCATCCTCACCGTGACCAGCCACCGCAGCGTCCAGGTCTGGTACACCGACCTCGACCGGGTCCTCGCCGACGCCTGCGACCGCTTCCCCGACCCCATCGGCCGCGCCCAGTGGGACCGCCACTTCCCCCGCCTCGACTACGCCCCGCCCTGCCGGACCTGAGGGCCGGCGCCGCCGCGCCCGGTGGCAGACTGTGAGGTCCGTGAGGGACCGGGCACCGGCAGGGGCTAGCGTGGTCGGTGCCGAGAACGCCGGCACCGGGCCGGCACTGTGGTTGGGGGAGACGTGCGGGCCGGAGCGGTGTCTTGAGAATTCTGCACACATCCGACTGGCATCTGGGCCGGGCCTTCCACCGGGTGAACATGCTCGACGCCCAGGCCGCCTTCATCGACCATCTCGTGACGACCGCGCGGGAGCGGGCGGTGGACGCGGTGGTCGTGGCGGGCGATGTGTACGACAGGGCGGTGCCGCCGCTCGCCGCGGTCGAACTGTTCGACGAGGCCCTGCACCGGCTGGCCGGACTCGGCGTGCCGACGGTGATGATCTCCGGGAACCACGACTCCGCGCGGCGCCTCGGCGTCGGCGCCCGCCTGATCGGCCGGGCCGGGATCCATCTGCGCACCGACCCGGCCGGCTGCGGCACCCCCGTCGTCCTGGGCGACGCGTTCGGCGAGGTCGCCTTCTACGGGCTGCCCTATCTCGAACCCGCCCTGGTCAAGGACGAGTTCGCGCTGGAGAGGGCGGGCCACGAGGCCGTGCTCGCCGCCGCCATGGACCGGGTCCGCGCCGATCTCGCCACCCGCCCCGACTCCACCCGCTCGGTCGTCCTCGCCCATGCCTTCGTCACCGGCGGCCGGGCCAGCGACAGCGAACGGGACATCACGGTCGGCGGGGTCGCCGCCGTCCCCGCCGGGGTCTTCGACGGCGTCGACTACGTGGCCCTCGGCCATCTGCACGGCTGCCAGACCCTCACCCCGCGCGTGCGCTACTCCGGCTCCCCGCTCGCCTACTCCTTCTCCGAGGCGGAGCACCGCAAGAGCATGTGGCTGATCGACCTCGCCGCCGACGGCACGATCGGCGCCGAGCGCCTCGACTGCCCGGTGCCCCGCCCCCTCGCCCGGCTGCGCGGCACCCTGGAGGACCTCCTCGCCGACCCGGCGCTCACCCCGCACGAGGAGTCCTGGACCGAGGCCACCCTCACCGACCCGGTCCGCCCCGCCGACCCCATGGCCCGCCTCATCGAACGCTTCCCGCACGCCCTCGCCCTGGTCTTCGACCCCGACCGCCCGCCCGAGGACCCCGAGGTGTCCTACGCACGGCGGCTCGCGGGCCGCACCGACCAGGAGATCGCCGAGGACTTCGTCGCCCATGTGCGCGGCGCCGGACCCGACGACCGCGAACGCGCCGTGCTGCGCGACGCGTTCGACGCGGTCCGCACGGACCAGACCCTCCGGGAGACGGCGCGATGAGGCTGCACGTCCGTTGGTTCGAGGCCGCCGGTGCCGCCCGGTCCCTGCGGGAGGCCGTGCGATGAGGCTGCACGTCCGTTGGTTCGAGGCCGTCTCAGCCGCCCAGTCCCTCCGGGAGGCCGCCCGATGAGGTTCCACCTCCACCGGTTCAAAGCCGACCGTGCCGCCCACACCCTCCGGGAGACCGCCCGATGAGGCTCCACCGGCTCGATCTCACCGCCTTCGGGCCCTTCGGTGCCACCCAGAGCGTCGCCTTCGACCCGCTCGCCGCCGCCGGGCTGTTCCTGCTGCACGGCCCGACCGGCGCCGGGAAGACCTCCGTCCTGGACGCCGTCTGCTACGCCCTGTACGGCACCGTCCCCGGCGCCCGGCAGAGCGGCCAGGGCCTCACCCTGCGCAGCGACCACGCCGCACCCGGCACCCGCACCTCCGTCACCCTCGAACTGACCGTCGCCGGACGGCGGCTGGAGATCACCCGCCAGCCCCCCTGGGCCCGCCCCAAGAAGCGCGGCGGCGCGGGCACCACCACCGACAAGGCGCAGACCTGGCTGCGCGAGCACAAGGCGGGCGCCTGGACCGACCTCAGCCGCTCCCACCAGGAGATCGGCGAGGAGATCACCCAGCTCCTCGGGATGAGCCGGGAGCAGTTCTGCCAGGTCGTGCTGTTGCCGCAAGGCGACTTCGCGCGGTTCCTGCGCGCGGACGCCGAGGCCCGGGGCAGGCTCCTGGGGCGCCTCTTCGACACCCACCGCTTCGGCGAGGTCGAGAAACGGCTCGCCGAACGCCGCCGCTCCACCGAGTCCGCCGTCCGCGACGGGGACGCCGAACTCCTCGCCGACGCCCACCGGATGCAGCAGGCCGCCGGTGACGCCATGGAGCTGCCCGCCCTCGCTCCCGGTGAGCCCGGACTCGCCGAGGCCGTGCTCGGGGCCGCCGCCGTCGCCCGCTCCACCGCCCGGGAGCAGCTCGACATCGCCCGCGCGGGCCTGCTCGCCGCCGAGTCCGCCCAGGCCGCCGCCGACCGCGCCCTGGACGACGTACGGGAAGTGGCGCGGTTGCAGCGGCGGTTCGGGGAGGCGCGGGAGCGGGCCGGGCGGCTCGAAGAGCGGGCCGGGGCGCACCGCGAGGCGCGCACCCGGATGGAGCGCGCCCGCAAGGCGGAGGCCGTCGCGCCCGCCCTGGAGCTGCGGGCCGCCGCCGAGGCCGAGCACCGCCGGTCGAGCGCCGCCGAGGCCCGCGCGCGGGACCCGCTGCCCACCGCCCTCGCCGGGGCCGGACCCACCGGCCTCGCCACCGCCGCCCGCCGCGCCGCCGAGGAACTCGGCGGTCTGGAGGCCGCCCGCCACGCAGAGGACCGCCTCGCCGAACTGACCGGGGAACGCGCCGGACTGGACCGCCAGGAACGCGCCGACGACGACGTCCTCGCCGAGACCGGCGCCTGGCTCACCGGCTGGGACACCCACCGCGCCACCCTCCAGACCGCCGTCGACACCGCGCAGGAGGCCGCCACCCGCGCCGAACAACTCGGCGAGCGGCGCGAACCCGCCCGGCGGCGGCTGGCCGCGGCCAGACAGCGCGACCGGCTCGCCCGGGACACCGAGTCCGCCCAGCGCCGGGCCCTCGACTCCGCCCGGCGGGCCGTCGACGCCCGCGCCCACTGGCTCGACCTCAAGGAACAGCGCCTGACCGGCATCGCCGCCGAACTCGCCGCGCACCTCACCGACGGCGCTCCCTGCGCGGTCTGCGGCGCCACCGAACACCCCGCGCCCGCCCGCAAGGTCGCCGGGCATGTCGACCGCGCGGCCGAGGAAACCGCTCAGGACACCCACCAGCGCGCCGACGAGCAGCGCGCCGACGACGAACGCCGCCTGGGCGTCGTACGGGAGGCGCTCGCCGCGGCCTCCGCGGAGGCCGGGGACACCACGGTGGAGGTGCTCGGCGCCGAGGCCGAGGAACTGGAGCGGCACTTCGCGCGGGCCCGTGAGGAGGCGTCCGGGCTGCACACCGCGCACGAGACGCTGCGCCACGCCGAGCAGGAGCACCGGCGCCGCACCGCCGACCGGCAGCAGGCCGAACTGCGGGCCGCCTCCCGCACCGCCCGCCGCGACGGACTCGAACGCGAACGCCGGGCGCTGGAGGACACGTTGGCGCAGGCCCGCGGTGCCTTCGCGAGCGTCGCCGCGCGGGCCGCGCAGCTGGAGCGGCAGGTCGCCCTGCTCACCGAGGCCGCCGACACCGCCCGGGGCGCCGAGGACACCGCCCGGCGCCTCAAGGACGCCGACGCCCGGCTGTCCGACGCCGCCTTCCGCGCCGGTTTCGACACCCCGGCCGAGGCCGCCGCCGCGCTGCTCGACGCCGCCGCCCACCGCGACCTCCAGCACCGGCTGGACGCCTGGGGGGCCGAGGAGGCGGCCGTCCGCGCGGTGCTCGCCGAGACCGCCACCGCGACCGCCGCCCAGCAGCCGCCCGCCGACCTCGCCGGCGCCGAGCGGGCCGCCGCCGACGCCGGCCGCCGGGTCCGCGCCGCGGCCTCCGCCCGCGACGCCGCCGCCCGGCGCCGCACCGAGCTGGACACCCTCTCCGCGCGGGCCGCCGACGCCGTCCGCCGACTGGGCCCGCTGCGCGCCGAGTACGACCGGGTCGCCCGGATGGCCGCCCTCACCGCGGGCACCGCCGCCGACAACGAACGCCGGATGCGGCTGGAGTCGTACGTCCTCGCCGCCCGGCTGGAGCAGGTCGCCGCCGCCGCGACCGTACGGCTGCGCCGGATGTCGTCCGGCCGCTACACCCTGGTCCACTCCGACGACCGCAGCGGACGCGGGCGCAGCGGGCTCGGGCTGCATGTGGTGGACGCCTGGACCGGACGGGAGCGCGACACCGCCACCCTGTCCGGCGGCGAGACCTTCTTCGCCTCCCTCGCGCTCGCCCTCGGCCTCGCGGATGTCGTCACCGACGAGGCGGGCGGGGTCCGGCTCGACACCCTCTTCATCGACGAGGGCTTCGGCAGCCTCGACGATCAGACCCTGGACGAGGTCCTCGACGTCCTGGACTCGCTGCGCGAGCGGGACCGCAGCGTGGGGATCGTCAGCCATGTCGCCGATCTGCGGCGCCGGGTGCACGCCCAGCTGGAGGTGGTGAAGGGGCGGTCGGGGTCGGTGCTGCGGCAGCGGACCTGACGGCGGGCCAGGTCCCTCAGTGGCTGATCGGGCGGTGCGGCAGCGGTGAGGAGTACACGACACTCGTGGTCACCGACCCGAGCCCGGCGATCCGCCCCGTCACCTCCTCCAGATGCCGCATCGAACGGGCGGCGACCTTGATGATGAAGCAGTCGTCGCCGGTGACGTGGTGCGCCTCCAGGATCTCCGGGGTGGCGGCCACCAGATCGTGGAACGGCTTGTAGTTGCCGTGCGGATAGCGCAGCCGGACGAACGCCAGCAGGGACAGCCCCAGCCGGTCCGGGTCCACGACCGCCGCGTACCCCTGGATCACGCCCGTCTCCTCCAGCCGCCGCACCCGTTCGGTGACCGCGCTCGGCGACATCGCCACGGCCCGCGCCAGCTCGGCGAAGCTGGCCCGTCCGTCGCGCTGGAGGACATCGAGGATGCGCCAGTCGGTCGCATCGGGGGTGAAAGGGGAATCCGTGGTCATGGGGAGAGCATGCCGGGGAATCCACGGCCGGACAAGGAGAGCGCCGGGGATCTCTACTTCTTCCGGCGGTCCGGCCGCCGTAGATTTTCCGGCATGACGACGATCACCCAGCTCCCCGGTGCCACGCCCGCCGAGGCCGCCGCGTACTTCCGGGCCGGCCTCGCCTTCCACACCGATGTCTCCGATGTCGCCGCCGCGCTGGCCGCCGACGGCGGACCCGGCTTCGTCCTCCTCGACTCCCGCTCCACGGCGTCCTGGGACCAGGGCCATGTCCCCGGCGCCCTGCATCTGCCCACCGCGCAGATCCCCGCCCTCGCCGCCCGGCTGCTGGACCCGGCCGTACCGGTGGTGACCTACTGCTGGGGCCCCGGCTGCAACGGCGCCATCCGCGCGGCCCTCGCCCTCGCCGAACGCGGCTACCGGGTCCGGGAGATGCTCGGCGGCTTCGAGTACTGGGTACGGGAGGGCCTCGCCTACGAGACGGCGGACGGCGGCGAGAGCCGGGCGGCGGACCCGCTGACGGCACCGGTGGACGGGGCGTGCGGCTGCTGAGGGGCGGGGCGGGGAGGGGAGGAGGGGCGGAGGGGTGAAAAAGGGGATGCGGGGGTTCCGGGAGGTACGCATGATGGTCGGTCATGCCCCTCCTTCCCCACCCCACCCCCGAAGCCCTCCGCCGCGACCCGCTTCCGCTGCGCGGCCGTACCGCCCTCGTCACCGGCGCCAGCCGGCGCGGCGGGATCGGGCACGCGGTGGCCCGGCGGCTGGCGGCGTACGGCGCGAGTGTCTATCTGCACCACCATGTGCCGCACGACGCCGAACTCCCCTGGGGCGCCGACCGGCCCGAGGATGTGGCCGCGTCCGTGCGCGAGGCGCTCGGCGACCCCGCCGCGACCGTCGCCCACGGCCCCGGCGACCTGGCCGACCCCGAGGCGCCCGCCGAACTGATCGCCACCGCCGCCGGGGCGCTCGGCGGACGGCTGGACATCCTGGTCGCCAACCACGCCCGCAGCGGCCGGGACGGCACCCTCGACGAGATCGACGCGACGATCCTGGACGACCACTGGGCCGTGAACACCCGCTCGGTCCTGCTGCTGGTGCAGGCGTTCGCCCGGCAGCCGGAGCGGCCCCACGGCGGCCGGGTCATGATGATGACGTCCGGTCAGGACATCGCGGGCGGAATGCCCGGCGAACTCGCCTACGGCCTCCAGAAGGGCGCCCTCGCCTCGGTCACCCGGTCCCTGTCCACGACGCTGGCCGAGCGGGGGATCACCGTGAACACGGTCAATCCGGGCCCCGTCGACACCGACTATCTGACCGGCGCGGACTACGAGGCCGTCGCCGCCCGCTTCCCGGGTGGGCGCTGGGGCATGCCGGACGACCCGGCCCGCCTCATCGCCTGGCTGGCCACGGACGAGGCGGGCTGGATCACGGGGCAGGTGATCGACTCGGAGGGCGGGTTCCGGCGGTGAACCGGAATAAGGAGAGCGGCGGGCACTGAAGCGCCCGCCGCTCTCCGGGACCCCCGTGGGCTACGGCCCCGCTACAGCCGCGCCAGCTCGTCCACCAGGTCGTCCAGCCCCAGCGACCCCTGTGACAGCGCCGCCATGTGCCACGCCTTCAGGTCGAACGCGTCGCCGTGCCGCTCGCGGGCCTTCTCGCGGCCCAGCAGCCAGGCGCGCTCGCCCAGCTTGTAGCCGATGGCCTGGCCCGGGATCGTCAGATAGCGGGTCAGCTCGCTCTCCACGAAGTCCGCCGGACGGCTGCTGTGCGCGCCGAAGAACTCCTGCGCCAGCTCGGGCGTCCACCGCTCACCGGGGTGGAACGGCGAGTCGGCCGGGATCTCCAGCTCCAGATGCATCCCGATGTCCACGATCACCCGGGTCGCCCGCATCATCTGGGCGTCCAGATAGCCGAGCCGCTCCTCGGCGTCCGTGAGGAAGCCCAGCTCGTCCATCAGCCGCTCCGCGTACAGGGCCCAGCCCTCGGCGTTGGCGCTGACCCCGCCCAGGGTGGCCTGGTAGCGGGACAGGTTCTCGGCGACATGCGCCCACTGGGCGAGCTGGAGGTGATGGCCGGGCACGCCCTCGTGGTACCAGGTCGACACCAGGTCGTAGACCGGGAACCGGGTCTGCCCCATGGTCGGCAGCCAGGTGCGGCCGGGCCGGGAGAAGTCCTCGGAGGGGGCGGTGTAGTAGGGCGCGGCGGCGCTGCCGGGCGGGGCGATCCGCGACTCGACCTTGCGGACCCGCTCGGCGAGTTCGAAATGGGTGCCGTCGAGCGCCTCGATCGCCTGGTCCATGAGCCCCTGGAGCCAGTCGCGGACCTCGTCCACACCCTCGATGTGCCGCCCGTGCTCGTCCAGATGGGCCAGCGCCACCCAGGGCGTCCCGGCGCCGGGCAGGATCTTCTCGGCCTCGCGCTTCATCTCGGCGAGCAGCCGGTGGTACTCGGCCCAGCCGTACGCGTACGCCTCGTCCAGATCGAGATCGGTGCCGTTGAAGTAGCGGGCCCAGCGGGCGTAGCGCTCCCGGCCGACGGTGTTGGGGGCGCCCTCGATCGCCGGGGCGTACACCTCGCGCAGCCAGTCCCGCAGCGCGACCACACCGGCGGTGGCGGCGCGGGCCGCCTCGTCCAGTTCGGCGCGCAGGGCGTCGGGTCCGGCGGCGGCGAAGTCCTCGAACCAGCCGCGCCCGCCCCCGTCGGTGTCCGCCCACTCGCCGAGCTGCTCGATCAGGGTGGCCGTCGGCCGGGGGGCCGCGTACAGCTTGCGGTCCAGGCCCAGCTGGAGGGCGGAGCGGTAGCCGGCCAGGGCGTCCGGCACCGCGCGCAGCCGCTCGGCGATGGCCGCCCAGTCCTCGTCCGTGTCGGCCGGGGTCACGGTGAACACCTCCCGCACCGAGTGCAGGGGCGTGCCCAGATTGCCGGCCTGGCGCAGCCCCTCGTCCGCCTCGTGCACGGCGAGTTCGGCGGTCAGCCGCTCACGCAGCAGCCGGGCGCAGCGCCGCTCGATGTCACTGTCCGCGCCGGGCTGCCGCTCGGCCTCGTCCAGCAGTGCCAGCGTGGACCGCGACAGCGCCGCGACCGCCTCCTGCCCGGCGGGGGAGAGGTCGGGCATTCTGCGTGAGCTCTCCGCGACGCCGAGATAGGTGCCGGTGACCGGGTCGAGGGCGATGAGAGCGTCGACATAGGCGTCGGCGACCTCGCGGGGCAACTGCGGGCTCTTGGTCGTCTGTGACATGCGGCCCATCCTCATACGGCCGCCCGCCGGACGTCACCCCGATTGCGCCGGGGGCAGAATCGGCCCGCAGTCCCACTGCTGGAAGATCAGCCGAGTCTCGACCCGGGCCACCTCGCGCCGGGCGGTGAACTCGTCCATCACCAGCCGTTGCAGATCTGCCATGTCCACGACCGCGACATGCACCAGATAGTCGTCGGGACCGGCCAGATGGAACACCGTCAGCGCTTCCGGCAGCGCCCGCACCTGATCCACGAACGCCCGCACCAGCTCCCGCCGGTGCGGTCTGACCTGCACGGACAGCAGTGCCTGGAGACCGCGCCCGAGTTTGGCCGGATCCAGTTGCAGCCGATGCCCGAGGATCACCCCGGCCCGCCGCAGCCGGGCCACCCGGTCCAGACAGGTCGACGGCGCCACCCCGATGCGCGCGGCGAGATCGCGGTACGTCGTCCGGGCATCGTTCTGGAGCAGCCGCAGCAACCGGAGATCCACCGGATCCAGTACGACAGACTGGGCCATCGGCCGAACGTAGCACGGGCTTTCGAACACGTGGACTGGCCGGTGCTCAACGCTGCCCACATGGACATGCCCACCCCACCGAGAGCCCTGGCCACCGAGGCCGTACACGCCGGCCGAGACGATCTCGCCCGGCAGGGACTGCACGCCCCGCCGATCGATCTGTCCACCACCTACCCCTCGTACGACAGCCGTGGCGAGGCCGATCGTGTCGACGCGTTCGCCGCCACCGGCGCCGACCCCGACGGGCCGCCCGTCTACGGCCGCCTCGGCAATCCCACCGTCGCCCGCTTCGAGACCGCCCTCGCCCGGCTGGAGGGCACCGGGGCGGCCGTCGCGTTCGCCAGCGGTATGGCCGCCCTGACCGCCGTCCTCCTCGCCCGTGCCGCGCTCGGGCTGCGCCATGTGGTGGCCGTCCGGCCGCTGTACGGGTGCAGCGACCAGCTGCTGACCGCCGGGCTGCTCGGCACCGAGGTGACCTGGACCGACCCGGCCGGGATCGCCGACGCGCTGCGCCCGGACACCGGGCTGGTCATGGTCGAGACCCCGGCCAATCCGACCCTCGCCGAGATCGATCTGCGGGCCGTCGCCCATGCCTGCGGATCGGTGCCGCTGCTCGCCGACAACACCTTCGCCACGCCCGTCCTCCAGCGCCCGGCGGAGCAGGGCGCCCGGCTCGTGCTGCACTCCGCCACCAAGTACCTCGGCGGCCACGGCGACGTACTGGGCGGGGTCGTCGCCTGCGACGAGGAACTCGCCGGGGCGCTGCGCCGGATCCGGTTCGCCACCGGCGGGGTGCTGCATCCGCTGGCCGGCTATCTGCTGCTGCGCGGTCTGTCGACCCTGCCGGTACGGGTCCGGGCCGCCTCCGCGACCGCCGCCGAACTCGCCCGGGTCCTGGCCGCCGACCCGCGCGTCGCCCGGGTGCGCTACCCCCGGATCGGCGGCGCGATGATCGCCTTCGAGCCGTACGGCGACCCGCACGACGTGATCGCCGCCGTCCGGCTGATCACCCCCGCCGTCAGCCTCGGCAGCGTCGACACCCTCATCCAGCACCCCGCGTCCATCAGCCACCGCGTCGTCGCCCCGGACGACCGCCGCGACGCCGGGATCGGCGACCGGCTGCTACGGCTGTCGGTGGGCCTGGAGGACGTGAACGACCTGTGGGCCGACCTGGACCGGGCACTGGGGGACGCCCGGCCCACGGAGGGGCCGGGCGGGGTCGGCGCGGGGGCGGACGAAGGGGTCGGCGAGCGGGACGCCGAGTGGGTCGGGGAGAGGAGCGCCGAGGGAGTCGGCGAGAGGGTTGGCTAGAGGGACGCCGAGTGGGTCGGGGAGAGGGACGCCGAGGGAGTCGGCGAGAGGGTTGGCTAGAGGGACGCCGAGTGGGTCGGGGAGAGGGACGCCGAGGGAGTCGGCGAGAGGGTTGGCTAGAGGGT